>NZ_JBPAXY010000007.1:0-386802 GCF_050897975.1 Pseudooceanicola aquaeponti
GCAAAACACCCGGTCCCTTCCCGAACCCGGAAGTTAAGTGCCGTCGCGCTGATGGTACTGCGGCTTAAGTCGTGGGAGAGTAAGTCGCCGCCAGACCTAGAAAAAATCCAAAACGATGTAAGACCTATACAAAACGCCCTGTGCCCAAAGCGCAGGGCGTTTTCATGTTTGGGGCCCCAAACAAATCCCATGCCTCCCACTCTCACTGCGCCGTCGCGACCAAAGCGATCCGCGAAAGGCCTGCGGGGACGGCGCCAAAGGCGCAGGGCCACTTGCCCGGGCGGATGCCGCGAAGGTTGCCAGCGCGCCGCGCGCCCCGTAACAGATTGGGCGATGTATCAAGCCGGAGAGCCGCGATGAGGACCGCCTGTGTCACCATGGTCTGGAAGGACGCCTTCTTCCTCGACCTCTGGGTGCGCTATTACGGGGCCCTCTTCGGACGCGAGGCCCTCTATGTGATCAGTCATGGCGGCGAGGCAGAGGTGGCGCAGATCGCCCAGGGCTGCAACGTCATCGCCATTCCCCGCGATCCCCCGGACGAGAATTTCGACGAAACCCGTTGGGACATGCTGTCGGACTGGGCCTCGGGGCTGACCCGCTATTACGATCGGGTGATCGTGGGCGATGTGGATGAGCTGATCATCTCGCTGACCCCTGGTGAAAGCCTGGCCGAGCACCTGGCCCGGGCGCCCCTGGGGCCCGTCACCGCCCCCGCGGGCTATGAGCTGATACCTGAAACCGAGGATCTGCTGGATCCGGCCCGACCGATCCTGGCGCAGGTGCCGCGCGGGCTGCTCAGCGCGTCCTATTCCAAGCCCGGCATCCTGACGGCGCCGGCCCGGCTGTCGGCGGGGGGGCATGGCTGCAAGGCGCCCTTCGCTCTGCGCCCCGAGCTGGCGCTGCTGCATCTGCGCTTTCTCAACACCGCCGAACAGGCCGAACGGCGCGCCGAGCGGATGCGCATCGCCGCCCAGGCGACCGAGGGCAGCGCCCGCGACCAGGGCAATTTCCTGCGCGGTTGGCGCAAGGCCGAAGAGATCCGCGCAAAGCTGGCCGCCCGTTTCGCCAAGGCAGCGGATGTGCCCTCGGACCAGGCGGCAGAGCGCGCCCGCCCGGTGCTGGAAGGCGCACGCAAGACCAAGGGGCCGACCCATCTGTTCAGCGTGCCGGGCGTGCGCGCGGGCGATTTCCGCCTGGTTCTGGATCCGGCGCTGCGCGAATTGTTCTGACGCGACGGTCAAAGGATGACAGCGCGCCCGCGCTGCGCTACCACCTAGGCAGCAAGAGGAGAGATCACCGATGGATGGAACCCTGGCAGTATTGTTCCTGGCCGCTGGCCTGACGGACATGGGTCTGAACCATTGCGGCGCCCAGGGCTGCATGGCCCCGGCCCCGGCCGAGCAGCGTCTGTCGTTCAGTGCCGGTCAGGTGCTGTTCCAGGAGGATCACATCTCGAACGAGATCTTCATGAAATACGACTTCGGCGCGAAGTACGGGCCCTTCCAGCCCAGCTTTGGCCTGTCGGTGACCGATGACGGCGACGCCTGGATCGGCATGGGGGCTTCCTGGACCGCCGAGCTGGATCAGCTTTACGTGCAACTGTCGCTGATGCCGGGCCTTTATGCCCAGGGCGACGGCCCGGATCTGGGCCATGTGGTGGAATTCCGCTCGGGAATCGAAGTGGGCTACGAGGCGCGCAACGGCTGGCGCTATGGTCTGCTCTATGACCACCGCTCGAACGCCGAGCTGTCGGGCACCAACCCCGGCATGGAAACCCTTCAGTTCCGCGTCAGCGTTCCGCTGCGCTGAACTCGCGGCGCGCCTGTCTCAGGACGGGCGCCCCTTGATATCGCCGGTATCCAGCACCGGCGAGGCATCCATATCCTCGGCATCCAGCATCGTCGCCACGCGTTCCAGCGAGGCGACCAGCTGGGCCTGCTCCCAATCTTCCAGCGATTCGAACTTGCGCACGTAGCGTTGTTGCAGCGGGTCGGGCGCATTGGCCAGGGTTTCCCGGCCCAGCTCGGTCACGGCGATGTTCATCTGCCGCCGGTCCACCTCAGAGCGCTCGCGGGTCAGCATCCCCTGCCTTTGCAGCTTGTCCAGCAGCGCGGTGATGGTGCCCTGGGTGACCCCCATCTGAACCGACAGCGCCTTGGGCGTGGTCAGCCCCTTCTCGGCCACCAGTTGCAGCACGCGGAATTGCACCGGGGACAGGCCCGCGGCCTGTGCCAGTTCCTTCCCGAAAAGCTCTGTCGCGCGCAGGATTCGCCGTAGCGCGATCAGGCTGTCATCTGTGCGGTCCATGCCCGTCAGCCCCAATCTTGCAGTCCTCAAAGGATCGCATTCTGAGCCGGGGAAGGCAATTCTTTGCTTATCCATGTCAATTTTGCTACGCATGGCTTAGCATATTCGGTGTTTCTTGGGTCAAATCAAGGGGAGAGCCCTTATAAACAAGGCCTGGGGAAGAAAATTACTTTGAGTGGTTGAAATATCTCGCTCTGCATCTATTTTGACTGGCGAAGCAACAAGAGTGCGAGACACATGCTTGACGGAAGCGGAACACTTCGACCGACGAACCTGACCCTGCGGAAACCCACCTCCGAGGATGGCTCCGACATCTGGGAGCTCGTGCGCGCGTGCAAACCGCTCGACGAGAACTCGATGTACTGCAACCTGGTGCAATGCGATCACTTCGCCGACACCTGCGTGCTGGCGGAAGAGGCAGAGAAGGGCGTGATCGGCTGGATCTCGGGCCATATGGTCCCGAGCGAGCCCGGTACGCTGTTTGTCTGGCAGGTGGCGGTTTCGGCCGAGGCCCGCGGTATGGGCCTGGGCGGCAAGATGCTGTCGCATCTGGTGAATCGCGATGGTCTGGGTGTGACCCGGATCAAGACGACGATCACCGAGGACAACGCCGCCTCCTGGGCGCTGTTCCGACGCTTCACCGAACGCATGGGCGGCACGCTGAGCGACGTGCCCCATTACACCGAGGATGACCACTTCAACGGTCACCACGACACCGAGCACATGGTCACCATCGACCTGGCCTCGGGTGCGGCTGAGGCGGCCAAAGCCGCCTGAGCCCCTGCGCGCTCCTACTCCCCCCCAAAATCGAACCCCCAGAGGTAACCCCATGACGACTGTCACGACAGCCGACAAAGAGATTTTTGCACGACGTGAGTCCGAGGCGCGCAGCTATTGCCGCAGCTTCGACACCGTCTTCACCAAGGCCAGCGGGTCGATCATGACCGACGCGGAAGGGCACGAGTACATCGACTTCCTCGCCGGTTGCTCCTCGCTGAACTACGGCCACAACGACCCCGACATGAAGGCCGCGCTGATCGAGCACATCAGCAATGATGGCATCGCCCATGGCCTGGATATGTACACCGAGACGAAGTCGGCCTTCCTGCAAAGCTTCGAGGAGAACATCCTGAAACCGCGCGGCATGGATCATAAGGTGATGATGGTCGGCCCCACGGGCACCAACGCCGTCGAGGCGGCGATGAAGCTGGCGCGCAAGGTGACGGGGCGCAGCAACATCATCGCCTTCACCAACGGTTTCCATGGCATGACCCTTGGCGCCCTGGCTGCCACCGGCAACGAGGGCAAGCGCGGCGGCGCGGGCATGGACCTGCACGGCGTGACCCGGATGCCCTATGAAGGCGCCTTTGGCGAGGACGTGGATACCCTGGCGCTGATCGAACAGATGCTGGAGAATCCCAGCTCGGGCATCGACGCCCCCGCGGCCTTCATCCTGGAGCCTGTGCAGGGCGAGGGCGGTCTGAACGCCGCCTCGAAGGAATGGATCGAAGGCATCGGCCGCCTTGCGAAGAAGCACGGCGCGCTGCTGATCCTGGATGACATCCAGGCGGGCATCGGTCGCACCGGCACCTTCTTCTCTTTCGAAGAGATGGACGTGCAGCCGGACCTGGTGCCGATGGCCAAGTCGCTGTCGGGGATGGGCCTGCCCTTCGCCGCGCTGCTGGTGCGCCCGCAGCACGATGTCTGGAAGCCCGCCGAACACAACGGCACCTTCCGCGGCAACACCCATGCCTTCGTCACCGCCCGCGTGGCGATCGAGAAGTTCTGGGGCGATGACGCCTTCCAGAAGGACATCGAGACCAAGGCCGCGATCCTGGCCGAAAGCCTGCGCGAGATCGCCAAGGAGATTCCCGGGGCCACCGTCAAGGGCCGTGGCATGATGATGGGTGTCGACGTCGGCTCGGGCGAGCTGGCGGGTGACATCTGCGCCGAGGCCTTCCGCCAGGGCCTGATCATTGAAACCTCGGGCGCCCATGACGAAGTCGTCAAGGTGCTGGCCCCCCTCACCACGCCGGTGGAGACCTTCGGCAAGGGTCTGAAGATCCTTGCCGAAGCCGCCGCCAAACAGAACCAGATGCAAATCGCAGCGGAGTAACCCCGATGATTGTTCGCGACTTCAACAAGATCACCAAGGACGAAAAAGACCGCGTCGTGTCGGACGCCAACTGGACCAGCGTGCGGATGCTGCTGGCCGACGACGGCATGGGCTTTTCCTTCCACATCACCTTCCTGGACGCCGGGTCGGAGCATACGTTCCACTACAAGAACCACTTCGAAAGCGTCTACTGCATGAAGGGCAAGGGCCGGATCACCGACCTGGCCACCGGCGAGACCCACGAGATCGTGCCGGGCGTGATGTACGCGCTGAACGAGCATGACAAGCATACGCTGGTCGCCGACGAAGAGCTGGTCATGGCCTGCTGCTTCAACCCGCCGGTCACCGGCAACGAGGTGCACCGCGAAGACGGTTCCTACGCGCTGGAAGACGCATAAGGCGCGGGCCGGGGCGTGCGGCCCCGGCCCCCTTTCTTCCCCCCCAAATCAAGGAGCTCGGCCAGAGACAAGGGCCGGGAGACCCCCAAGTGACACTTGCGAATCATACTGTTGAGAAGATCGGCGGCACCTCGATGTCGAAGGTGCACGAGCTGCGCGACAGCCTGCTGATCGGGAATACGGACAACCCCTATGGTCGGGTCTTCGTCGTCTCGGCCTTCGGTGGCATCACCAACCTGCTGCTGGAGCACAAGAAGTCGGGCCAGCCCGGTGTCTATGCGCTGTTCTCCAACGACGACAACGCCCATGGCTGGCTGGACGCCCTGTCGGACGTGGCCGCCGCGATGCGCGAGGCGCACGGCGCCGTGCTGGAGCATCCCGCCGACATCCACGCCGCCGACGAGTTTGTGCGCGAACGGATCGAGGGCGCGCGCTCCTGCCTCTTCGACCTGCAACGGCTGTGCTCTTACGGGCACTTCCGCCTGTCGGACCACATGATGGATATCCGAGAGCTGCTCTCGGGCCTGGGCGAGAGCCATTCGGCCTTCGTCACCGTGTTGATGCTGCAACGCGCGGGCGTGAACGCACGCCTGGTGGACCTCAGCGGCTGGCGCGATGAAAGCGAGCTGACCCTGGAAGAGCGCATCAAGGCGGGCTTCGACCAGGTCGATTTCGCAACCGAACTGCCCATCGTCACCGGCTATGCCCAGTGCACCGAGGGCCTGATGCGCGAGTTCGACCGCGGCTATTCCGAGGTGACCTTTGCCAATATCGCCGCCATCACCGGCGCGGGCGAGGCGATCATCCACAAGGAATTCCACCTGTCCTCGGCCGACCCGAACCTGGTCGGCGCCGAGGCGGTGCGCAAGCTGGGCCATACCAACTACGACGTGGCCGACCAGCTGTCGAACCTGGGGATGGAGGCGATCCACCCCAAGGCGGCCAAGATCCTGCGCAAGGCGGGGATCTCGCTGCGGGTGGCCAATGCCTTTGAGCCGCAGGATCCGGGCACCCTGATCGACGAGGCCGAGGCCGAGACCGCCACGGTCGACATCGTCACCGGGCTGGGCGTGGTCGCGCTGGAGGTCTTCGAACAGGACATGGTCGGCGTGAAGGGCTACGACCAGACGATCCTCGAGGTGCTGGCGCGCCACAAGGTGCGCATCGTGTCCAAGGCGTCCAACGCCAACACGATCACCCACTACCTGGATGCGCCGCTGAAGACGATCCGCCGGGTCGAGCGGGATCTGTCCGCCGCCTTCCCCAATGCCAGCCTGAAGATCAACCGCCTGGGTCTGGTCTCGGCCATCGGCCGGTCGCTGGCGGGGCTGGATGTGACAGAACGCGGGCTGACCGCGCTGCGCGAAGGGGGCGTCAAATGCCTGGCCGTGCAGCATGTGCCGGGCAGCGTCGATGTGCAGTTCCTGGTGGCGCAAGAGGCCGAGGACAAGGCGATCACGCTTCTGCACGCGGCCCTTGTCGAGACGGCCGAGGCCAAGGCGGCCCCGCAGGTAGAGCCCGAGGCCAAGGCACAGGCCGCAGCCAAGACGCTGCAAGCGGCCTGAGGCCCCAGATCGCCCGGTCCGGCGCGCGAGGCGCGGCGCCGGACCGGGCCCCCGTTGGGGGGAAACCGTCCGTGGGTCATCCTGCGGGCGGTTTCATTTGTAGGACCCCCTCCGCGGGGGTGGGCCTGGCTCAGCCTTTGCAGGTGAGGAAGCTTTTGGCCATGCCCTCCAGCAGCGCCGGGTAAAGGTCGGGACCCGCCGACAGGGCGCTGCCCAGCGGGTCGATCTCGACCAGCTTGCCGTCGCTTTCCTCGAAGACGCTGCCCGCCAGCCCGGCGCCGAACTGCGGCTCGGTGAACAGGCAATCGACCCCGGCCGCGCTGACCTTGTCGCGCAGGGCGGCGACCCGGGCCGCACTGGGGGCGGTGGCGTCGCTGTCGGTGACCGCCCCGGCAGAGGTCAGGTCGAAGCGGTTTTCGAAATACTGGTAGGCGTCGTGATAGACCAGAAAGCGGATCGGCGCCGCGGCGGCCAGCTCTTCGGCGATGCGGGCGCTTTGGGCGGCCAGATCGGCGCGGGCGGCCTCGGCATTGGCGCGGTAGGTGGCGGCGTTCTCGGGGTCGGCGGCGGCCAGGGCCTCGGCCATGCCCGTCAGCCAGACACGGGCGTTTTCCGGGTCAAGCCAGCCGTGCGGGTCCAGCCCTTCGTGCACATGGCCCTCATGGCCCGGTTCAACGACGTGCTCGTCGTGCTCTGCGTGATCCTCGTCGTGCCCGTCGTCGTGATCATGCCCGTCCTCGTGGTCGTGCCCTTCCTCATGGTCGTGGTCCTCTTCCTGCCCGGGCAGGTGGTGCACCTCCAGCTCGGCGCCCTGGCGGAAGGCCAGGTGGGTGACCCCGGGCAGCTCCATCAGTTCCACGGTTTGGCCGTGGTCGGGCAGGGTGGTCAGCGGGCGCGCCAGCCAGGGGGTCAGCGCCTCGCCCACCCAGAAGACCAGATCGGCCTCTTGCAGGGCCCGCGCCGCCGAGGGGCGCATCGCGTAGCCATGGGGCGAGGCGCCGGGCGGCAGCACCAGGTCGGGGGCGCCCAGATCGCCCATCACCATGGCCGCCAGGGAATGGACCGGGGCAATATCGGTCACCACCTGCGGCACCTCCGCGGCGGCCCAACCGGCCGAGGCGGCCAATGCCAGGGCCGCGCTGTTCAACTCTTTGAGGATCATCGCTCTACCTATCTCACCCTATCTCAGGATCGTTACAATGTAACATTGACCGGCTTGATAGCGGAGACTCTATAACATATCAAGGAGCCGAGTTTCCAAGGAGGCGGCGATGGAGTCGAGCGGTTTCGCAAAGCATGATCACGGGGCCTGTATCCGCGACGGGGTGGCCCTGGTGGATGAACGCTGCCGTGAGCAGGGGTTGCAGTTTACCCCGGTGCGGCGCCGCGTGCTGGAGCTGTTGCTGGAGGGGCACCGGGCGCTTGGCGCCTATGACATCCTCGACCGGCTGCGCGAAGAGGGGCTGGGCAGCCAGCCCCCCGTGGCCTATCGCGCCCTGGATTTCCTGGTGAAGAACGGCTTCGCCCACAAGATCGAGCGGCTGAACGCCTTCGTCGCCTGCACCTGTCCCGGCGCCCATCATGCGCCCGCCTTCCTGATCTGCCGCAGCTGCGACAAGGTGGCCGAGGCCGAGCTGGACATGCGCCAGGGGCGCCTGGGCGAAAGCGCGGCCGAGCTGGGCTTTGTCATCGAACGGGCCGTGGTCGAGGCCGAGGGGCTGTGCCCCAATTGCCGCGGCGCCGCTGCGTGAGCGCCGCGCCGCTGATCTGCCTGACCGGCGCCCATGCCGCCCTGGGCGGGCAAGAGGTGCTGAGCGGCGTCGACCTGCGCATCGACCGGGGCGAGATCGTCACCATCGTCGGCCCGAACGGCTCGGGCAAATCCACCCTGATGCGGGTGATCATCGGCGCCCTGCCGCTGCGCCGGGGCAAGGTGACCCGCGCGCCGGGGCTGCGCATCGGCTATGTGCCGCAAAAGCTGCATATCGACCCGACCCTGCCGATGAGCGTCCGCCGCTTCCTGTCGCTGCCCAACCGGGTCAGCGATGCCGAGGCGACCGAGGCCCTGGCCCATGCGGGCGGCGCGGGCCTGGAGGGGCGGCAGATGTCGGATCTGTCGGGCGGCCAGTTCCAGCGCGTGCTGCTGGCCCGGGCCCTGCTGACCCGCCCCGACCTGCTGATCCTCGACGAGGCCACCCAGGGGCTGGACCAGCCCGGCTCTGCCGCCTTCTACCGGCTGATCGAACGGCTGCGGGCCGAGCTGAACTGCGGGGTGCTGATGGTCAGCCATGAATTGCACGTGGTGATGGCGGCGTCCGACCGGGTGATCTGCCTGAACCATCACGTCTGTTGCGAAGGCGCGCCCGAACATGTGGCCAGCGCGCCGGAATACCGCGCGCTTTTCGGCACCGGTACCCAGGGGGCGCTGGCGCTGTACCGTCACCAACATGACCACCATCACGACGATGGCTGCGGCCATGATCATGACCACGACCACGCACACGAGGCCCCCGATGCTTGACGATTTCCTGCTGCGCGCGGCCCTGGCCGGGCTGGGGGTGGCGCTGGCGGCGGGCCCCTTGGGCTGCCTGGTGGTCTGGCGGCGCATGGCCTATTTCGGCGATGCCACGGCCCATGCGGCAATCCTGGGGGTGGCCCTGGCCCTGGCCTTCGACCTGTCGGTCTTTTCCGGCGTGCTGGTGGTGTCACTGCTGATGGCCACGCTGGTCTCGACCCTGTCGGGACGGGGCTTTGCCATGGACACGCTTCTGGGGGTGCTGGCCCATTCGGCGATCGCCTTTGGCCTGGTGGCGGTGTCTTTCCTGTCGGGCGTGCGGATCGACCTGATGGCCTATCTTTTCGGTGACATCCTGGCGGTCTCGAAGGGCGATCTGGCGATCATCTGGGGCGGCGCGGTGCTGGTGCTGGGGCTGCTGGCCTGGCGCTGGCAGGCGCTGCTGACGGCGACGCTGAACCCCGATCTGGCCCAGGCCTCTGGGCTGGATCCCCGGCGCGAGCAGCTGGTGCTGACCGTGGCCTTGGCGCTGGTGGTGGCGGTGGCAATCAAGGTCGTGGGCTCGTTGCTGATCGCGGCGCTGCTGATCATCCCGGCCGCCGCCGCGCGGCCCTTCGCCAGAACGCCCGAGGGGATGGCCCTGACTGCCGCCGGCATCGGCGCGGTCTCGGCGCTTGGGGGGCTTCAAGGGTCGCTGTGGTTCGACACGCCCACGGGGCCGACCATGGTTTGCCTGGCCGCGCTGCTGTTCCTGGCCACCCTGCTGCTGGACGCCCTGCGGCGCGGCTGGCGCCAGCGCCGCGCAGGCTGATCCCGGGGCGGTCTCGTCGCCGCGCGGGTCTAGCCCAGGTAGTCCAGGGCTGAGGGGGCGCGGTCGTAGTCCAGATAAAACTCGTCCAGCTGCGGCGGCAGGATGCCGGTGGTTTGCAGCTGCACATGGGCCTGACCGCGATGGTGGATCTGGTGCTGGAAGAGGTGCAGCAACAGCATCTCGACCCGCTCGGGCACCGGGCCGCTGTCGCGCTCGGTGATCCGCGTCTCGGCCAGCCCCTCGGGGGTCAGCGCGTCGCAGAAGGCACAAAGCCTGGCGTCGCTGTCGGCCTGGGCCTGGGCCAGGGTCGGCACGTCGCGGGTCTCGGCGCGGTCGCGCAGCGCCGCGCCCTGGCCGCCGCCGGTCAGCGCGTCGATATAGTAGAGATCCACCGTATGGATATGGTTCATCGTCGCCCGCAGCGTGGGGAAGAACCCGGGCCGCTTTTGCCGGAACTCGACCGGACCCATGCCGCGCATGGCGTGATAGAACCGGGCATTGGCCCAGGCATTGTTCAGCGCCATCAGGCGGTAGGGGCGGGTGGCGTCGGTCATGTCTGCGTCCTTTCCGGGGCTCCGGGGGCGCGCGCGGGACTTAGAAGTCGACCTTCACCCCGGGCAGATCCAGGGCCTTGATCAGGTCGCGCATTTCCTGCCGCGCGGCGATGTTGGAAATGTTCAGGCTGGAAACGCCCATGTCCTTCAGGTCGAGCAGGGTCAGCCCCTTGGGGAACAGCTCGCGGAAGATCACCCGCTCGGAGAAGCCGGGCGCGACACGGAAACCGATGCGCTTTGCCAGCCGCTCGATCGCCGCTTCCATCTTCTTCTTGTTGGTCATCGCCTGGGCGCCGACGCGGTTGCGCAGCACGACCCAGTCGATGGGCTTCAGCCCGGCCTTGGCGCGCAGCTGCCGCGCCGCCCAGACCATCTCGGAATAGACCGAGGGGCCAAGGATTTTTTCGCCCTCGCTGTCGATCCGCGCCAGCAGGTCGAAATCGACGAAACTGTCGTTCAGCGGCGTCACCAGGGTATCGGCCAGCGAATGGGCGTTCTGGCTGAGGCGGGTGTGCGAGCCGGGGCAGTCGATCAGGATGAAATCCGCCTGCGGCTCGTGCAGCTCCATCGCGCGGGCCAGCTGGGCGTCGAAGATGTTCTCGCCCGGCTTCAGGGTGCTGGCGTCCACCTCGGGCAGTTCGCAGAATTTCGGCGAAGGCAGGTCGAGCCCGGCTTTCTTCAGCGTTTCCATGCGGTTGGCCGTATAGCGGGCAAAGCTGCGCTGGCGCAGGTCGAAATCGAACGCGTGCACGCGGTGCCCCATGCGGGCCAGCGCGGTGCCGATATGCATAGAGACGGTGGACTTGCCCGCCCCGCCCTTTTCGTTACCGACGACGATGATATGTGCCACGTTGCGTTCCCGGGAAGAGAGGGGGCGCCGACCCTCGGGCGGCGCGGGTTCTTTCCTTCCGCATACGGGATCGGGGGCGGGGACGGCAAGATCTCGCTGGGAAGGAAAACCGATTTCTCTGCAACTGCATCCTGGGGGTCGCAGGGGCGCTGCAGGTGCGCGGCTCAGCCCTCGACCGGCTGGCCGAAAAGGGCGATGGCGGCGGCCAGCGCGGCCAGGGCGATCCACAGGGCGCGGCGCGGCCCCTGCCCATGGCGGGCGGCGATCACCGTCTGCACCATGTAGTACAGGGCAAAGGCCCGCGAGGCGTAAGAGATGATCTGGAAGACATCCGCGCTCCAGGTCAGGGCAAGGCCCGCCAGGCACAGCACCAGATAGCCCTGGCGGGCGCTGATGCGTTGGCCGCTCAGCTCTGCGATCAGCCCGCCAGAGCCGCCGGTATCGGCTACCGCCGCGCTGAACTGTGCCGCCAGGGCCGCCCCGATCAGCATCAGCGGCAAGAGGGGCGAGACGTCGCGCATCATGTCGATCACCGCGGTCTCGCTTAGGGCGCCTGCGGGCACATGGTGGGCATAGACCAGCAGCAGCACGTAGACCACATAGATGGCCGTCGCCACCCCCTGCGCCAGGCGCATGGACCGGATGCGCGTGCCCGCGTCATAGCTGTCGCCCAGGTAGCGCGAGGTTTCGAACCCCTGCACCGTCACCAGCAGGCCAAAGCCCAGGGTCAGCGCGCCCCAGCCCTGCTCGGCGCCCTGCGGCAGGAACAGGGCGTCGGTCTGCGCCGCCCCGGCAAAGAAGATCGCCAGCCCGGTCAGCAGCCCGGCGATGATCGCCAGCTTCAGGGTCACGGTCAGGTATTCGGCGCGCTCTAGCATGGCAAAGCCGCGCCCGTAGCCCAGCCCCAGGATCAGCACGAAGATGGCCGAGGTGACCAGCCGCGCGGGGGTCTCGCCCTGCCAGGGGCCCAGCTTGACCGCGAAACTGCCGAAGAGGTTCAGGTAATAGGCGACCGAGATCACATAGGCGAAGGCCAGCAGGGCCGAGGCCAGCTGCTCGATCCGGGGTTCTGGGCCGGGCCTGTCGCCCAGCCGGGCGATATTGGCCCGGATCGCGGCGCCGAACCCCCAGGCGGCCAGGCACAGCAGGGCCATCATCGCGGGCGCCCAGGCGCCGAAGCCATGGGCCAGGATCGGCCCCAGCACCAGAAAGCCCGAGCCGATGATCGAGGCCAGCGGCGTGACCATGGCGCGCCAGGTGGGCCAGTGGCGCAGCCTGGGCAGCCACAGCAGGGCACCGGCGATCAGGGTCAGGGCAAGGATGGCTGGGGTCATCGGGTCGGTCCGCGTGGTACTGGCCCGACGGGCCTAGCCCCGGCGCGGTACGGGGGCAAGGGGCGGGGGTGTCCCGGACGCCGCCGGGTCCGGCAGGACCGGGCGCGCGGAATGCGAAAAGGGCCCGCCGATGGCGAGCCCTTTCCAAAACAAACGAGGCGGGGGCGATCAGAAGCCCAGGCCGGCGTATTTGTTCTTGAACTTCGACACGCGGCCGCCGGCGTCCAGCAGGCGCGAGTTGCCGCCGGTCCAGGCCGGGTGCACGGTCGGGTCGATGTCCAGCGACATGGTGTCGCCTTCCTTGCCCCAGGTCGAACGCATCTTGATGATCGTGCCGTCGGTCATCTTCACGTCGATGAAGTGGTAGTCGGGATGGGTATCCTTTTTCATGACGCGGCTCCTTACGCTTCGGCTTTGGGTTTGTAGTTGGTGACTTCCGCGATACGGGCGGATTTACCGCGACGCGAACGCAGGTAGTACAGCTTGGCGCGACGGACGCGGCCGCGGCGCACAACTTCGATGCTGTCGATGTTGGTCGAGTAGAGCGGGAACACACGTTCCACGCCTTCACCGAAGGAAATCTTGCGGACGGTGAACGAACCGGCAATGCCCGAACCATTCTTGCGGCTGATGCAGACGCCTTCGTAGTTCTGCACACGGGTGCGCGTGCCTTCGGTCACCTTGTAGCCGACACGGATCGTGTCACCGGCTTTGAAATCGGGGATGGATTTCCCCAGGGAAGCGATCTGTTCCGCTTCCAGCTGTGCGATCAGGTCCATCGCATGTCTCCTATCTGCTCGCGGTTGGTCCGCGAAGGTCATTTCCGCCCCAGAGCTCCGCTCTTCGTCCGGGTCCCGGCCCTGATCGGATCAGGGGCAGCCCGGCGGAGGTACAGGTCGCCGTTTGCTTGCTCTGTCCCGACCGGCCGCACCGAAGACGCGGGGCCATGGGCCACAAGGGACAGGTCCGGCTGGCCGATTCCGGCCCCGGACAGGCGGCGTATAGGCGATGCCCCCCCGCAGGGCAAGGGGTTTGACGGCCCCGCGCCCCTTGTTTCGCGCGCTTTGGTAGGGGCGGCGGCGCCTGGAGAGGGCCGTCAGCGCGGCCCTTAGCGTGGCTTGTGGATATGGGCGCTTTGCACCAGGCCGAAGGCCAGCATCAGCACCAGCATGGCAGAGCCGCCATAGCTGACCAGCGGCAGCGGCACGCCCACCACCGGCGCCAGGCCCATCACCATGGACATGTTCACCGCGAAGAACAGGAAGAAGGTGGTGGCGATGCCCAGGGTCATCAGCGAGGCATAGCGGTTCTGGTTGTTCATCGCCGAGCCGACGCAGAAGACCATGATCAGCGCATAAAGCGCCAGCAGCGAGACCGAGCCGACAAAGCCGAATTCCTCGGCCAGGGTGGTGAAGATGAAGTCGGTGTGTTTCTCGGGCAGGAAGTTCAGCCGCGATTGCGTGCCCTGCATATAGCCCCGCCCGGTCCAGCCGCCCGAGCCCAGGGCGATCTTCGACTGGGTGATGTGATAGCCCGCGCCCAGCTGGTCCTTGGAGGGGTCAAGGAAGGTGTCGATGCGGCGGAACTGGTAATCCTTGATCAGCTGCCAGTCGGTGCCCCGGCTTTGGAACACCGCCCAGACCAGGCCCACGGCGCCGGTGATCACGCTGGCGAAATAGGCCCAGTGGACGCCCGCCAGGAACATCACCGCCCCGCCGCCGGTCAGCAGCAGGATCGCGGTGCCCAGGTCGGGCTGTTTCACCACCAGGAAGGTGGGCAACAGGATGATCAGCACCGGGATCAGCACCCACAGGGGGTGGCTGACCTTCTTCATCGGCAGCCAGTCGTAATAGGCGGCCAGGAACATCACCAGCGAGATCTTCATCAGCTCGGAGGGTTGCAGCCGCATGAAGCCCAGGTTGATCCAGCGCTGGGCGCCCATGCCCACATGGCCGAAGAACTCGACATAAAGCAGCAAGAGCAGCGACAGCCCATAGGCCACGCCCGAGACATTGCGCCAGAACCACACCGGCACCATGGCGATGACGAACATGCCGACCAGGCCCATGGCGAAGCGCTTCATCTGCGGTTCGGCCCAGGGCGACAGGCTGCCACCGGCGACGGAATAGAGCATCAGGAACCCCACCGAGGCCACGGCGGTCAGCAGCAGCACCAGCGGCCAGTTCAGGTACAGCACCTTGCGCAGGCCGGTGGGCGTCGTCTTGACGGCATATTCAAGATAACTCATGCGCGGCTCTTCGTGTCCTGGTCCAGATCGGGGCGCAGGGCGCGCAGGCGTTCCTGCTGCGCGGCGATCCGGTCGCGATCCTTGGCGGGGTAGGCGTCCAGCGGCGGATCGCCCTGGTACAGCGCCTGTAGGGTGATGTCGCGGGCGATGGGCGCCGCCACCGACGAGCCGCCGCCGCCATGTTCCACCACCACCGCCACGGCGACCTTGGGGTCGTCATAGGGGGCGAAATCCACCCACAGGGCGTGGTCGCGCCGTTCCCAGGGCAGATCGTCGTTCGAGGTGACCCCCGCCGCGCGTTCGGCGGCGGTGATGTTGCGCACCTGGCTGGTGCCCGACTTGCCCGCCATGCGCATCTCTTCGGCGATGATCCGGCTGGAATAGCCGGTGCCCTTGCGGCTGTTGGACACTTCGTACATGCCGTTGCGCACATAGTTCAGATGCATCGGGTTCAGCCCCAGGCTCTCGCCCGAGCCGGAGGGCTGTTCGACCCCGTCGATCGACTTGATCAGCCGTGGCGTGACCATGCGCCCCGTCGCCACCCGCGCGGTCATCACCGCCAGTTGCAGCGGCGAGGCCAGCACGAATCCCTGGCCGATCGAGGCGTTGACCGTGTCGCCGATCAGCCAGTCCTCGCCCCGCACTTCCTTTTTCCAGGCCTTGGTGGGCGCCAGCCCCGAGGCCACCGCCGACAGCGGCAGGTCGTGGCGGATGCCCAGGCCCAGCCGGTTGGCCATGGCCGAGATCTTCTCGATGCCGACGCGGCTGGCGACCTCGTAATAGAAGACGTCGCAGCTTTCGCGCAGGGACTGGGCCAGGTTCACATGGCCGTGGCCGCCGCGTTTCCAGCAGTGGAAGCGGCGGTTCGCCACCTCCAGGTAGCCACCGCACCAGAAGGTTTCTTCCGGGGTCAGCTGCCCGTCTTCCAGGGCCGCCAGGGCCACCACCATCTTGAAGGTCGAGCCGGGCGGGTAGATGCCCTGCACCGATTTCGCCGCCAGCGGGCGGTGATCGTTCTGGGTCAGGGCGCGGTAGTCGCTGACCGAGATGCCGCGCACGAAAAGGTTGGGGTCGAAACTGGGGGCCGAGCCGACGGCCAGCAGGTCGCCATTGGTGGTGTCGATCACCACCGCCGCCGCGCTTTCCTCGCCCAGGCGGGCCTGGACGTAGTTCTGCAACATCACATCGGTGGTCAGTTGCAGGTTGGCCCCGGCCTGGCCTTCCTGGCGGTCCAGCTCGCGCATCACCCGGCCCACGGCGTTGACCTCGACCCGGCGGGTGCCGGCCGAGCCGCGCAGGTTGTCTTCCATCCGCGCCTCAAGGCCCACCTTGCCGATCTGGAAACGCGGGATGCGCAGCACCGGGTCGGGGTCTTCGATCTTCGACAGGTCGTAGTCGGACACGGGGCCCACATAGCCCACCACATGGGCGAAATCCTGGCCCAGCGGGTAGAAGCGCGACAGGCCCACATCCGGGGTGATTCCGGGCAGGGCGGGGGTGTTGACCGCGATCTTGCTGACGTCTTCCCAGCTGACCCTCTCGGCCAGGGTGATGGGCAGGAAGGGGGCGGACCGGTCCATCTCGGCCCGGGCGCGCTCCAGGTCGTCGGGGTCCAGCGGGATCAGCTGCGACAGCCGCGCCAACACGCTGTCCACATCGCCCGCATCCTCGCGCACGATGGTGATCCGGTAGGCCGGTTCGTTGCGGGCAATGGCCATGCCGTTGCGGTCGAAGATCTCGCCCCGTGCGGGCGGGATCAGGCGCAGGTTGATGCGGTTTTCCTCGGCCAGCATCCGGAACTGGTCGGCCTGGTCGACCTGAAGGTGGCGCATCCGCCAGCCCAGAAGCCCCATGAAGCCAAGCTGCACACCCCCCAGCAGGGCGGCGCGGCGGGTCAGGCGGCGGCCCGAGACCTGTTGATCGCGAGGGGTACGAGCGCTCATATCCGGTGTCCCAGGCTGTCGACCTCGCCCAGGGCCGCGCGGCGCAGGCCGAAGAAGGCGGCCGAAAGGGCGGCGAGGATCGGGTGGAAAAGGGCGGTCATGACCAACTGCGACAGGGTCACGGGCAAGGGGGGCTTGTCGAGGAAGAACAGGCCAAGCGCCAGCCAGTAGCCCAGCAGGACGCAGGCGGCGGCCACGGCGGCGGTCAGCCATTCGGTGGCGAAGGTGCGGTCGCGCATGGTGCGGGCCCGGCGCTGCGTGCGGTAGATCACATAGGTGGCGATGGCGGCCATCAGGCCGGGCGGGCGCATCTGCAACAGGTCCGACAGCAGGAAGATGGCGGCGATCAGCGGCAGCGGTGCCAGTTCCGGGCGGCGCAGCGACCAGACCAGGGTCAGCCCCAGCAGAAGGTCGGGCCCGGCCCAGAGGCGCGGCACGGTTTGCAGCGGCAGCAGCGACAGCATGATCAGCCCCAGGCACAGCGCCGCATAGGCGCCGCGCAGGGCCCATTGCCGGGTGGCCGAGGTGCGGATCGCGTCAGCCATCGACCCCTCCGGCGGCCATGGGCAGGGCCTCGGGCAGGGCGGCTCCCTCCTCGGGCGCTGCCGCGCCCTCTTCGGGGGCGGGCATGGGGGGCAGGGCGGCGCTGCCGCCGGGCAGGATCATGCCGCCCGGCTGGCTCAGGGCTTCGGTGCCCAGGTGGCGCAGCACCCGCAGGAATTCCAGCCGTTCGTAATCCGCCGACAGGCGCACCCGCAGGCGGCCCGACTTGTCCTCGGCCACCTGGCCAACCAAGAGCCCCGCCGGGAAGACCCCGCCGTCGCCCGAACTGACCACCCGGTCGCCGGGGCGCACAAGGTCGTTGTCCTCGATGAAATCCAGCGCCGGGGCGGCGGTATTGTCGCCCATCACCATGGCGGTCTGGCCCGAGGGCTGGATCGTCACCGGCAGCCGCGAGGAGGTGTCGGTCAGCAGGATCACCCGGCTGATCTTCGCCCCAACCCCCGAGATCCGGCCCACCAGGCCGATCCCGTCCATCGCCGCCCAGCCGTCGACGATGCCGTCGCGGGCGCCGATGTTCAGCAGCACCGACTGCCGGTAGGGCGAGCCCGCATCGGCCATCACCACCCCGGTGATATAGGTCAGCCGCGGATCCAGCTGCACGTTGTTCAGATCCAGCAGTCGGGCGTTTTCCTGTTCCAGCTGAAGCGCGGCCTCTTTCCAGGCCTTCATCTGCTGCAACTCGCGGCGCAGCTCGTTGTTCTGTTCGACGATGCGCTGGTAGCTTTGGAAATCGCGCACCAGGTTCACCGCGCCGGTCACCGGCGCCATGGCCCAGTCCATCGAGGGCATCACCCGGTCGATCACCTGGGCGCGGAAGCGTTCGACGCGCGGGCTGTCGATGCGCCAGACCAGGAAGATCGCGATCAGCAGCAGCAAGATCACGGACAGGATCAACCGCCGGAGCGGGGTGATATAGTCCTCGTCCTGTGATCTGTCCTTGGCCATATGGACCCCCAGAAAGACAGGGAAACGGCCCGTGCGAGGCCCGTTGTCAGGTCCTCAGCTTCGGGCGCTCAGCTGTCGTAGTCAATCGCGTGGCGCAGCTGCTTTTCATACTCCAGCGCCTTGCCGGTGCCGAGAGCCACGCAGTTCAAGCTTTCGTCAGCGATCGACACGCCCAGGCCGGTCTGCTCGCGCAGGGCCAGGTCCAGGTCGCCCAGCAGGGCGCCGCCGCCGGTCAGCATGACGCCGCGGTCGACGATGTCGGCGGCCAGGTCCGGGGGCGTGGCCTCAAGCGCGGTCATCACCGCTTCGCAGATCTGCTGCACGGGTTCGGCCAGCGCCTCGGCCACCTGGGCCTGGGTGATCTCGGTTTCCTTGGGCACACCGTTCAGCAGGTCGCGACCGCGCACCTGCATCGAGGCGCCGCGCCCGTCGTCGGGCATCCGGGCGGTGCCGATCGAGGTCTTGATGCGCTCGGCGGTCGATTCGCCGATCAACAGGTTCTGCTGGCGGCGCAGGTAGCTGATGATCGCCTCGTCCATCCGGTCGCCGCCGACGCGGACCGAGCGGGCATAGACGATGTCGCCCAGCGACAGAACGGCCACCTCGGTGGTGCCGCCGCCGATGTCGACAACCATGTTGCCGGTGGGGTCGGTGATGGGCATCCCGGCGCCGATGGCCGCCGCGATGGGTTCGGCGATCAGGCCCGCACGGCGGGCCCCGGCCGACAGGACCGACTGGCGGATCGCGCGTTTCTCAACCGGGGTGGCGCCATGGGGGACGCAGACGATGATCTTCGGCTTCGAGAAGGTAGACCGCTTGTGTACCTTGCGGATGAAGTGCTTGATCATCTCTTCGGCGACGTCGAAATCGGCGATCACGCCTTCGCGCATCGGGCGGATGGCCTCGATGCTGCCCGGCGTCCGGCCCAGCATCAGCTTGGCATCCTCGCCCACGGCCAGCACCTTCTTCACGCCGTCCTTGACGTGATAGGCGACCACCGAGGGTTCGGACAGGATCACGCCGCGGCCCTTCACGTAGACCAGCGTATTCGCCGTGCCGAGGTCGATCGCCATGTCCGAGGAGAAGAGCCCCGGCATCTTGTCAAAAATTCCCATGTCGCGTCCCGATAGTGATGGCCCCGCAGGAGTCACGCCCCCGGCGACGTCCTGATCGTTCGCCCTTATATTCAGTGCCGGGGCGCGTGGAAAGGGGCGCCCCTGCACGAATAAGCGCCATTTTGCCGTGTCTACCCATCATCTCGTCGTGATGCCCGCGAAGGCGGCGCCGGGGTCCGGCGGGGCGCGCCGGGGATTGCCGTGCGGCGGGCCGCGTCGTATCGGGGGACATGCTGTCCTATCAACACATCTACCACGCCGGAAATGCCGCCGACCTGCACAAGCACGCCCTGCTGGCGGCGATGCTGGCGCGGCTGACGGAAAAACCCAAGCCGCTGAGCTATCTGGAAACCCATTCGGGCCGCGCCCTTTACGATCTGGACAGTGCCGAGGCGCTGAAGACCGGCGAGGCGGCGGCGGGGGTGGGCCGTTTGGCGGCGCGCCTGCCCGCCGATCATCCCTATCGCCAGGTGCTGGCGCGGGTGCGCGCGGCCCATGGGGCGCGGGCCTATCCCGGCTCGCCCCTGATCGCGGCCGAGTTGCTGCGCGCGGGCGACAGCCTGCACCTGGCAGAGCTGCACC
Organism: Pseudooceanicola aquaeponti; assembly: GCF_050897975.1. Classification (NCBI taxonomy): domain Bacteria; kingdom Pseudomonadati; phylum Pseudomonadota; class Alphaproteobacteria; order Rhodobacterales; family Paracoccaceae; genus Pseudooceanicola; species Pseudooceanicola aquaeponti. Next base: position 19,848 of record NZ_JBPAXY010000007.1, read on the forward strand.
CCCAGGAAGGCGCCGCCCTGCGCGCCGCCATGGGGCGCCGGGCCCGGGTGCATCTTCAGGACGGCTATGAGATGGCCCTGTCGATCTGCCCGCCAGAGCCGCGCCGGGGCCTGCTGCTGGTGGATCCCGCCTATGAGGTGAAGGGCGAATACGACCGCATGGCGGATTTCGTGAAAAAGCTGCACCGGGTCTGGAACGTAGGCGTGGTGGCGATCTGGTATCCGATCCTGCGCGACGCCCGCCATGCGCCCATGCTGCGCGCGCTGGAGGGGTTGGACCTGCCCAAGGTGCTGAAAAGCGAGGTGCGCTTTCCCCCTGCCCGCGAAGGGCACGGCATGGTCGGCTCGGGGATGTTCGTGGTGAACACGCCCTTCGGCACCGAGGAAGAGGCCGCCCGGCTGACGGCGCTTTTCGCAGAGGCGGCGGGATGAGTGGCGACGGGATAACGGGTGACGGGTGTAGCGAGCTGGAGAAGTTCCGCGCGGGCAGCACCTGGTACGACGGCATGGATCCCGAGATCGACGCCCTGCGCGCCCCTGCTCGGCGCGCCTGCTGGGCGCATAACACCCTGGATCCCGACGCGCGCGGCGCCATGGCGCCCGCGCTGCGCGACCTGCTGGGCGCTGCCGAGGGGGCCTTTCTGGAGGCGCCCTTTCACTGTGCCTACGGGTTCAACCTGTATCTGGCGCCCGGGGTCTACATGAACAGCGGCTGCGTGGTGCTGGACTGCGCCGAGGTGCGCATCGGCGCCCGCACCATGCTGGGTCCGCAGGTGAAGCTGCTGTGCCCCGAACACCACCACGACCCGCAGTTGCGCGGCGCGGGGCAAGAGATCGCCCGGCCCATCACCCTGGGCGCCGATGTCTGGATCGGCGCCGGGGCCATCGTGCTGGGGGGCGTGACCATCGGCGACGGGGCCATCGTGGCCGCAGGGGCCGTGGTCACCCGCGACGTGGCCCCGGGGGCCAAGGTCGCGGGGGTGCCGGCGCGGGTGATGTGACCGCGCGGGCCTGTCTCAGGCCCCGGCGGGGGCATCCACGGGGCGCGCCTTGCCTGCGTCATCCACGGCGACCATGGTGAACTTCGCCTCGGTCACATGCTCGCGCAGGGCGGAATAGGCGCGCCGGGCCCAGACCTCGATGCGGATCACCATCGAGGTGCGCCCGACATGGTCGACGGCGGTGTAGACACACAGGGTATCCCCCACCTTCACCGGCTTCTTGAAGATGATCTGATCGGCGGCGATGGTCACCGTGCGGCCATTGCAACGCTCATTGGCGCGGATCGCCGCGGCCAGGTCCATCTGGCTCATCACCCAACCGCCGAAGATGTCGCCCGCGGCGTTGGTATCGGCGGGCATGGCCAGGGTTCTGAGGGTCAGATCCATTCCCTCGGGGGTGTGTTGCGGCATCTCGGGCCTCCGTTGTTGCGCTCCCCTCGTTTCAGATAGGGGCTGGGCGCCGGGGCGTACAGGGCGCATCGGTGCAGAGGGGCTATGCGCCAGATGATCGGCAAGCCTTGGAAAACGCAAGGTTTCTCGGCAGTCTATCAAGGGGGCACGCGGGGCGGGCGCCTGCCGGGGCCGGGGCTGCGGACGTTTTCCGGTGGTGCTGCGGGGTGGGCGCGCTATCTTCCGGCGCAGAGCACCGAAAGGATGGGGCATGAGCGGACTTCTGGCACTTCTCGACGATGTGGCGGCGATCGCCAAGGTGGCGGCCTCGTCGGTGGACGACGTGGTGGGGCAGGCGGTGAAGGCCTCGACCAAGGCCACCGGCGCGCTGATCGACGATGCGGCGGTGACGCCGAAATACGTCCAAGGCTTCTCGGCCGAGCGCGAATTGCCCATCGTGTGGAAGATCGCCCGCGGGTCGCTGTTCAACAAGCTGGTGCTGCTCTTGCCGGTGGCGCTGCTGCTGGCGGCCTTCGCGCCGATGCTGATCTATCCGCTGCTGATGATCGGCGGGGGATATCTGTCGTTCGAGGGCGCCGAGAAGATCTGGCACGTCCTCAGCCCGGCGCACCACGATGTCGCCGAACAGGTCGAGAAGAAGACCCATGGCGAGATCGGCCTAGAAGAGCAGAAGGTGCAGGGCGCCATCAAGACGGATTTCATCCTGTCGGCCGAGATCATGACCATCACCCTGTCGGCCCTGCCGCCCGATCTGACCTTCTGGATGGAGGCCGGGGCGCTGGCGGTGGCGGGGGTGATCATCACGCTGGTGGTCTATGGCGCCGTGGCGGTGATCGTGAAGGCCGATGACCTGGGTCTGCTGATGGCCTCTTCCGGGCGGTTGGGGGTGACCCGCTGGCTGGGCCGGATGATCGTGCGCGGGATGCCGGCGCTGCTGCGGCTGCTGACCATCGTCGGCACGGCGGCGATGATCTGGGTCGGCGGGTCGATCATCGTGCACGGGCTGCACGAGTTGGGCTGGCACTGGCCCTATGACACGATTCACCACCTGGCCCTGGGCGCGGCCGCGGGCGTGCCCGAGGGCTGGCAGGGGGCCACCGAATGGGGGGCGACCGCCGCGCTGGACGGGGTGGTGGGCCTCTTGGTCGGCGCCGTGGTGGTGATGGCCTGGAGCGCCGTCTCGCCCCTCTTCCGTCCCCGGGCGGCGCATTGACCGCGCCGGTCACGCTGACCCCCGCCGCCCTGGCGGCAGAGGTGGCGGCCCGGGCCGAGGCGCGCGATGCGCGGCTGATCCTGGCCCTGGCCGGGCCGCCCGGCGCGGGCAAGTCGACCATCGTCGAGCCCCTGCGCGATAGCCTGCGGGCGCGCGGGCTGGCGACCGAGATCCTGCCGATGGACGGCTTTCACTACGACAATGCGGTGCTGGAGGCGCGCGGGCTGCGGCCCCGCAAGGGGGCGCCCGAGACCTTCGATACCGACGGCTTCGCCCGCACCCTGGCCGCCCTGGCCGCGCCCGGGGCAGGCGATGTCACGGTGCCGGTCTTCGATCGGGCGCTGGACCTGTCGCGCGGCTCGGCCCGGATCATCGCGGCGCAGACCCGGGTTCTGCTGGTCGAGGGCAACTACCTGCTGCTGAACCGCGCCCCCTGGGACGCGCTGCGCCCGGTCTTTGACCTGACCGTCGCCCTGTCCTGCCCGCTGCCGGTGCTGGAGGCGCGGCTGATGCGCCGCTGGCTGGACCTGGGCCTGCCCGAGGCCGAGGCGCGGGCCAAGGTGGCGGGCAACGACCTGCCCAATGCCCGCGTGGTGATCGAAAAGAGCGCCCCGGCCGAGTTCCGCGTCGTCACCGGCTGAGGGGCCACCGGCCCTTGGGGCGCGGCCTGCGCAACTTTCACACCAGGGCGCGGCTTGCGCGCCACAGTTGCGCAAATTCGCAATCCCGCCCCTGCGCAATTCGTTGCCGAATGGATGCCCCGCCTGAGAAGGGCTGCGCAGGGTTGCAGCAGAGGGATCCGAACGGTGGCGAGTGCCCTGTTTCTTCGGTCTCGGGTTTCCCTGTCTGCTTGCGCGCTGATCGTTCCGGCGGGTCGCACCGCCCGGAGGGTCAGCGCGCAGCCCATCTGTCGGCCCTGCCGCAGACCCGGCGGGCCCAAGGAAAAAGCCCCGGACGCGCGGTCCGGGGCTTTCGTCTGTCGCGACAAGGGCTGCTGCGGGGTCAGCCCGCGTCCTTGTAGTTGATCTCGCGCGTGTCGGCCCCGGCGCCCACCTTCGAGCGGCGCACGATCAGCCGGTTCAGCGCGTGGATATAGGCCTTCACGCTGGCCACCACGGTGTCGGTATCGGCGTTCGAGCCGGTGACGATGCGGCCTTCCTCGTTCAGGCGGACCGAAACGGTGGCCTGGGCGTCGGTGCCCTTGGTCACGGCGCTGACCTGGTACAGCTCCAGCTTGGCGTCATGCGGGAAGATTTCCTTCACCGCGTTGAAGGCCGCGTCGACCGGGCCGTCGCCGGTGGTCTTGGCGGTCTTTTCCACGCCGTCGACGATCATCGTCATGTCGGCCGACTGGCCGCCGGTGCCGCAGACCACCACGAGGTCCTTCAGCTGAAGGTGATCCGGCGTGGCATCGTCGGAGACGCGGACCAGGGCCAGGATGTCGTCGTCATAGACTTCCTTCTTGCGGTCGGCGAGGTCCTTGAACCGGGTGAAGATGTCCATCAGCTGGTTGTCGGCCACTTCGACGCCAAGCTGGCGCAGCTTGTCCTTCAGCGCGGCCCGGCCCGAGTGCTTGCCCATCACCAGGTTGGTGGCGGCCAGGCCCACATCCTCGGGGCGCATGATCTCGAAGGTCTCGGCGTTCTTCAGCATCCCGTCCTGGTGGATGCCCGATTCGTGCGCGAAGGCGTTCTTGCCGACGATGGCCTTGTTGAACTGCACCGGGAAACCCGAGACAGCCGAGACGCGGCGCGAGATGTTCATGATCTTGGTGCTGTCCACGCCGGTGGTGTAGGGCATCACGTCATGGCGCACCTTCAGGGCCATCACCACCTCTTCCAGGGCGGTGTTGCCGGCGCGTTCGCCCAACCCGTTGATCGTGCATTCGATCTGCCGCGCGCCCGCCTCGACGGCCGCCAGGCTGTTGGCCGTCGCCATGCCAAGGTCGTTGTGGCAATGGGTGGCAAAGATCACCTCATCGGCGCCCGGCACGCGTTCCAGCAGCATCCGGATGATGTCGGCGGATTCGCGCGGCGTGGTGTAGCCGACGGTGTCGGGGATGTTGATGGTGGTGGCCCCGGCCTTGATGGCGATCTCGACCACGCGGCAGAGATAGTCATGCTCGGTGCGGATCGCGTCCATCGGCGACCATTGCACGTTGTCGCAAAGGTTGCGGGCATGGGTCACCGTCTCGTGGATCCGCTCGGCCATCTCGTCCATCGACAGGTTGGGAATGGCGCGGTGCAGGGGCGAGGTGCCGATGAAGGTATGGATCCGCGGCGAGCGGGCGTGTTTCACGGCCTCCCAGCAGCGGTCGATATCCTTGAAATTGGCGCGGCTCAGGCCGCAGATCGTCGAGTTGACCGCGTTCTTGGCGATCTCGCTGACGGCGTTGAAATCGCCTTCGGAAGCGATCGGGAAGCCCGCCTCGATGATGTCCACGCCCATCTCGTCCAGAAGCTGGGCAATCTCCAGCTTTTCCTCGTGGGACATGGTCGCGCCGGGCGATTGTTCGCCGTCACGAAGGGTGGTGTCGAAGATAAGCACGCGACCTGCGTCGCTGGGCATAATGGTGGAAGTCATTGGAATCTCTCTTTCATTCTCCTGAAGCCTCGGCGCGAAAGGCATGTCCTCTGAGCACGTCGCGCCAAACGGGCACGCTCAGAGGCGGAGTAGGAGAAGCAGACCGGCACGCAGAGCGGCGCCCGAAAGGGGGCGCGCAGCAGCGGGGATATGGGCCTGGGTCATCATGCGACTTCCTTAGCGGAAGAGCCGGGGCTTGGGAAGGGCAAAACCACGGTTGCGCCCCGCCCATTGGTTGAGAGATCATCGGATCCGCCCCGCCGGGGCCTTGCCGCGCTGCGGCGAAAGACCGGGGCAGGGGGCGGATCCGGGCCCGGAAAGGGACCCCGGGTCAGGCGATCTCGTGCACCAGTTCGTCCAGCGGTTTGCGGACCTTCTTCATCGGCAGAAGCCAGTCGCCGCCCGTTTCATCGCGGTAGCCCAGGGGCAGGATCAGCGCCGCGTGCAGGCCCTTTTCCTTCAGGCCCAGGATCTCGTCGACCTGATCGGCATCGAAGCCTTCCATCGGGGTGGAATCGACCCGCAGTTCGGCGGCGGCGGCCAGGGCGAAGCCCAGGGCGATATAGGCCTGGCGCGCGGCGTGGTCGTGGTTCACCTCGGCCGGGCGCGGCAGGTACATGGATTTCAGCCGCTCGTAATAGGCTTGAAGGCCGGGATTGGTGCCGCGTTCGGCCTCGGCCTGGGCCAGCACCGCGTCGATTCGTTCGGGCGTGTAGTTGTCCCAGGCGGCGAAGACCAGGACGTGCGAACCATCGGTCAGCTGCGCCTGATCCCAGGCGGCGGCGCGCAGCCGGGCGCGGATCTCGGGGTTTTTGACCACGAACAGCTCGAAAGGCTGGGTGCCGGAAGAGGTGGGGGCCATCTGGATCGCCTCGACGATCTTGGCGACCTTCTCTTCGGGGACCGCTTTCGTCGGGTCCATCTTCTTGGTGGCATAGCGCCAGGTCAGGGCATCGTTGAGCATGGGAGGGGCTCCGTCATTGCGTGTTGTTGGCCCTGCATCTGCGAAGCTGAACGGGGAAGTTCAATAGCGCCCGCCCGGTGTCTTGGCGGCACCGGTGGCGCAAGGGGTTGAAATCGTGTGGAAAGCCCAGGCTGCGCATCCCTGCACAGGGTGGCCGCAGGGGGACAGGTGCCGCATTTTTGGCCGTGGGGGCGGGTGTCGGAAGGCAGGGGGCGCTGCCCCCCTTGCGTCTGCGACGCAATTCCCCCCGGAGTATTTTCAGCCTTCAGGATGGGCGGGCGTGCTTCCGTGGGGCCGGAGCGCCCTTCAGGGCCGGGTCGGTCAGCCTTCGGCGTCGTAGAGGCGCAGCACCTCCAGCGGCACGACCTCCAGGGCGCGGATATGGGTGGCGGCCAGCCGCACCTGGGGCGCGCAGCCCTCGTCATGGGCTTGCAGGAAGCGCGCGGCGCAGAGGCACCAGCGGTCGCCGGGGCGCAACCCGGGGAACTGGAACTCGGGGATCGGCGTGGTGAGGTCGTTGCCGACATATTTCGAATAGGCCAGGAACTCTGCCGTCATCACCGCGCAGACCGTATGGCTGCCCTGATCCTGGGCGCAGGTGTTGCAGTGGCCGTCGCGGAAGAAACCGGTCACCGGATGGGTCGAACAGGGTTCCAATGCGCCGCCGAGCGCGTTGACTGCGGGGTCCTTGTCCATCTGGTGCGGCCTTTCTGCTGCTCTGGGCGCCAGCCTAGCAGGGGGCGGGGCCCTTCGCGAGGCCTCAGACGGCGGTGAGCCAGCGGCCGTGGAAATCCATCCGGCCCAGGGCGCGGGTTTCCTCGCGGCCCTCGGCCCAGGTGGTCAGGGTCAGCCCGGCGCCGGGGCCCGCGCCGTCGGCCTCGAAGGCCAGCCGGGCCAGGGGGGCGCGGGTGGTGGCGCGGGCGCCGGCCTCGGCCAGGCTGGCCAGGCAGGCGGTTTTGGTGGCCTCGGGGAAATACTGCCAGGCGATGGTGTGATAGACGAGGTGCAACTGTCCCTCGGCGGGCCGGGCCAGGCGCGCGGCCAGCCAGGCGGCGGCATCGCCGCGATCGACGCGAGGGGTCGCCACCGCCAGGGCTGCGTCGAGGCGGGCGCGGCGGTCGGGCTGATCGGCCCAGAGGTAGCTGCGCAGGCGCAGCACATCCTCGGGCGCGCCGGGATCGAGCGGGTTCAGGTCGACGCCCCGCGCCTCGGCCACCTGCACCGGGGCGGCGGGCGGCAGGGGGCCGTCCCAGTCCGGCGTCAGGGTCAGCACCGGATCCGTCGCCCCCCAGCTTTGGCCGCCGATTTGCAGCGCGTAGCGGTCGAATTGCAGGTTCAGCCCCGCTGAGGCGCCCAGTTCGGACAGGCGCAGGGGCAGGCCGGGAAACTGGACCGCCAACTGCTGCGCCGCCAGGATCAGACCGGCCGAGCGGCGGATCTCATTGGTTTGCGGCGCGCTGTCGAGCCAGTGCAGCAGATGTGCCTGATGGGCCCTCAGCGCGGGGGCCAGCGCCTCCCACAGGGCCTCGTCCCCGGCGCGGTGCGGCGGATAGACCGCCGCCAGCGCCCGGTCCGCCTGCATCAGCACCAGGGCGTGCAGCCCGCCCGCCAGGCGCAGGGCCACGGCGTCGGGGCCCAGGGCCTCGGGCGCCCAGCGGGCGATGCGCGAGGCCACGGCCCCGCCGCGCATCCGTGCGGCCAGCAGGCGCAGCAGGCGGGCGGTGAAGGGTGAGCCCAGTCCCTCGCAAGAGCGGGCCTGATGGGCGAAATGATCCTGCCAGGGGGCGACGGGGGCGGTCACCGGAACTTGTCCTTCAGCTTTTGCAGCGGGGTGCGGCGGTCGCGGGCCTCGGCGCTGGCCTTCATCTGCTGTGCCTTCTGGGCCACGGCGGCCTGGCTGCCCGCGGGCGCCGCAGGGGCGGCGGGCCTGTCCTTGTTGCGCGGCGGGGCCACGCGCAGGGCCACGGCGTTGAGGAAGCGGGGCCCGTCGCCCTCGGCCAGGCTGGGCGCGCCATCGGTGCAGCCGCGCAGCAGGTCGTCCAGCCAGCCCTGATCGGCCTTGGCGAAATCCGCCAGCACATAGGGGGCGACCTTGTCCTTGTGGCCCGGGTGGCCGACGCCCATGCGCACGCGCTGATACTCGGGCCCGATATGCTGATGGATCGAGCGCAGCCCGTTATGGCCCGCGTGCCCGCCGCCCTGTTTCAGCCGCAGCTTGCCCGGCGCCAGGTCCAGCTCGTCATGGAAGACGGTCACATCGGCCGGGGTCAGCTTGTAAAAGCGCATCGCCTCGCCCACGGACTGGCCCGAGTTGTTCATGAAGGTCGCGGGCTTCAGCAGCAGCACCTTCTCGCGGCCCAGCATCCCCTCGGCGATCTCGCCCTGGAACTTGCCCTTCCAGGGGCCGAACCCGTGGTCTTCGGCGATCCGGTCCAGTGCCATGAAGCCGATATTGTGACGGTTGCCGGCGTACTTGCCACCGGGATTTCCGAGACCGACAAAAAGCTGCATGGGACCTCCTGTTTGCTGACAGCGGTGTAGCTGCTTGGCCCGGTCCGGTCCAGCGCCGCCCGTTGCGGGGCGGGAGACCCCGCAGAGGCCCCGGCCAAAGCAAAAGGGCCGCCGCATCGCTGCGACGGCCCCGGATCTTTCGGCAGGGGCGCCCTGGGGCGCCCGGCGGGATTACTCCTCGCCGCCCTCTTCACCCTCTTCAGCCTCGTCCTCGGCGGACTTCAGGCCGGAGGGGGCGGTGATGTTGGCGATGACGAAGTCGCGGTCGATGACCGGCTTCACGCCTTCGGGCAGGGTAACCTGGCTGATGGTGATGGTGTCACCGATCTGGGCACCGGTCAGGTCGACGGTGATGTGATCGGGGATGTCACCGGCGATGACCGACAGGTCGACATCGGCACGGACCACGGTCAGCACGCCGCCCTTCTTCAGGCCGGGGGCCGCCGCGTGGTTCACGAACTCGACGGGGATGTGCAGGTTCACGCGGGTGGTGCGACGCAGGCGCATGAAATCGACGTGGGTCGGCAGGTCCTTGACCACGTCGCGCTGCACGCCGCGGCAGATCACGCGGACGTCGTCCTGGCCTTCAACCTTCAGGTTGAACAGGGTCGCCAGGAAGCGGCCTTTCTTCAGGCGCGTCAGCAGATCGTTGAAGGGCAGTTCGATTGCCAGCGGCTCGGCGTCGCCACCGTAAACCACACCCGGAACCATGCCAGCACGACGTGCTGCGCGAGCGGCGCCCTTGCCCGTCCCCGCACGTTCCTGGGCCACGAGATCAGGAATTTCTCCAGCCATTTTGTATTCTCCTAATGGGGCGGGTATCCTCCAAGGCTGTATACCCGCGTTCAAGTCCCGCGCCCTTACAGGGATTCCTGCGTGAAGGAAAGCGTCTTTTGGCGGTTTCGCCTTGTTTTGCGGGCTGCCTGCGGGGCAGGCGCGCCGGATCGGGCCGCGCGCCCGTTGGTCGAGGAAGCTTTCGAGTATTTTCGGCCCGGTGAAAGGTGCAGGCGCGCGCGCCGGAGGCCCCGGGGGGCCAGGACCGGGCGCGTCGTCTCGGCCCCTTGACCCCACGGCGGGACTGGGTCCATATCCCGGATGATGCCAGCCCGGCGCCCTGTCGCGTCCTGCCCGCCCTCCCCCACATCAGTGAAAGACAGCGACATGCAATTCATTGCCATGAACCGATTCAAGGTGCGCCCCGGCCATGAGGCCACCTTTGAAGACATCTGGGCCAGCCGCGAAAGCCGCCTGAAGGAAATGCCCGGCTTCGTCGAATTCCGGATGCTGCGCGGCCCGGCGGCCGAGGATCACCGCCTGTATTCCTCGCATACCGTCTGGGACAGCAAGGAGGCCTTCGAGGCCTGGACCAAGTCCGAGCAGTTCCGCGATGCCCACAAGAACGCCGGCAACAGCAAGACCAAGGACGCCCTGATGGGCCCGCCCAGCTTCGAAGGGTTCGAGACCATCCTCGAAGACAGCTGACCCCGGGCACGGGCGGCGCGGGGACAGCCCCGCCGCCCGCCTTTCCCTGGCCCCTCCGGTTCAGACCTGCCCTTCGGTGCGGATATGGATCGGCGCGCCGCAATGCTTGCAATGCACCGCATCGGCATCATGCAGCACCAGACCGCAGGTCTCGCATTCCTGGCGCACCTTGGTGGGGCGGAACAGCACCTGCAACAGGCGCAGGAACAGGGTGACGCCGAAGATCATCACCGCCACCGCCAGCATCCGCCCCCAGGAGCCCTGCAGGGTGATGTCGCCGAAGCCGGTCGTGGTCAGGGTGGTGACCGTGAAATAGAGGGCATCGGCATAGTTGCGGATCTCGGGGTTCACGCCGTATTGGCTGGCGTAGATCAGCCCGGTCATCACGAAGAGGAACACCGCCAGGTTGGTGGTGGCCAGCACCACATCCTCGTATTCGCGGAAGGTGGTGAAATCCTGCCGCAACCGGCGCAGGGTCTGATAGCTGTGCAGCAGCCGCAGGGTGCGCAGGATCCGCAGAAAGCCCAGCCCCTCGCCCGCGATCGGCGCCAGGAAGGACAGGACGGCGGCCAGGTCGGCCCAGGTGGCCGGGCGCAGGAACAGCCGCCAGGGCTGCCGTTCCAGCCACAGGCGCACGGCGAAATCGCCCAGGATCAGCACGCCGAAGATGGCATCGGTGATCTCGACCGCCCGGGTATGGGGAAAGAAGGAGGTGACGATGACAAACAGGATCGTCACCAGGTCGAAGCCCAGCAACAAATAGCGGAACCGATGCGCCGCCACGCTGTGGCCTTCGTAAAGCTCGCGTATCTTGGCCTTCATCTGGGCTCCGCTGGCAGGTCGTCGCCCGGGATCATGCCCAGAGCGGGGCGGAAAGGGAAGGGGGCGGCCCCCGTGACGCCGCGCCCGGGGGGGCAGGCGGATTGACAGTGCCGCCGCGCGCGCCGACCCTGTGCCGATGACCACGCTTCACGCCCATTGGATCACCGAGGCAGGGGCCGAGGGCAACGCAGGGGCCCCCGGCGCCCTGTTCCCCTATTGGAGCTTTTCCAAGACTGTCCTGGCGGTCCTGGCTCTGCAACAGGCGGCCGAGGCGGCGCTGTGTCTGGACGACGCCCTGCCCGGGCGGCCCTTCACCCTGCGCCAGCTGCTGGGTCACCGGGCGGGGCTGCCCGACTATGGCCCGCTTGCCGCCTATCATGCCGCCGTAGCCCGGGGCGATCCGCCCTGGCCCCGCGACCGGCTGGAGGCTGAGACCCTGGCCCAGGGGCACCCCTACGCCCCCGGCGCGGGCTGGCTCTATTCCAACCTGGGCTATCTCTATTTGCGCGAGTGGATCGAGGCCACGGCGGGCGCGCCCCTGGCCGATCTGGTGCAGGCGCGGATCCGCGCGCCGCTTGGCCTCGACAGTGTGACAGTCTGGGACCGGCCCGAGCAGGGCGCCGCGCTGCACTGGCCTGCCGCGCGCGCCTATCATCCCCATTGGGTCTATCACCGCAGCCTGATCGGCACAGCGCGCGATGCCGCCCGCCTGCTGGCGGGGCTGGCCCAGGGCGCGCTGCTGGACAGCGCCGCGCTGGCGCAGATGCGGCAGATCACCCCCCTGGGCGGGCCGCTGCCCGGGCGCCCCTGGGCCAGCTGCGGCTACGGGCTGGGGCTGATGGCGGGCACGGTCGCCGGCCTGGGCCGGGTCTTTGGCCATTCCGGCGCCGGGCCCTTCTGCGTCAACGCCGTCTACCATTTCCCCGACCTGGCCTGCCCGGTGACCCTGGCCTGCTTCACCGATGCCCCGGACGAGGGCCGCGCGGAACAGGCCGTGGTCGACATCGCCCGCGCCCTGGCCGAGGGCCGAAAATGAAAAGACCCCGCGCGAGCGGGGCCTTTGCGTCTGACGGAAGTGCGGCCTGTCACTCGACCTTGCGGCCCTCGCCCACCGACCCGGTGTCGGACATGTCGAAGCCCAGGTAATCGGCCACGGTGAAGATGTCCTTGTCGCCCCGCCCCGACAGGTTGATGACGATGATGTGGTCCTTGGGCAGATCGCCCGCGATCTTCATCACATGGGCCACCGCATGGCTGCTTTCCAGCGCCGGGATGATGCCCTCGGTGCGGCAGCACAGCTGGAAGGCCTCCAGCGCCTCGGTATCGGTGACTGGCACATATTGCGCCCGGCCGATGTCATGCAGCCAGGAATGCTCGGGGCCGATGCCGGGGTAATCCAGACCGGCCGAGATCGAATAGCCCTCCAGGATCTGCCCGTCCTCGTCCTGCAACAGGTAGGTGCGGTTGCCATGCAGCACGCCCGGACGCCCGCCGGTCAGCGAGGCGCAATGCTCCATCCGGTCATCCACGCCCTTGCCGCCGGCCTCGACGCCGATGATGTTGACCGACTTGTCGTCCAGGAAGGGGTAGAAGAGGCCCATGGCGTTGGACCCGCCGCCCACGGCGGCGACCACGGTGTCGGGCAGGCGGCCCTTGCCTTCCTGCTCTTCCAGCTGCCAGCGGGTCTCCTTGCCGATGACGGACTGGAAATCGCGGACCATGGCCGGATAGGGGTGCGGCCCCGCGACGGTGCCGATGCAATAGAAGGTGTCATGCACGTTGGTCACCCAGTCGCGCAGCGCGTCGTTCATCGCGTCCTTCAGGGTGCCGCGGCCCGATTGCACGGGCACCACCTCGGCGCCCAGCAGGCGCATCCGGAAGACGTTGGGCGCCTGGCGACGCACGTCATGGGCACCCATGTAGACGATGCACTTCAGCCCGAACTTGGCGCAGACGGTGGCGGTGGCCACCCCGTGCTGGCCCGCGCCGGTCTCGGCGATGATCCGGGTCTTGCCCATGCGCCGCGCCAGCAGGATCTGGCCCAGCACGTTGTTGATCTTATGCGCGCCGGTATGGTTCAGCTCTTCGCGCTTCATGTAGATCTTGGCACCGCCAAGCTCTTCGGTCATCCGCTCGGCGAAATACAGCGGCGAGGGCCGGCCCACGTAATGGGTCCAGAGTTCCCGCATCTCGGCCCAGAAATCGTCGTCGGTCTTGGCCTTCTCGTACTCGGCCTCCAGGTCGAGGATCAGCGGCATCAAGGTCTCGCTGACAAAGCGTCCGCCATGCAGGCCGAAACGCCCCTTCTCGTCCGGGCCGGTCATGAAGCTGTTGATGAAATCGTCCATGGATGGCTCCTCCGGGCTGCGGGTCCCGCCTGATGTAGCCGGAAGGCCTGCACCGGGCAAGTGAAAGGGCCGTTATCACAGCCCTGTCGCGCCCCCTCAGGCCCGTTGCGCCCCCGCCCGCCCAAGGGCACCGCGGCCCATGTTTCTCATTGCCCCAAATATCCCGGGGGGAATTGAGCCCGTCAGGGCTCAAGGGGGGCAGAGCCCCCCCTTGTCTTCCCCATTTGTCGCCCGCCGGCGACCGGTGGGGGCAGAGGCCCCAAACCCAGGTGGGCACGGCACGCGCGCACCCCTGGCGCTCGCTACGGAAGCGTCCGCCCGTCATGAAATCGTCGCAGTCTCTCTCTAGCCCGACCAACATGAAGATGATTGACAGCTACATCATATGTACCTCGCCGCGCAGCGGCTCGACCCTTTTGACCCGGATGCTGCGCGACAGCGGGGTGGCAGGCTGGCCGGGATCGCACCTGCACGGCGCCAGCCTGACCGCCTGGACCGAGGCGCTGGACCTGGCCGCCCCCGCCGAGATCGGCGCGCTGGAGCTGGCGCAGCGCTGCTGTGCCGCCGCGCGCGACCTGGGCACCCGGGACGGGATCTTTGCCCTGCGCCTTCAGGGCCACAGCCTCGGCACCTTCCGCCAGGCCCTGGGGCTGCTGCACCCCGGGGAACCCAATGACGGCGCCCGTCTTCAGGCGGAACTGGGGCGCACCCGGGTGATCTATCTGCACCGCGACGATCTGGTGGCCCGCGCCGTGTCGCTGCTGCGCGCCCAGCAAAGCGGGCTGTGGCACATGGGCGCCGACGGGACCGAGATCGAACGTCTGGCGCCCCCGGCCCGGCCCGTTTACGACGCCCGCGCCATCGCCGCCCAGGTCGCGGCCTTCGCGGCGATGGATCGCGCCTGGGATGACTGGTTCGCCAGCCAGGGCATTTCGCCGCTGCGGCTGGACTATGACGCGCTGGCCGCCGATCCGAACGGCACGCTGGTGCGGGTGCTGTCCTTCCTCGGGCTGGACCCGGCGGCGGCGCGCGGCATCCTGCCCTCGACCCGCCAGCTGCGCGATGACGAAAGCGCGGCGTGGATCCAGCGGTTCCGCACCGAAGGCGCCCGCCCGGTCAGCTGAGGATCCGCCGGGGCGCACCGGCGGCCCGGCGCCTCCCTCGCCCTGGCCTGCGCGCCTGCTGTCTTGCGGGTCAGTTTGCCACAAAACGGCCACAAGCCCCCCTCAGGTTGCGAAACATACGATTTGTGATGTTTCAGCGACGAGGTTGGTTCGATGATCGACAGCTACATTCTGTGTTCCTCTCCGCGCAGCGGCGCGACCCTGCTGACCAACATGCTGCGCGAAACCGGCGTGGCGGGCTGGCCCGGCGCCTATGTGCGCGGCGCGGGGATGCGGGCGCGCCTGCACAGCATGGAGGCCGAGATCCCCGGCGAGGTCTCCCTGGGCGATGTGGCGCGCGAGGGCTATGCGCTGGCCCGGGCCAAGGGCACCCGCGACGGCATCTTTGCCCTGCGCCTGCAACCCAGCAGCCTGGCGACCTTCCGCAAGGCCATGCACGCCCTGCAACCGGACCTGCCCGACGATGCCGCCCGTATGGCCGCCGAGCTGGGCCGCCACCGGGTGATCTATCTGCGGCGCCCCGACCTGCTGGGGCGTGCGGTGTCGATGCTGCGCACCCTGCAAACCGGCTATTGGTACGAGGATGCCGATGGCAACGAGACCGACGGCGCCGCAGAGGGGGCGATCCCGGTCTATGACCGGACCGAGATCGCCGGAAAGATGGAGCAGTTCGCCGAGATGGATGCGGCCTGGGAAGGCTGGTTCGAGGCCGAGCGCATCGAGCCCCTGATTCTCGACTATGACGACCTTGTCGCCGATCCCAGGGCCGTTCTGGCCGGGCTGCTGTCAGACCTGGGCCTGGACCCCGCCGCCGCCGATCGCGTGGCGCCCGAGGCCGACGCCGAGGCCGAAGGCGCCGATGCCGAAGGCCAGGACTGGATCCGCCGTTTCCAGGAAGACGCGGTGGTCTGAGCGCCCGGCGCGCGCGCCGTCAGACGGCGGCCAGGGCGGCGGCGGTGAAGGCGGCGATCTTGCCGGCGTCCTTCACCCCCGGCGCGCTTTCCACGCCAGAGCTGACATCAACCTGGCGCGCACCGGTCAGGCGGATCGCCTCGGCCACATTGTCGGGGGTCAACCCGCCGGCCAGCATCCAGGGCGCCTTCCAGCTGCGCCCGGCGATCAGCCGCCAGTCGAAGCTGAGGCCGTTGCCGCCGGGCAGATCGGCGCCCTTGGGCGCCTTGGCATCGACCAGCACCTGATCGGCCACCTCTTCGTAATCGGCCAGGGCCGCCAGGTCGGCCACCTCGGCCACGCCCACGGCCTTCATCACCGGCAGGCCGGTCAGGGCGCGCACCTGGGCCACCCGCTCGGGGCTTTCCTTGCCGTGCAGCTGGATCATGTCCAGGGGCACCGCGTCATTGACCGCCTGCACCAGCGCATCGTCGGGGTTCACCATCAGCGCCACCTTGGCCAGGCCCAGGGGCGCGGCAAGGGCCAGGGCGCGGGCGGTGTCGATCTCGACGTGGCGGGGGCTTTTCGGGAAGAAGACGAAGCCGCCATAAACCGCGCCTGCCTGGGCCGCGGCCTCGACATCCGCGGGGCGGGTCAGCCCGCAGATCTTCACGCGGACAGCGGGGGCGCGGTTGGGCTGGACAAGAACGGGCATGGGGCACCTCGCAGGCGGACGGGCGAAAAGAAAAGACCGCCGGGCGCGCGCGGCGCCGGCGGTCCGGTCCTACACCCCGGCGCGTCTCGGCGCCAGCGTGGGGGTTATTCCAGAAGCGCCAGAACCTCGTCCTGGCCGTGTTTCTCGCCCTTCAGACGCTTCACCTCGCGCTTCAGCTTGTGCGCCTCGCGCGACTGGCGGCGCGCCTCGGCGCGGTGCTTGTGCTCGCGCATCCATTCCCAGAGGAACCCGATCAGCAGGCCCACGACGATGCCGCCGAAGATCACCGCATAAAGCGGCAGGGTGATCCCGGTATTGAAGGCAAAGATATCGGCCAGCCCCTCGGGCAGCAGGGTCAGTTCCACCGGCTGGCGGTTGCCCAGGGCGACGGCGACCAGCGCGATGGCGATCACCGCCCAGATGGCGTAGCGGATGTATTTCATGCGTCGGCATTCCCATTCAGGCGATCGCGCAGCAGCTTGCCGGTCTTGAAGAAGGGCACATGCTTTTCCTCGACCTCGACGGCATCCCCGGTGCGCGGGTTCCGTCCGGTGCGCGCCTCGCGCTTCTTGACCGAGAAGGCGCCGAAGCCGCGCAGTTCCACGCGGTTGCCGCGCGCCATGGCCTCGGTGATCTCCTCGAAGATCGTGTTCACGATCCGCTCTACATCCCGTTGATAGAGATGCGGATTCTCGTCTGCGATTTTCTGGATCAATTCCGAGCGGATCATTTGATTACATCTCCCCGAGCAATGGTCTTTTTTTCACACCATGTTCCGGGAATATAAGAGCTTTCCTGCGATACGGGAACAACAACCACGTGTCAGCACGGGGCAATTTCCGCAGAAATCCGGCCCTTGGGCGGGTTTCCCCGCGTCGATGGCGCCGCTTTCACCGGCAAAGCGGTGCGGCAACCGATGCTGCACCGCAGCCAAGGGATTGATTCGCAACCGATATTGACCGGAGGCGATTCTGCGCCCCACCCCCGCGATCCCGCGCCCCGGAATGCGAAAAGGCCCCGCGCAGCGCACGGGGCCTTTCCTGTGATCTTGGCGCGCCCGAAACGGGCGGTCCGGGATTACTCGTCGCCCTTCAGCGCGGCACCCAGGATGTCGCCCAGCGATGCACCGGAGTCGGAGGAACCGTACTGTTCCACGGCCTCTTTCTCTTCGGCGATCTCGCGGGCCTTGATGGACAGGCCCAGACGGCGGGTCTTGCTGTCCACGTTGGTCACGCGCACGTCGACGTGGTCACCGACCGAGAAGCGCTCGGGGCGCTGTTCGGCACGGTCACGCGACAGGTCGGAGCGGCGGATGAAGGACTTCATGCCTTCGTATTCCACTTCGATGCCGCCGTCTTCGATGGCGGTGACGGCCACGGTGATGACCGAGCCACGCTTCACGCCACCAACCGCTTCGGCGAACTTGTCGCCGCCGACGTTCTTGATCGACAGCGAGATACGCTCTTTGTCGATGTCGACTTCGGAGACCACGGCCTGAACCATGTCGCCCTTGCGGTAGTTCTGGATGGCGTCTTCGCCACGCTCGTCCCACGACAGGTCGGACAGGTGAACCATGCCGTCGATGTCGCCCGGCAGGCCGACGAACAGACCGAATTCGGTGATGTTCTTGACTTCGCCTTCGACAACGGTGCCCTCGGGGTGGGTCTCAGAGAAGACTTCCCACGGGTTGCGCATGGTCTGCTTGAGACCCAGCGAAACGCGGCGCTTGGCCTGGTCGATTTCCAGAACCATGACGTCGACCTCTTGCGAGGTGGAGACGATCTTGCCGGGGTGCACGTTCTTCTTGGTCCAGGACATTTCCGAGACGTGAACCAGACCTTCGACACCGGGCTCCAGCTCGACGAATGCACCGTAGTCGGTGATGTTCGTGACGCGGCCGGTGTGCACCGAAGACAGCGGGTACTTGGCGGCAACCAGATCCCACGGATCTTCCTGAAGCTGCTTCATGCCCAGGCTGATACGGTGGGTTTCCTTGTTGATCTTGATGACCTGGACCTTGACGGTCTCGCCGATCGACAGGATCTCGGAGGGGTGGTTGACGCGGCGCCATGCCATGTCGGTGACGTGCAGCAGGCCGTCCACACCGCCCAGGTCGACGAAGGCGCCGTACTCGGTGATGTTCTTGACCACGCCTTCCACGGCCTGACCTTCTTGCAGGTTCGAGATGACCTCGGCACGCTGCTCGGCACGGGACTCTTCGAGGATCGCACGACGCGACACCACGATGTTGCCACGGCGACGGTCCATCTTCAGGATCTGGAACGGCTGCTTCAGACCCATCAGCGGGCCGGCATCGCGCACGGGGCGCACATCGACTTGGGAGCCGGGCAGGAAGGCCACGGCACCGCCCAGGTCGACGGTGAAGCCGCCCTTGACGCGACCGAAGATCGCCCCTTCGACGCGCTGGTCGTCGGCATAGGCTTTTTCCAGGCGGTCCCAGGCTTCTTCGCGGCGGGCCATCTCGCGCGAGATGACGGCTTCGCCACGGGCGTTCTCGGCGGCGCGCAGGTAGACTTCGACCTCGTCACCGACAGAGATCTCGGGCGCTTCACCGGGGTTCGCGAATTCTTTCAGATCAACGCGGCCTTCCATCTTGTAGCCGACGTCGATGATGGCTTGGCCCGCTTCGATCGCGATGACCTTGCCTTTGACAACCGAACCCTCGTTCGGGGTGTCCATTTCGAAGCTTTCGTTCAGGAGGGCTTCGAATTCCTCCATCGATGTGTTCTGAGCCATGTGGTCTCTGGTGTCCTAACGTATATCGCTATGCTGGCCGAGCGGTTGTCTCCGCCGGTCTTGGGGTTGGTCATTTGGGTCACCGCAAAACAAAGAGGGCCGGTTAAGTTCCGACCCCTGCTCGATCCTTCGTTGCGCGGCGTTTACGCCTGTCGACGCGGGCGGAACTAGCCAAGCCGGGCCTGTAAATCAAGGAAAAAGCGACTCCGGGGCCGCTCTGGGCGGGATTCCGGCGCCCGTCCCGCCCCAGATCCGCGGGGCGTCTCGGTGCAGCTGGCGGTGTTCGGCGGCGCTGAGCCGGGCCAGGGCCGCAGTTTCGTCGCCGCCGACCTCGCGCAGCGCCCGCTGGTACAGGCGCCGGGCCGAGCGGGCGGACCAGGGCAGGGCGGCGCCTGCCAGCCAGCCGCGCAGGGGCGCAGGCAGCCGGTCGAACTCGGCCATCGGATCGCCGCCGCGCCGCCGTCTTGGCAGGGCCGAGCGCAGGTTGGCGCCGCGCGCGGCGCGTATTACGCCCCCGCCCATCACGCCGCCCGGCGCCAGCCGGGGAAGGGGTCGGGCAGGCCCGCCCAGTCTTCGGGCGTGAAGCCCTCGTCGGGCATCAGGGCGCTATCCAGCGCGGCGGTGATCGCCGCCCGGTCCAGGCCCGCACCGATAAAGACCAGTTCCTGCCGGCGGTCGCCCCAGGGCTCGGCCCAGTGCTGTGCCAGATAGGCGCGGGCCTGGGGGTGATCGGGGCGCCGCGCCTCGGGCACCGTGGCCCACCACTGACCAAGCGGCGCCACGCGGCTAAGGGCGCCGGCCAGCGAGAACTCGGCCAACCAGTCGGGCCGCGTGGCGATCCAGAAATGCCCCTTGGCGCGGATCACCCCCGGCAGCGGCCCGTTCAGCACAGCGTGCAGGCGTTCCGGGTGGAAGGGCCGCCGGGCGCGGTAGACAAAGCTGCTGACCCCGTATTCCTCGGTCTCGGGCACATGGTCGGTGAAACCGTAAAGCTCTTTCGCCCAAAGGGGGTGATCATGGGCCGTCTCGAAATCAAACAGCCCGGTGTCGAAGATCCGCCCCTGGTCGACCCGGCCGAAATCCGTTTCCAGGATCTGCGCGTCGGGGTTCAGGGCGGTGACGATGGCCCGCGCCGCCGCCAGCCGGTCGGGGCCCGCGTCGCTGACCTTGTTCAGCACCACCACATCGGCAAACTCGATCTGATCGACCAGCAGGTCGACCAGGGTGCGGTCGTCCGCCTCGCCCAGGCTTTCGCCCCGGTCGCGGATGAAATCATGGCTGGAATAGTCGTTCAGCAGGTTCACCGTATCGACCACGGTCACCATGGTATCCAGCCGCGCCACGTCCGACAGGCTGTCCCCGGCCTCGTCGCGGAACTCGAAGGTGGCGGCGACCGGCAGGGGCTCGGCAATGCCGGTCGATTCGATCAGCAGGTAGTCAAAGCGGCCCTCGGCGGCCAGGCGGCGCACCTCGGCCAGCAGATCGTCGCGCAGGGTGCAGCAGATGCAGCCGTTGGTCATCTCGACCAGCTTTTCCTCGGTATGGCTCAGCGCCGCCTCGCCGCCGCGCACCAGGTCGGCGTCGATGTTCACCTCGGACATGTCGTTGACGATGACGGCGACGCGGCGCCCGTCGCGATTGCTCAGCACGTCGTTCAGCAGGGTCGTCTTGCCCGCGCCAAGAAAGCCCGACAGCACGGTGACCGGCAGGCGCGGATCGGAGGAAGGGGTGGAATGGTCACGCGGCATGGGGGGCTCCCGAATCATGTTACTATATAACATCACGTATCCGTCCGCCCCACGCATCGCAAGGGCCGAGTGATCTGCCGTGCGGCGGGGCGCGTATCCCTGCCATGGAAAATGCCCTGATCATCGGCGCCTCGGGCGGGATCGGCGCGGCCCTGGCCACCGCGTTGGAGCGGTCGGGCGCCCGGGTCACCCGCCTGTCGCGCCGCGCGGACGGGCTGAAGGTGACCGACGAGGCCTCGGTGGCCGCGCACCTGGGCGCGCTCGATCCCGGTTTCGACCTGGTCCTCTGCGCCACCGGCGGCTTGCAGATCGGTACCCATGGCCCGGAAAAGGCCCTGTCGCAGATCACGGCCCCGGCGATGGCGGCGCAATTCGCGCTGAACTGCATCGGCCCGGCCCTGGTGCTGAAACACGTCCCGCGTCTTCTGCCCCGCGACCGGCCCGCGCGCTTCGCCGCGCTGTCGGCCCGGGTGGGATCCATCGGCGACAACCGCCTGGGCGGCTGGACCAGCTACCGCGCGGCCAAGGCGGCGCTGAACCAGGTGATCCGCTGCGCCGCGGTCGAGCTGGGGCGCACGCACCCCGGGGCGGCTTGCGTGGCCCTGCATCCGGGCACGGTGGCCACGGATCTGACCCGCAAGTACCTGGGCCGCCACCCCTCGGTCGCCCCGGAAGAGGCCGCAGAACGGTTGATCGCCGTGCTGGCGGGCCTGACCCCGGAGGACTCGGGCGGTTTCTTCGACCAGCACGGGGCGCCCGTGCCCTTCTGACCCCGTGCGCCCCGCACCCTCTGAATTGGCGTGACCCGCTTCCCGCCCCCTGCTATCAGACCGGCGCAAGATGCGAGGAGATCCCATGTCCGCTCACGGTGCCCCCAAACCGATGACCGCCCGCGCCTCGGGCCCGCTGCAAGGCGAGGCCCATGTGCCCGGCGACAAATCCATCAGCCACCGCGCGCTGATCTTCGGCGCCATGGCCGTGGGAGAGACCAATATCTCGGGCCTGCTGGAAGGCCAGGACGTGCTGGATACCGCCAAGGCGATGCAAAGCTTCGGCGCCACGGTCGAAAACCTCGGGGATGGCAACTGGCGGGTGCATGGGGTGGGCACCGGCGGCTTTGCCGAGCCCGACCATGTGATCGACTGCGGCAACTCGGGGACCGGGGTGCGGCTGATCATGGGGGCGGTGGCCACCTGCCCGATCTCGGTCACCTTCACGGGCGATGCCTCGCTGAATTCGCGCCCCATGGCGCGGGTCACCGATCCGCTGGCCCTCTTTGGCACGCGGGCTGTGGGCCGCGCGGGCGGGCGCCTGCCGCTGACGCTCGTGGGCGCGGAAAACCCGGTGCCGGTGCGCTATACCACCCCCGTTCCCTCGGCCCAGGTGAAATCCGCCGTGCTGCTGGCCGGCCTGAACACCCCTGGCGAAACCGTGGTGATCGAGAAAGAGGCCACCCGCGACCATACCGAGCGGATGCTGGCCGGTTTCGGCGCCCAGATCACCACCGAAGAGACCGACGAGGGCCGGGTGATCACCCTGACCGGCCAGCCAGAGCTGAAGCCGCAGACCATCGTCGTCCCGCGCGATCCCTCCTCGGCCGCCTTCCCGGTCTGCGCCGCGCTGATCACCCCGGGCTCGGACGTGCTGGTGCCCAATATCGGGCTGAACCCGACCCGCGCAGGCCTTTTCACCACGCTGCAAGAGATGGGCGCCGACCTGACCTTCGAGAACCTGCGCGAAGAGGGGGGCGAGCCGGTGGCCGATCTGCGC
Organism: Pseudooceanicola aquaeponti; assembly: GCF_050897975.1. Classification (NCBI taxonomy): domain Bacteria; kingdom Pseudomonadati; phylum Pseudomonadota; class Alphaproteobacteria; order Rhodobacterales; family Paracoccaceae; genus Pseudooceanicola; species Pseudooceanicola aquaeponti. The sequence goes on from NZ_JBPAXY010000007.1 coordinate 42,187, forward strand.
GCCCGCTACTCGCCGGCGATGCAGGGCATCGACGTGCCCCCTGCCCGCGCCGCCTCGATGATCGACGAATACCCGGTGCTGTCGGTCGTGGCCGCCAATGCCACGGGCACCACCCGGATGACCGGGGTGAAGGAACTGCGGGTGAAGGAAAGCGACCGGATCGACGCCATGGCACGGGGGCTGCGCGGCAATGGCGTGACGGTGCGCGACGGCGAGGACTGGTGGGAGGTCGACGGGATGGGCGCGGGCAACGTGCCCGGCGGCTTCACCTGCGAAACCTTCCTCGATCACCGCATCGCCATGTCCTTCCTCTGCCTGGGCCTGTCGACCCAGGCACCTGTGACGGTGGATGACGCGGGGCCGATCGCCACCTCTTTCCCCATCTTCATGGATCTGATGACCGGGCTGGGCGCCACGCTCGAAGCCGCCTGATGCGGCTCTTCTGGATCCTGCTTGCGGCCTCGGCGGCGCTCTTCGCCGCCATGCACATCTGGACCATCCCGCATCTTTACGGGGCGACCATGCCGCCCTTCGACATGCGGCCCTTCGGCTATTCGGTGCGCGATGCCCTGGGCTACGTGGCGCTGCTGTCCGACGATCAGCGCGCGCTCTACCTCGGGCCGCAACACCTGATGGACCTGATCTATCCGGCGCTGCTGGCCGGGGCCTTTGCGGCAGGGTTCCGGGCGCAGCTGGCGGGCCGCTGGCTGCACCTGGCGCTGATCCCCGTGGCCACGGGACTGCTGGCCGACTATGCCGAAAACCTCATGGTGCGCCTTGCGCTTAGCGCTGAATGGCCCAGCCGTGCGCTGCTCCAGGCCTTGCAGGCCGCCACCGTCACCAAGACCCTGTCCGTGACCGTCTCGGCCCTGGTGATGACCGCGCTGCTGATCCGCGCCGGGGCGCGCGCCCTGCGTCATGCACGCCCTTCCGCCGACCGCTGACGCCCCCTCTGGCCTCATACCCGCATCCCCGCTAGAACGATGCTCCACCATGCGGGAGAGGGTCATGAGCTTCACCATCGCCATTGACGGGCCGGCCGCCGCCGGCAAGGGCACGATTTCGAAAGAGGTCGCGCGGATCTTCGGCCTGGCCCATCTGGATACCGGGCTGCTCTACCGTGCCACCGGCGCCCGCCGCCTGGACGGCATGGCGCCGCTAGAGGCCGCCCGCGCCCTGCGGGCCACCGACCTCGACCGCGACGACCTGCGCAGCCCCGACGTGGCCCGCGCCGCGTCAGAGGTGGCCGCCATCCCCGAGGTGCGCGCCGCCCTGGTGGATTTCCAGCGCGCCTTCGCCCAGCGTCAGGGCGGCGCCGTCCTGGACGGGCGCGACATCGGCACGGTGATCTGCCCCGAGGCCCAGGTGAAGCTCTTCGTGACCGCCAGCGATTCCGTCCGCGCCGAGCGACGCTGGCGCGAGCTGGTCGGCAAGGGGGCGGTGACCACCCTGGAAGAGGTGCTAGCCGATCTGCGCGAACGCGACGCCCGCGACAGCGCGCGGGCCACCGCGCCGCTGAAACCCGCCGCCGATGCGGTGCTGCTGGATACCTCGGAGATGAGCATCGAAGAGGCCGTCGCCCGCGCCTGCGAGGTGATCCGCGCCGCGCAACAGGGCTGAACACGCCTGGGCCCCCGTCGCGCCAGCGCCGGGTCAACGCCTCGGCCCCCTGATTCTCATTGCCGAAAATATCCCGGGGGGAGTTGAGCCGAAGGCTCAAGGGGGGCAGAGCCCCCCCTTTTCTTGCGCCCCGCGCGCGGTCTCAGGCCGTCCAGCGCCCCGAGAAGCCCTCGGGGATCAGCAGGTCGTCGCGGGTCATGTCGGTGATCCGCCGCTTGCCGCAAAGGGCCATCGAGATGTCCATCTCCTTGGCCAGCACCTCCAGCGCCTTGGTCACCCCTTCGCGGCCCATGGCGCCCAGGCCATGCACGAAGGCGCGGCCGATGAAGGTGCCGGTGGCGCCCATGGCCACGGCCTTCAGCACGTCCTGGCCAGAGCGGATGCCGCTGTCCAGATGCACCTCGACCTCGCCGCCCACGGCCTGAAGGATCGGATCCAGCGCCCGGATCGAGGACAGCGCGCCGTCCTGCTGGCGGCCGCCGTGGTTCGACACCAGGATGGCGTCGCAGCCCACCTTGGCGGCCATCTTGGCATCCTCGGGGTCGAGGATCCCCTTCAGGATCACCTTGCCGCCCCACATCTCCTTGATCTGCTCGATCTTCTTCCAGTCCAGCCGCGGATCGAACTGTTCCGAGGTCCAGGACATCAGCGACGAGGGATCGGTGATCCCGTCCACATGGCCGACGATATTGCCGAAGCTGCGCCGCTGGGTTTGCAGCATCTTCAGGCCCCAGGACCAGCGGGTGGCCAGATCGGCCAGGGTCTTGGGTGTCAGTTTCGGCGGGGCGGACAGGCCGTTCTTCAGGTCCTTGTGCCGCTGGCCCAGGATTTGCAGATCCAGGGTGATCACCAGCGCCGAACAGTTCGCCGCCTTGGCGCGCTCGATCAGCCGGCGCACGTAGTCCTGGTCGTTCATCGTGTAAAGCTGGAACCAGAAGGGGGTCGAGGTGTTCTCGGCCACGTCCTCGATGGAACAGATCGACATGGTCGACAGGGTGAAGGGCACGCCGAACTTCTCGGCCGCCTGGGCCGCCAGGATCTCGCCATCGGCGTGCTGCATCCCGGTCAGGCCCACGGGCGCCAGGGCCACGGGCATGGCCACCTTCTGGCCGATCATCCGGGTCTCCAGGCTGCGGTTCGACATATCGACCGCGACCCGCTGTTTCAGGCGGATCTGCTGAAAGTCGGTGGTGTTCTCGCGGAAGGTCTGCTCGGTCCAGGAGCCGCTTTCGCAGTAGTCGTAGAACATCTTGGGCGTGCGCCGCTTGTGCAGGCGTTTCAGGTCGTCGATGCAGGTGATGACAGGCATGGGCAGGCTCCCGGGTGGGTGGTCAGGTTTTCTTACCAATCTGCGGGGCGGGCGACAAGGCAGCAGGGGCGCGCAGGGGCGCAGAGGGGGCGCGTGGCGATTGACAGCGCCGCCGCGATGCCGCAGTCGAGGCCGGAACCACAGGGAGACGGCACGTGCACTATCTGAAACGCTTCGGCGTCGACGGCTATATGATCCTGCTTTTCGTCATGGTGCTGGCCGGGGCCCTGCTGCCCGCACGGGGCATCGCCGCCGAGGGGCTGCGCCATGCCAGCTATTGGGCGGTGACGCTGCTGTTCTTCCTCTACGGGGCGAAACTGGATCCGGGCGCGGTGAAGGCGGGCTTTCTGAACTGGCGCCTTCAGGGGCTGACCTTCGCCGCCACCTACCTGCTGTTTCCCGCCCTGGGGCTGCTGCTGGTGGCGCTGTTCGGCGGGGTGCTGGGCGAAGAGATGTCGACCGGCCTGCTGTTCCTGGCCATCCTGCCCTCGACGGTGCAAAGCTCGATCGCCTTCACCTCTATCGCCGGGGGCAATGTGCCCGCGGCGATCTGTGCCGCCTCTGTGTCCAACATGGTGGGGGTGGTGCTGACGCCGCTTCTGGCGGCGCTGGTGCTGCATCAGGAGGGCGGCGGCGTGTCGCTGGACGCCGTGGTGCGGATTGGCCAGCAGATCGTGCTGCCCTTCGTGGTGGGCCAGCTGCTGCGCCGCTGGATCGGCGGCTTCGTGGCGCGGCACAAGATGCTGACAATGCTGGTGGACCGGGGCGCGATCCTGCTGATCGTCTATTCCGCCTTTAGCGCGGGCACTGTGGCGGGGCTGTGGACGCAGATCCCGGCGGCCAGCCTTGTGGTCCTGCTGGCGGTGGTCTGGCTGTTCCTGGCGCTGGCCTTCGGGCTGATGGCGGGGATGGGGCGGCGCTGCGGGTTGCCCGGCGAGGACCGGATCGTGCTGCTGTTCTGCGGCTCGACCAAAAGCCTGGCCAGCGGCCTGCCCATTGCCTCGGCCCTGTTCCCGGCGGCCACGGTGGGGGCCATCGTGCTGCCGACCATGCTGTTCCACCTGTCGCAACTGCTGCTCAGCTCGCTTCTGGCGCAACGCTGGGCGCGGGCCCGGGTCGAGGGCTGAGGCGGGCGCCGGGGCGGCCATTTGGGCGCAAAACCGCCGGTTTTCCATCTATTTTCACCTAATTAGGGGGTGCCCCCGGGGCCATTGCAGCGCTGACCCGGCGATCCGGGCGTGCTAGACTTCGCCCAGGACCGATGTCGCCCGGCTGCCCGGCTGTTCCCCCGTTCGGGGTGGGGCAGCCTCCGGGGCGGGCATCGGTGGTCTGTGTGTCTGCTGTGGAAGCCTGGGATGATTTATAGATTTTCGACGTTTCTTCTGATTCTTTCTCTGGCCGTTTTCGGCACCCTGGCCGGGGGGGCACGGGCCCAGATCGGGCTTGATGTGCTGGTGCCCCAGGGCTTCGACGTGCGCGTCGATACCTCGGCCATCACGCAGCACGATTACGGCAACATGGCCATGGGCGCGGTCGGCGTCCTGTCCGGGCGCAGCATCCTGCCGCCTGAGATCACCGGCTATTCCATCCATTCCAACGATGTCGATCCCTACCAGCGCACCGCCGTGCTGCGGGCCCAACGGGAAACCTCGGCCGGTCCGCTGGGGGTGGGGTTCACCGGGCAGCTGACCATCGAGGCGCGGTCTGTCATCGACGACTACCGGCTGGAGAGCAATCCGCTGACCTCGCTGTCGGGCAATGTGGCGGAGCTGGGCGGCGGCGACCCGCTGCTGGATCTCTCGCCCGCCGAGCTGTTGCGCTATGAGGAACTGTCGCGGTCGGTCTCGGCTCTGACCTTCGATCAGCTGAGCGAGATGCAGGAGCTGTATCGCCGCGGCATGGGCAATCCCGATCCAGGCACGCCGGGTGTGCCGTCGCGTGTGCCGGGCACGATCCCCCAGGGGCCGCTGGTCCTGGGCGGGCTGGATGCCTGCAACAAGGTGGTCGACAACGGGTTGCTGTGCCGCCATCTGAACCCCGAAGGCCCGTCCTATCAGCAGTATTGCACCTGCGGCTAAGGCCCGTGCGCCCGCCACACGGGGTGGGGCGCGGGACAGGGTGGAGAGAACGCAAAAGGCCGCCCGGGGGCGGCCTTTGGTCTGTCTTGGGCCTGTCTGTCTCAGGCGGCCCGCCTGGCGCGGGGCCAGTGGCCCCGGCGCGGCGCTCAGGCGCTATGGGCGCCGTCGGCCAGGGTCTTGATGAAGGCCAGGACCTCTTCCACCGGCTTGCCCGAGGCGACCTCGGTTACGATGGCCGAGCCCACGACGCAGCCATCGGCGACACCGGCGATGTTCTTTGCGGTCTCGGGGGTCTTGACGCCGAAGCCCACCACGACCGGCAGGTCGGTGCCCGCCTTGATCCGCGCCACATCGGGCGCCACCGTATCGGCCGAGGCCTCGGCGGCGCCGGTGATGCCGGTGATCGAGACGTAGTAGACGAAGCCCGAGGTATTGGTCAGCACCTTGGGCAGGCGCTTGTCATCGGTGGTCGGCGTGGCCAGGCGGATGAAGTTCAGACCCTGCGCCTGGGCGGGCAGGCACAGCTCGTCATCCTCTTCGGGAGGCAGGTCGACGACGATCAGCCCGTCGATCCCGGCCTCCTTGGCCTGGCTCAGGAAGGTGTCGACGCCGCGCGAATAGATCGGGTTGTAATAGCCCATCAGGACGATCGGGGTCGTGTCGTCCTCTTCGCGGAAGGCGCGGGCCATGGCCAGGGTGCGGTCCAGGGTCATCCCCGCCTCCAGCGCGCGTTGGCCGGCCAGCTGGATGGTCGGGCCGTCGGCCATCGGGTCGGTGAAGGGCAGGCCCAGTTCGATCACGTCGACACCGGCGGCGGGCATCCCCTTCATCACCGCGAGCGAACGCGCCTCGTCCGGATCCCCGGCCATGATGTAGGCGACAAAGCCCTTCTTCCCCTGCGCCTTCAGATCGGCGAATTTCGCGTCGATACGGCTCATTCCTGCCCCCTTGTTTCGTCCTGTCGGGTTTGGCGGAAAACGCCCTGTCTGGCAAGGGTGGTGCGGGGCGATAGGGAGGGGGCGGGGGCTCTGCCCCCCTTTCGCCTTCGGCTCAATTCCCCCCGGGATATTTTGGGCAATGAGAAGAGAGGGGCGGGGCTCGGCAAAGCCTTGAGCGCGCCCTGGCTGAAAAGTCCGCCAAGGGTGGGGTGCGCTTTGGTCCGGTGGGGCGTCAGAGGCCCGAGAGGGGCGGTATGGCGATTGCGGCGCCGGGGGGCAGGGCGCGGGCCAGGGCGTGCAGGTGGTCGCGGCGCAGGGCCAGGCAGCCCTCGGTCGGGTAGCGCGGGCGGCGCCACTGGTGCAGGAAGATGGCCGAGCCGCGCCCCGGCGTGGCGCGGGGCCAGTTCCAGTCGAGCACGAAGATCAGGTCGTAAAGCGGATCGGCACGACGCAGCCTTTCGTGGCTGGGCGCGAAGGGGGCGCAGACGTGGTGGTTGTAGGCCGGATGGTTGGGGGCGTCGCACCACAGATCGCCCGGTCCGATGGGCCGCGCCCAGGGGGCGGGGCGGGCCAGGCGGTCGGCGCGATACCACAGCTCGCCCACGCGCAGGGTGGCTACGGGGGTGGCGCCGTCGCCTTCGCGTTTCGCCTGGCTGAGCCCGCCACGGCCGATGGCGCAGGGGTAGAGGCGTGGGCCGATCCGCAGGCCCTGGGGGGTCAGCCGGGCGACAGGGGCGGTCACAGCAGGTGCCCGGATTTCGACGCCTTGGTGGCCAGGTAGGCGCGGTTATGGGCGTTTTCGCCCACTTTCAGCGCCACCCGTTCCGTCACCTCGACCCCGTTTTTCTGCATCATGGCGATCTTGCGCGGGTTGTTCGTCAGCAGCCGCACCGAGGAGAAGCCCAGCCGTTGCAGCAGTTCGGCGCCCAGGCGGAAGTCGCGCTCGTCATCCTCGAAGCCGAGGCGGTGGTTGGCCTCGACCGTGTCGAAGCCCTGATCCTGAAGGGAATAGGCGCGCATCTTGTTGGCCAGGCCGATGCCGCGCCCCTCCTGGTTGAGGTAGAGCAGCACGCCCGCGCCCTGGCGGCCCATCTGGGCCAGCGCCGCGTGCAGCTGCGGGCCGCAGTCGCATTTCAGAGAGCCCAGCACGTCGCCGGTGAAACAGGCCGAATGCAGCCGCGCCAGCACCGGTTCGTCGCGGGGCGGGCGGCCGATTTCCACCGCGTAATGTTCCTCGCCACCATCCTCGGGGCGGAAGATGTGCAGCCGCCCGGCCTCGGAGACCTCGATCGGCAGCCGGGCCGAGACCACGGGGCGCATCGGGCTGAACCGGTCGAGATGCTGCGCCGCCTCTTCGGCCCCGAGCAGGGTCAGGTTGTGCTGGCGGGCCAGATCTTCGGGCGCCTCCAGCGGCGAGAGCAGGGCGGCGGGCAGCAGGCGGGCGGATTTCGCCAGCTTCAGCGCGATGCGGTGCAGGGTGGCGTCGCCCGCGCGCCGGGCCATCAGCGGGCCCTTCATCGGGTGGCGCAGATCGTCGGCCGGATCGGCCAGTGCCCGGACCCAGCCGGTTTCCGCGCCCTCGGGCAGGGGCAGGCGGGCCAGGTCGCCGTCATAGGGGCGCGCCTTCAGCGTCTCGGCCCGGCGCGCGGTCAGGGCCAGCTCGGCCTGGCCGGGCAGGGCGCGCATCTGTGCCAGGCGGGCGGGCGTCAGGGTTTCCGCCGCCAGCACCAGGGCGCCGCCGCCCGCACCCGCCAGTACCACCGGCACCCCCAGGCGCAGGTCGGTCCGGGCGCGGGCCAGGCGTTCGGTGATGTCGGGGGTAAGACTCATGCCGCGGTTCCTTGGATGTGGCGCCTGTCATAGACCGACTTGCCGAGGTTTGAAACAATCCCCGCAGGGGGGACACGGATGCGTGAGAAATTTGCAGCAAATCTTGTCACTCTGCCGTGAGCCTTCCATCTGCCTGACAAGACGAATGAAACGCAGCGGAGGCGCGCGCAATGGCACAACTGAAGAAGATCCTGCTGGTCGATGACGATGACGATCTGCGCGAAGCGCTGAGCGAGCAGCTGGTGATGACCGAGGATTTCGACGTCTTCGAGGCCGGATCGGGCGCCGAGGGGATGCAGAAGGTCAAGGAAGGCCTTTTCGAGCTGATCATCCTGGACGTGGGCCTGCCCGATACCGACGGGCGCGAGCTGTGCCGGTTGATGCGCAAGCAGGGGGTCAAAAGCCCGGTGCTGATGCTGACCGGCCATGACAGCGATGCCGACACGATCCTGGGCCTCGACTCGGGCGCCAATGATTACGTCACCAAGCCCTTCAAGTTCCCCGTCCTGCTGGCCCGCATCCGGGCGCAGCTGCGCCAGCACGAGCAAAGCGAGGATGCGGTGTTCCAATTAGGGCCCTACAGCTTCCGCCCGTCGATGAAGCTGCTTGTGACCGAGGACGACAAGAAGATCCGGCTGACCGAGAAGGAAACCAATATCCTGAAATTCCTCTATCGCTCGACCGAGAGCGTGGTGCCGCGCGATGTGCTGCTGCACGAGGTCTGGGGCTATAACGCCGGGGTCACCACCCACACGCTGGAGACGCATATCTATCGCTTGCGCCAGAAAATTGAGCCCGATCCCTCGAATGCCCGTCTTCTGGTCACCGAAAGCGGCGGATACCGGCTGGTCGCGTGATCGCGCCAGGGGTGTAAGGAATTCCGGACTTTCTCCTTGTGGCGGTGCCGCGTAGGAAGGGGAAGGTTCCCGGGAACCGACCCGCACATATCCGGGTTTGATATGTACCTCCCTGTTGGACTGGCCCGGGCTTTGCCCGGGCTTTTTTCTGTCCGGTGCCCTGGCCTGCGCTTGGCAGGAGTCTGGCCCTTCAGTCTTTTCCTTAGCCTTGTGCGGGCCGATGTCGCCCCGGCGCGGCGGGATCTGGTGCCCCCGGTACGTGCGGCGCGGCGCCGTCTGCCTGGTTCACGGAGGCGCGAGGGCGGGCGTGCAAGGTCAGAATTCGGCCCAGTCGTCGCCGGGCGCGGGGGATGGGGCATTGACCGCCTGTTTTGCCGCCGGGCGCGGGGCGGCCTTCGGCGCCGCCACCGGGCCGCTGTCCAGCGGGGCGAAGATGCCCATGCTGCCGTCCTCCAATGACTGTTCCTCGCCGGTCTGGAAGCGCAGCATCAGGGTCGACAGCTCTTCCGCCTCGCGGTTCAGGGCCGAGGAGGCGGCGTTGGTTTCCTCGAACATGGCGGCGTTCTGCTGGGTGACCTGGTCGAGTTCCTTCATCGTCTGGTCGATCAGCGCGATGGAGCCCGATTGCTCATTCGCCGAGGAGGCGATCTGGGCCACCAGTTCGGCCACGCCCGAGACTGCCTCGGAGATGCTTTTCAGCGCGCCGCCGGTCTCGTTCACCAGGGCGACGCCCGATTGCACCTGTTCCGAGGATTTCTGGATCAGTTCCGAGATTTCGCGCGCCGAGGTCGAGGACCGCGCCGCCAGGGCCCGCACCTCGGTGGCCACGACCGAGAACCCGCGCCCGGCCTCGCCCGCGCGGGCGGCCTCGACCCCGGCGTTCAGGGCCAGAAGGTTGGTCTGAAAGGCGATATCCTCGATCACCTGGATGATCTTGTGGATCTCTGACGAAGAGGATTCGATGGCCGCCATGGCATTGACCGTGCGGCGCACCACCTCGTCCGAGGCGGCAGAGCGCGCCTGGGCCTCATCCGCAACGTCCGAGGCGCTGCGCGCCGCCTCGGCGGTGGCGCGGACGTTCTGGTTGATCTCCTGGATGGCATTGGCGGTTTCTTGCAGCGAATGGGCCTGGCGTTCGGTCCGGTGGGCCAGAGAATTCGAGGCATTGGCGATGGAATCGGCGTCTTCCGAGACCGAGCGGGCGTTGCGGATCACCTGCTGGACCGTGGCGCGCAACTCACTGATGGCATTGTTGAAGTTCTGGCGCAGCGTGTCGTGGGACGGGTCGAATTCCGTACTGATCGAGACCGACAGGTCGCGCCGCGCCAGCCGGGTCAGGGCATCGCCCAGCTGGTGCACCACCTGTTCTTGCATCCGCACCGCGTCTTGCTGCATCTGCTGTTCGCGCCTGTGGGCCCGGGCGCTGGCCTCGGTCGCCTCGGCCACGTGGGAATCCAGCAGGCGGCGTTCGCGGATCGACAGGATCAGCACCGCCGCCTCCAGCGCCACCACCGCGCCGTGCAGGGCGGTGCGGCCCAGGGCCTGCATCAGGTCGGCCTCGGGGTAGATCAGCGCGGGCATGGCCAGGCTCAGCCCCAGGTGCTGCACCGCGATGGCCAGGGCCGCCACCAGAACGACGCGGGCATCGGCCATCGACAGGGTGACCGCCAGCAGCGCGAAATAGAGCATGTGGCTGTCCATTTGCCAGGGGTGGCCGGTCAGCGCGGCAGAACAGGCCATGGCCTGGCCGACCAGCCCCAGACCGATCATCGCCCGCCCGGTCCAGCCCGCGCTGTCGCGCAGGCCCAGGGCCGCCAGCCCCGCCATCGCCAGGGCAAACAGCGTCACCGGCAGCCAGCCGTTCCCGGCCCAAAGCGCCGCGATCGGCGTCAGCGGCAGCAGCGCAAAGCTGAGCAGGGTGATCCGGGTGGCGGCCCGGTGGCGGGCGTCCTGAAACTCGGTCTTCATCGGGGTCATCCGGCTACTCCGCACAGGGACGCAAGGCGGCGTCCGTCGAGGACAAGAAAGGGGCCTGCGGCGCGCAGCCGGGGGCCGAAACCGGGGCTGTCGGCCTGGGCCAGGCTGCCCATCAGGCGGTCGCGCGGGCCCAGCCCGCGCCCGCCCGCCCGGGCAATCTGCCCGTCGCGGTCGGCCCAGGGGGGCGAGATCACCAGCACCAGCCCGTGATCCACCGCCGGAAGCGACAGAAGCGCCGCCACGGGCCCGCCAAGGGCGAGGCCCAGGACTATCACAACGATCTGCAAGACCTGCACGGCAGCGGCCCTCCTTACCGGTTCAGCCGATAAGGGATTCCCCTTGCCGCCGCGTTAATGGCGCAGTTTTTCCCGCCCTGATGCGCCCTGCCGGGGTCTACATCGGGTCGAGGATCACCGCCCCCAGATCCAGGGCGCGCCCGCCGTCGCTGCGCAGCACCCGCAGCCCCGTCGGGGTCTGGCGGAACCGGAAACAGCCCGCCGCATGGGTGGTCCAGCACAGCTGCCCGTCGGCGCCAAGCTGCCAGCTGCCCGACAGGGCCGTTTCGCTGCCGTTCAGCGCTGTCGAGCCGACCAGCGTGCCGTCGCCGCGAAACAGCATCCGGCTTTCGCCGCCACCGTTGCGCCAGCGCAGCGGGCGGTCGATCAGCCGCGCCTGCACCTCGGCCGCGCCCAGGTTATAGGGCGCCGGTTCGCCCGGTGGCTGCGCCCGGTAGGGCACCGGCGCGGCACCCGGGGCGGGTGCCGCCTGGGCCAGCGGGTCGGGGCAGAGCGTGCCCAGCTGGGAAATCGCCGCGTTCGAGCCGCGCAGGCCAAGCGCATGGGTCACCGCCCCCGCCCCTTCGCCCAGTGTCAGCCGGGCGCGCAGCCCCTTGGCCAGCCGGGCCAGCAACAGCCCCTCGGCCTTGCGGTCAAAAGGTGCGGCGTAGACCTGCACCCCCGTCCCCTCGTCGCGTTTGTGCAACCCGATCCGCTGGCCGGGCCCGTGATCGACGGACAGGGTCATGGGCAACGCGCCCTCGCCAAGGGCCGTGCCCTGATACCGCACGATCCATTCCATCGGCGCGCCGGGGGCGGCGCAGGTCAGGAACAGGCAGAAGAACGGGTCCTCGCCGCCGGCGGGCAGGGGGCAGCTGCTGACCCCTGCGCCGTCGTAATCGTTGAAGGCGACCCAATCCGCCGCCCGGGCCCCACCCGGCAGGCACAGGAACATCGTAAGAACAAAAAGGGCGCCCTTCATGGTCGGATCGCTTTCATTGGCCAGCTTCAGATGCTAGCGAAAGGCTACGCGTCCCCCCCGGAATGAGGCAAGTGAAAGAAGATGTCATTTACCCTGGCCACCTGGAACATCAACTCTGTCCGCCTGCGCGAGCCGCTGGTCTGCCAGCTCCTGGAGGCCGAGGGGCCCGACGTGCTGTGCCTTCAGGAATGCAAATCCCCGGTCGACAAGATCCCGATGGAGCGGTTCCGCGAGCTGGGCTACGGCCATATCGTGGCGCGCGGCCAGAAGGGCTATAACGGCGTGGCCATCCTGTCGAAGCTGCCGCTTCAGGATGCGGGCGACCGTGATTTCGCCGCCCTGGGCCATGCCCGCCATGTGGCGGCGACGCTGGAAAACGGCGTGACCATCCACAATTTCTACGTCCCCGCGGGTGGCGACAAGCCGGATCGCGAGATCAACGAGAAGTTCGGCCAGAAGCTCGACTACCTGGCCGAGATGCGCGATTTCTTCCACGCCGAGCGCCCCGAAAAGGCCATCCTGGTGGGCGATCTGAACATCGCCCCGCGCGAGGATGACGTCTGGGATCACAAGAAGCTGCTGAAGATCGTCAGCCACACCCCGGTCGAGGTCGAGGCCCTGGGCGCCGCCCAGGAGGCGGGCGCCTGGGTCGATGTGACCCGCGCCGATATCCCCTCGGGCAACCTCTATTCCTGGTGGTCCTACCGCTCGCCCGATTGGGACGCGGCCGACAAGGGGCGCCGGTTGGATCACGTCTGGGCCACCCCCGACATTTCGGGTGCCGCCCACGGCTCGCGCATCCTGCGCGCCGCCCGCGGGTGGGAGAAACCCTCGGACCACGTCCCGGTGTTTGCGACGTTTGATCTGTAGGGCGCGCGCCCTAACCCGAAAGCCACAGTTGCCCCCTGTCTCGGCTTGCCGGGGCGGGAAACCCTTCGGGCCGCGCGCCCGCTGCGCCTAGACTTTCCGCCATTCTTTGCGGCGACGCGGCCCCGGGCCGCCGCCGGGTTTTGGACGGAGGGATTTGCGATGACCTATCAACAGGACGAGGACAACAGATCGGCCCTGGGCTGGTCGCTGCTGGCGCTGGTCGCAGGGGCTGTCGGCGCGGCGATCGAGACGCTGGCGGTAACGCTGGTGCCCTTCCTGGTGGTCCCGGCCACTGGCGCGACCCTGACACTGATGCTGTTGCTGTGCCTGGTCTATTCCGCCCTGCCGATGCCCCGCGCGCGGCGCCTGCCGCTGGCCCTGCTGGGCGGGGTTCTCAATCTGGGGGTGGCCCTGCTGATCTGGTTCAGCCTGCGCATCGGGTTCGATGCGGCCCTCGACACGCTGGCGGGCGGCCCCGGCGCGGTCTGGGAGATGCTGGTCTTCCTGTCGGACTTCGTCTCCTTCACCTTCAAGGGGCAGGAGTTCACCGGGTCGATCCTGCTTTATTCCGGTTGGCTGCCCGAACTGGCGCTGCTCTTCTTCGCCCCGCTGCTGATGTCGCGGCTGGATCTGAACGGGTTGCACTGAGGGGGCGCGCGCCCCTCAGACCAGCAGCAGCACCCAGGCCGACAGGGCCAGGCCGAGGATCAGCACATAGGGGCCGTTCCAGCGGTGGCTGACCTCGGACACCTCCATGTCGCCCAGGCGCGCGGTCAGCATCACCGAGGCGGTGAAGGGCGAGGTGACGCCGGACATGGCCCAGCCCCCGGTGAAGGCCAGCACCATGGGCAGGGGCGAGATGCCCAGGGCCTCGGGCGTGGGCAGAAGCGGGCCGAAGAGCGAGACGAAAAGGATCGGGTTCATGCCGATCTGCCCGCCCAGTGGGATCAGCCAGATCGGCAGCACCAGGATCAGCCAGACCGGCAGCGCCGTCAGATCCAGCCCCGCGGCCAGCACCAAAGGCGACAGAAGCGTGCCCGCCCCGGTGCCCAAAAAGCCCGCCATGGTCAGCAGCACGATTTCCGAGCGCAGCGCAGGCAGTTCCGAGAAGAGGAAGGCGCCCGAATGCTGCGCCAGATAGCGCCCGCGCGCCCCCGCCGGGCCCATACGCCACAGCCAGACCGCCGCCACCAGCGGCACCACCGCCAGCACGATGCGCGAGGCGGGCAGGCCGGTGCCCAGGTGGATCCCCCAGACCGGCAGAGCGATCAGCGCCAGCAGCGCCAGAACCGGCAGCAGCAGGCGCGGCCCGCCGCTTTGGCCCGGGTCGGCCCGGCTGGGCACCTGATCGGGGCGCAGTTTCGGCTTGAACGCCCGGTCCAGGGCCCAGCCGATCCCCGACATCAGCGCCGCCGAGACCAGCGAGGGCAGCACGACACCGCCCCAGGTGGCCCCGGGGATCACCGTGGTCGAGATGACCACCGCCAGGGCCAGGGGCGACCAGACCAGCGAGGCGGCAAAGCCGCGCTGCACCGCCAGCAGCATCCGGCGGGTGCGGATCCGGGCGATTTCGGGGTCCGGTTCGCTGCGCGCCGAACTGCGCGCCATGGTCCCCAGAAGCGAGATCGACCCGTAGTTCAGCACCAGGGCGAAGATCTGCGCCCCGAGCGTCAGCGCGGTATAGCGCCGCCCCGGCGGCTGCTGCGCCAGATAGACGGCGGCGCGGGTGATGCTGTCCGACAGTTCCGCCGCATGGCGCAGGGTGGCCAGGGCACAGAAGAAGGCCAGGATGAAACTGCCCTGCGCCAGCGCGGCCGCCAGCACCGGGCCCGCGTCGGGCGCCGCGATCAATGCATAAAGGGCCAGCGCCGCGCCCAGCAGGACAAAGACCTGACGGCCCGCGCGCACCGTGGGCGTCAGCCACAGGATGACCGCCAGCGTCGCGCCCCCGGCCAGCCAGGCCGCCCCGGCCCAGCCGGTAAAGGCGCCCAGCACCACCCCCAGCACCGCCAGACACAACAGCGCCCCGGTGATCCGGTCATGGCGAGGGGAGGCGGGCAGGTTCGAGATCCGCAGGGTCATGGGGGGCCTTTCGTCGCGCCAGTTAGCCGTGGCGACGGCGCGAAGGCAAGGCGAGGCGGGTCTGCGCAGGCGCAGGGCGGCTATGCGCGGCGGGGGTGGGGCCTCCTCGCTGCACACCCCCCGCCGCCCGCGTCCCTCTGCCGCTTGGAAAACGCCCGCGAAGGGTCCATATAGGCGGAAAGCCCCCGCGCGCGGAGGCGCGCGCTAAAGTCGAGATGCGCGAAGGCGCGCAATGGAAGCCCCGCGCGCGACACGCGTGACGACAGACACTATCGAGGAAGCCCGCCATGATCGAGCTTGGAACCGGCCAGAACAGCGACGCGCCCAAGGGCGATTACGTCAAGGATGTCAGCGAAGCGACCTTCATGCAGGACGTGGTCGAGGCCAGCCAGGAGGTGCCGGTCATCGTCGACTTCTGGGCGCCCTGGTGCGGCCCCTGCAAGCAGCTTGGCCCGGCGCTGGAGGCGGCGGTGAATGCCGCGGGCGGCGCGGTGCGCATGGCCAAGGTCAACGTCGACGAGAACCAGATGATCGCGGGCCAGATGCGGGTGCAGTCGATCCCCACGGTCTATGCCTTCTTCCAGGGGCAGCCGGTGGACGGGTTCCAGGGGGCGCTGCCGGCCTCCGAGGTGCAGAAATTCGTCGACAAGCTGGTCGAGATGTCGCCCGGCGCCGATAACGGCCTGGCCGATGCGGTGGCCGCCGCCGAAGAGATGCTGGCCGAAGGTGCCGCCGCCGATGCGGCCCAGACCTTTGCCGCGATCTTGCAGGAAGACGCCAACAACGCCGCCGCCTATGGCGGCCTGGTTCGCGCCTATCTGGCGCTGGACGAGGTCGATCAGGCCGAGGCGATCCTGAACGGCGCACCGGCCGAGATCAGTACCGCGCCCGAGCTGGAGGCGGCCCATGCTCAGCTGGAACTGGCCAAGCAGGCGGCCGAGGCGGGCCCGGTGGCCGAGCTGACCGCCAAGGTCGAGGCCAACCCCGACGACCATCAGGCGCGGTTCGACCTGGCCCTGGCCCTGCACGCCGCGGGTCAGGTGCAAGAGGCCGTGGATCAACTGCTGGAGCTGTTCCGCCGCGACCGCGAGTGGAACGAGGCCGCCGCCAAGCAGCAGCTTTTCACCATCTTCGACGCGCTGAAGCCGCAGGATCCGATCGTGCTGAACGGACGGCGCAAATTGTCGTCGATGATTTTCGCCTGACCCTCTTTCCCGGTGCGCCATGCGGTCTAGCTTGTACCAGATGATGACGCCCGCCGATCTTCCCGAGGTCCTTCCCATCTTCCCGCTGCCGGGCGCGCTGCTTTTGCCGCGCGCCCGTCTGCCGCTGCATCTGTTCGAACCGCGCTATCTGGCGATGTTCGAGGATGTGCTGAAGACGCCGCATCGCCTGATCGGGATGATCCAGCCCAACGAGATGGCGGGGGTGGGGCAGTACGGGCTGCACCGCATCGGCTGTGCGGGCCGGGTGACGCAGTTCTCGGAAACCGAGGATGGGCGCTATATGATCACCCTGGCGGGCGTGTCGCGCTACCGCGTGCGGGACGAGGTCAGCGGTTTCACCCCCTATCGCCGGGTCTCGGTCGACTGGGCCGGGTTCGAGGCCGACCTGGCCCCTAATGACAGCGACCCGGGTTTTCGGCGCGAGTCCTTCATGGCCCTGCTGTCGCGCTATTTCGACGATCAGGGCCTGTCGACCGACTGGGAGACGCTGACCGAAGCGGATGATGAATTGCTCATCAACTCCTTGTCGATGCTGCTGAATTTCTCCAATGATGAGAAACAGGCGCTGCTCGAGGCGCCCTCGCTGACAACCCGGCGCGAGACGCTGGTGACGCTTTTGGAATACGCCCTGCGGGGCGGCGACGGACAGGAACTGCTGCAATGAGCGAGACGCCCCAAACCCTTTTCGACCGCCGGATGCTGGAGGCGCTGGTCTGCCCGCAGACCCAGACCACCCTGCGCTACGACGCGGCGGCGGAAGAGCTGATTTCCGAGGCCGCAGGCCTGGCCTTCCCGATCCGCAACGGCATCCCGGTCATGCTGGTCGACGAGGCCCGCGCGCTGCGCTGAGGCCCGCGCCCCGGTGGGACATGATGGACCCTGTCGCCTGCGGGCGGCGGGGTTTTTCGTGTCTGGGGGTGCTTGGGCGCGGGATCGGTCCGGGCGCGCGGGTTTTCGGGGCGCGGCGAGGCAAGCCCGGGCGACAGGGCACGTAGGGCGGGGGTGACCCCGCCATAACCGGGCCTTGCCGAAAGCCCGGCCCCGACGCGCCTAGCGCATCAGGTCGGGCAGGTCGCCGGTCAGGCCCGCGGCCTCGCGGATGAAGGTGCGGCGCAGGCCGGGCAGGCGGTTCACCAGCCCCAGACCCAGGTCGCGCCCGGCGCGCAGGATCGGATTGTCGTTGGAAAACAGCTTGTTGGTCAGATCCGTCGCCATGGCCAGGCTGGCGGTGTCGAAACGGCGCCATTCCTCATAGCGCTTCAGCACGTCCAGCGCGCCGATGTCCTCGCCCCGCGCCCGCGCCTCGGACAGCACCTGCGCCAGGGCGCCCACGTCGCGCAGGCCCGCGTTCAGTCCCTGGCCCGCGATCGGATGCATCCCATGGGCCGCGTCGCCCACCAGGGCCAGGCGCCAGCCCGCGAACTCCTCGCAGATCGACAGGACGAGGGGGTAAAGGAACCGCTGCCCCTCCAGGGAAATCTCGCCCAGGAAATCGCCGAAGCGGGGGCGCAGGGCCTCCAGGTATTGATCATCGGGCAGGGCCTGGATGGCCTGGGCGGTGGCGTCCCGCTCGCTCCAGACGATGGAGGACCGGTTGCCGGGCAGGGGCAGGATGGCCAGCGGCCCCGGCGGCATGAAGAACTGATGCGCCACCCCGTGGTGGGGTTTTTCATGGGCGATGGCGCAGACCAGGGCGGTTTGCCCATAGCCCCAGCCATGGCGGCGGATGCCCGCGCGCTGCGCCGTGGCGCTGGTCTTGCCGTCGCAGCCGATCACCACCTGGCCGCGCAGCACCTCGCCCGTCGACAGCGTGACCGAGGCGCCCTCGGGGCCGGTCTGCTGGTCGGTCACCCGGATCTCGTTCCGCACGGTGATCTCGGGCCGTTCGGCCATCTCCTCCAGCAGGGCGCGGCGCAGGTAGCGGTCTTCGACCATATGGCCCATAGGGCCTTCCTCGATCTCGGCATGGTCGAAATGCAGCCAGAGCGGTGAGGGGCCTTCGCCTGCGCGGCCATCGCTGACCTTGATGTCCAGCATCGGTTGGCTGTGCCCCTCGATCCGGTCCCAGACGCCGATGGCGCGCAGCAGCCGGACCGAGGCCAGGGCCAGGGCATAGGCGCGGCCGTCGAAGGCGCTGTCTTCCATCCGGGCGCGGGGCATGGCGTCGATGATGGTGCTGGTCAGGCCCGCGCGGGCCGCCGCCAGGGCCAGGGCGGGGCCGTTCAGCCCGCCGCCCACGATCAGCAGATCGCTGTGACTTTCGCTCGCATCGCTCATGGCATCGCCTCTTTTGATCCTGGGGGTGAATATGCGCCCCCGGGCGGGATTGTCCATGCGCCCGGCTGCCGCTACCGTCGCGCGGCAATGGGGACCGGCAAAAGGGCGAGGGTGTCATGCAGGACTGGCTGTGGATGGAAGCGGCAGAGCTGGGCGCGGGGATCGCACGGGGCGAGATCGACCCGCTGGCCCTGGCAGAGACCTATCTGGCCGCCATCGACGCCCATCCCGAGGCCGCCCGCATCTATGCCCGCACCACGCCCGACCGCGCCCTGGCCGAGGCCGAAGCTTCCCGCGCGCGGGCGCAGAACGGCACCCGGCTGCACCCGCTGGACGGGGTGCCGATCAGTTGGAAAGACCTGTTCGACAGCGCCGGTGTGGCGACCGAGGCGGGCAGCGCCCTGCTGGCCGGTCGCGTGCCCGCCGAGGACGCCCGGGTGCTGCGCAACGCCAGCCAGGCGGGGCTGGTCTGCCTGGGCAAGACCCATATGTCGGAACTGGCCTTTTCGGGGATCGGGCTGAACCCGATCACCGCCACCTCGCCCAACGTCAACAACCCCGATTGGGTGCCGGGGGGCTCCTCCTCGGGCGCTGCGGCCTCGGTGGCCTTCGGCCTGGCGGCGGGGGGGATCGGGTCCGACACCGGGGGCTCGGTACGCATCCCCTCGGCCTGGAACAACCTGGTGGGGCTGAAGACCACCAGCGGCCGGGTCAGCCTGGAGGGCGTGGTGCCCCTGGCCAAGCGGTTCGATACCGTGGGGCCGCTGGCCCGCTCGGTGCGCGACGCGGTGTTGCTCTTGTCGGCGGTCGAGGGGCGCGCGGCGCCGGATCTGACGGGGGCCAGCCTGCGGGGCCTGCGCCTGGCGACGCTGGAAACCCATGTGCTGGACGACATCCGCTCCGAACCCTTGGCCGCCTACCGCCGCGCGGTCGCCGTGCTGGCCGAGGCGGGCGCCGAGGTCGTGCCGGTCAGCGCGCCGGAATACGACACCGTGGCCCCCCTGGCGGCCAAGCTTTTCGCCCCCGAGGCCTACGGCCTGTGGTCCGAGGTGATCGAGGCCGCCCCCGAAAAGATGTTCCCCGAGATCCTGGAGCGGTTCCGCAGCGGCGCCCTGGTCAGCGCGCCCGACTATGTCGCCGCCTGGGAGGCCGTGTATCAGGCCCGCGCCGCCTGGAATGCCCGCATGGGGGCCTATGACGCGGTGCTGATGCCCACCTCGCCCATCCTGCCGCCCGATGCCGACCGGATGCTGGCCGATCACGCCTATTACGTCACCGAAAATCTGTTGGCCCTGCGCAACACCCGGGTGGGGAACATGATGGGGCTGCCGGGCTATTCCCTGCCCACGGGCACCCCGGCCTGCGGTCTGATGCTTTTGGGGCGGCCCATGGGCGAAGAGGCCCTGGCCCGCGTGGCCTGTGCCGCCGAGGCCGCTCTGGGCGCGGCCTGACGCCACACGCCGGGCGCGCGCGCCGGTCTGGGCGCGGTTTCGATGCAACATCGGTGTTGCCAAAGGGCAAGACCGCTGGACGGGGCGCCGCCTAATGGGTTAGTCTGCCGGGATAAACGGGGCGAAACGACCCCGATCCAGAGGCAGTTTTAGATGTTTCCAGAGCGGTTTTCGAACCTTCCGGAATATGCGTTCCCGCGCCTGCGCGCGCTGCTCGATCATATCGAGCCGGGCGGTGAGGTGACGCATATGACGATCGGAGAGCCCAAGCACCCGTTTCCGGACTGGGTGGGCCAGGTGCTGTCCGAGAACGTCGCCGGTTTTGCAAAATACCCCCCCAACGACGGCACGCCCGAGTTGCAGGCGGCGATCACCGATTGGATCGCCCGGCGCTATGGCGTGGCGATGGACCCCGCCACCCAGGTGATGCCGCTGAACGGCACCCGCGAGGGGCTGTATAACGTCGGCATGGCCCTTTGCCCGGAAGAGAAACGCGGCCAGCGCCCGGTGGTGCTGATCCCCAACCCCTTCTACCAGGTCTACATGATCGCGGCCATTTCGGTGGGCGCCGAGCCGGTCTTCGTGCCCGCCACCGCTGAAACGGGGCATCTGCCCGACTATGCCAGCCTGCCCGAGGACGTGCTGAACCGCACCGTCGCGGCCTTTATCTGTTCGCCTGCCAACCCGCAGGGCGCCGTGGCCTCGCCCGCCTATTGGCGCGATCTGCTGGGGCTGGCGGAGAAGTGGGATTTCCAGCTTTTCTCGGATGAATGCTATTCCGAGATCTGGCGCGACGCGGCGCCCACGGGTGCGCTTGAGATCGCCGCCGAGCTGGGCGCCGACCCGGAACGGGTGCTGATCTTCCAGTCGCTGTCGAAACGCTCGAACCTGCCCGGGCTGCGCTCTGGCTTCGTCGCGGGCGGCCCGCAGTCGATCCGCCGCATCCGCCAGCTGCGCGCCTATGCCGGTGCGCCGTTGCCGCTGCCGCTGCAACGGGTGGCGGAACGGGTCTGGGCGGATGAGGTGCATGTGACCGAGAACCGCGCCCTCTACCAACAGAAATACCAGGCCGCCGACCAGGTGCTGGGCGGTGTGCCCGGCTATCAGGGCCCCGAGGCCGGGTTCTTCCTCTGGCTGCCCGTCGAAGATGGCGAGGCAGCGGCGGTGAAACTGTGGACCGAGACCGGTGTGCGGGTTCTGCCCGGCGCCTACCTCAGCCGCGAGACCGAGGCGGGGAACCCCGGTCGCGGCTATATTCGTGTCGCCATGGTGGCGCCGCGCGACGAGATGGTGACGGGGCTGGAAAAGCTGCGCGCCTGCCTGTGGGATTGACGAGGAGCGGACAGCATGGCCTACCAGACGAAACGTGACCCCCTCTTCGACAGCTCGATGCAAGAGGCGATCGAGAAGCGCGGCAAGGAATTGCTGGGCGTCGCCCTGCTGGTGGCCGGGCTGATCCTGGCCGCGATGCTTTACAGCTATACCCCTTCGGATCCGTCCTGGTTGTCGGCCTCGGACGCGCCGGTGCGCAACTGGCTGGGCCTCTTCGGCGCCTCGATCTCGGCGCCGGTGATCATGGTGATCGGCATCGGGGGCTGGGCGCTGGCGGCGCTGGCGGTGATCTGGGGGCTGCGCTTTGGCCTGCATGTGGCGGATGAGGCGCCCGTGGGCCGCCTGGTCTTCGCGCCGGTCTTCGTGGTGCTGCTGTCGGTCTATGGGGGCACGCTCAACACCTCTGACGCCTGGCCCCATGCCTTCGGGCTGGGGGGGCTCTTTGGCGATACGGTGCTGGGCGCGCTGATTGGCCTGTCGCCGATGACCGTCTCGACCTCGCTGAAACTGGCCGGGCTGGTGATGGGGCCTGCGGCGCTGGCGCTCGGGATCTACGTGGCGGGGGTGACCATGGCCGAGATCCGTCTGGGGTTCCGCTGGCTGCTGGTGGCCGTGGTCCTGAGCTATGCGATGCTGCGCCGCCTGCTGGGCCGGGGCGCGGCGGGGGCCTTTGCCGTTGCGGGCACCGCCACCGCCAAGGCGGGCGACAGCCTGCGCAACCGCGCCGAACGCCGCCGCGACGCGCGGCTGGTGGCGCGTTCTGCCGCCTATGAACAGGATGCCCGGCTGACCGCCCAGGAAGATGCCTATTGGCAGCAGGACGACCTGCCGCCCGAGGACGCCTGGTATGACGACGAGGGCGCCGCCCTGGCCTATGACGAGGCGCCTGACTATGCCGAGGCCGCGCCTGCGCCCGAACCCGAGGCCAAGCCGCGCCTTCTGGGCCGCCTGCCGGGCCTGATCCGCCGCCCCGAGCCGCAAAACTGGGACGAGATGGACGACGATGACCTGCTGATGGCCGCAGGCGAAGAGGAGCTGCCCTCGGACGAACGCATTCGCGCCAAGATCGCCGATGTGGTCCGCTCGCGGGCGCGCCGGGCGCCGATGCCCGCCCGGCCGCAGGGCCAGCCCGCCCGCGCCGCCGCCGCGCCCCGCCGGGGCCTGCGTGGCAAGGGGCCCGCGCCGCTGATCCTGGACACCAACCGCCCCGAGCCGCCGCTGACTTCGGCCCGCGACCAGGGCCTGCCGCCGGAACCGCCGCTGACCGCCGCCCGGGCCGCCGCGCCCGCCCGCCCGCGCCTGGGCGGGGCCGATCCGCGCCATGCGGGCCTGGCCTATGCCGCCGAGGACAGGGCCGAGGCCGAGATTGCTGCCACCGAACTGCCGCGCGCCGAACTGGTCGACCCCTACGAGGCCGCCGCCGCCCGCGCCCCCCAGCCCGCCCCCGAAGCCTATGCCGAGGCACCCTATGAGGCAGAGGGCTACGACGATCCGGCCTATGCCGAGACCTATGAGGACGCGGCCTATGAAGATGGGGCCTATGAGGATGAGGCCGAGATCGAGGCCGCCGAAGACGCGCCCTATGCCGATTTCGCTACCCCCGAGCCGATGCCGCGCGAGATGCCCCGGGTGCCGGTGGCCGAGCCCAAGAAGGTGGTGCAACCCTTCGAGCGCAAGCCGGTGCCGCAATCCAGCCGCGCCAAGGCCGAGGCTCAGCCCTCGCTGGCCTTCGACCCTGCCGAGGCCGAATACGAACTGCCGCCGCTGTCCCTGCTGACCAGCCCCTCGTCGATCCAGCGTCACCACCTGAGCGATGACGCCCTGGAGGAAAACGCCCGGATGCTGGAAAACGTCCTGGACGACTATGGCGTCAAGGGCGAGATCGTCAGCGTCCGCCCCGGCCCCGTGGTCACCATGTACGAGCTGGAACCGGCGCCGGGCCTGAAGGCCAGCCGCGTGATCGGCCTGGCCGATGACATCGCGCGCTCGATGTCCGCGCTGTCCGCCCGTGTGTCCACCGTGCCGGGCCGCTCCGTCATCGGGATCGAACTGCCCAACGACAACCGCGAGATGGTGGTGCTGCGCGAGATCCTGGCGGCCCGCGATTTCGGCGACAGCCACATGAAGCTGCCCCTGGCGCTTGGCAAGGACATCGGCGGCGAGCCGATGATCGCCAACCTGGCGAAGATGCCCCACCTTCTGATCGCGGGGACCACCGGGTCGGGTAAATCGGTGGCGATCAACACCATGATCCTGTCGCTGCTCTACCGTCTGACGCCCGAGGATTGCCGGTTGATCATGATCGACCCGAAGATGCTGGAACTGTCGGTCTATGACGGCATCCCGCACCTGCTGTCGCCCGTGGTGACCGACCCCAAGAAGGCCGTGGTGGCCCTGAAATGGGTCGTGGCCGAGATGGAAGAACGCTATCGCAAGATGTCCAAGATGGGCGTGCGCAACATCGACGGCTACAACGGCCGGGTGGCGGATGCCCTGAAGAAGGGCGAGATGTTCTCGCGCACCGTGCAGACGGGCTTTGACGAGGAAACCGGCGATCCGATCTTCGAGACCGAAGAGATCCAGCCCGAGAAGATGCCCTATATCGTCGTCATCGTCGACGAGATGGCCGACCTGATGATGGTGGCAGGCAAGGAGATCGAGGCCTGCATCCAGCGCCTGGCGCAGATGGCGCGGGCGAGCGGTATCCACCTGATCATGGCCACGCAGCGCCCCTCGGTCGACGTGATCACCGGCACGATCAAGGCCAACTTCCCCACCCGGATCTCCTTCCAGGTGACCTCGAAGATCGACAGCCGCACCATCCTGGGCGAGATGGGCGCCGAACAGCTTCTGGGCATGGGCGACATGCTGTATATGGCGGGCGGCGCCAAGATCACCCGTTGCCACGGGCCGTTCGTCAGCGATGAAGAGGTCGAAGAGATCGTCAACCACCTGAAGGCCTATGGCCCGCCCGACTATGTGGGCGGCGTGGTCGAAGGCCCGGATGACGAGAAATCGGCCGATATCGACGCGGTGCTGGGGCTGAACACCGGCGGCAACACCAGCGGCGAGGATGCGCTCTACGATCAGGCGGTGGCGATCGTGATCAAGGATCGCAAGTGTTCCACCTCCTACATCCAGCGCAAGCTGGCCATCGGCTACAACAAGGCCGCGCGGCTGGTCGAGCAGATGGAGGAAGAGGGCGTCGTCAGCCCCGCCAACCACGTTGGCAAGCGCGAAGTTCTGGTGCCCGAGCAATAGGGCGCAGGGGGGGGCTCTGCCCCCCTTGAGCCCTCGCGGGCTCGCCCGGGCTCCGCCCCTTCGCGGCTGAAGTCGTCCCCCGGACGATTCCCGAGACGCC
Source organism: Pseudooceanicola aquaeponti (assembly GCF_050897975.1). NCBI lineage: Bacteria > Pseudomonadati > Pseudomonadota > Alphaproteobacteria > Rhodobacterales > Paracoccaceae > Pseudooceanicola > Pseudooceanicola aquaeponti. The sequence goes on from NZ_JBPAXY010000007.1 coordinate 66,652, forward strand.
GCTCAGCCCCCGGGATATTTTGGGCAATGAGAAGAGAGGGGAGGTGCCAATGCGGCACCCGCCCCTCTTGCTGTTGGGCCGCGCCCGCGGTGGCCGGGACGTAGGGCACGCCGGATGCGCGGGGCAGCCCTTGTTCCATTCGATGGCTGGAAATACTCTGGGGGAGGCCGCCTGCAAGGCGGGCGGGGGCAAAGCCCCCTTGGCGGGCGGGCGCCGATGGCGGAACGCCGGGGCCGGGGCGCGCGTTTGTGTCTGGAACGAGAGCCAGCCGGAGCTTACATCTAACCCATGACATATCTGACCCGTCTTCTGGCGCCTGTCGCCCTGATCCTGGCTACCGCCCTGCCGGTGCTGGCCGATCCCATCCCGCTGCGCGATCTGTCGGCCTATATGAACGACATGACTACGGCGCGGGCCAAGTTCACCCAGGTGAACGCCGATGGCACCATTTCCACCGGTCGCTTGTTCATCCTGCGCCCGGGGCGGATGCGGTTCGAATACGACCCGCCGAACAATGCCCTGGTGATGGCGGGGGGCAATGCCGTGGCGGTCTTCGATCCGAAGTCGAACGGCGGGCCCGAGACCTACAGCCTGAACATGACGCCGCTGAAGCTGATCCTCGACGACCGGATCGACCTGAGCCGCGACAACATGGTGACCGATTACCGCGAAGAGGGGCCCTCGACCGTGGTCCGCGCCCAGGATCCCGAGAACCCGGAATACGGCCATATCGAGCTGATCTTCACCGGCGATCCGGTCGAGTTGCGGCAATGGGTGATCACCGACGAGGCGGGCAGCCAGACCACGGTGATCCTGGGCGAGCTGGAGACCGGGATCCGCCTGGGCACCGGCATGTTCTCGATCCGTCAGGAAACCGCGCGGCGCGGCGGGTAACCCGCGGCAAGACCCCGCAACAGAAAACGGCGCCTCCGGGATCGGGGGCGCCGTTCTGGTTTTACGGGAGGATTGGGCCGGGCCTCAGCGGCAGTAGGCCAGCTGTTGCGCGTAAAGGTCCGAGCGCACGGCGACGTTCTGTGCCACCGAGATCAGCCAGGATTTTTGCAGGTAGGTGCCGCGGGAATAGCCCGCCCGGCCCTCGTGATAGGCCAGGTACTGGCCGCGCGCGTCGTCCAGCGGGATGCCCAGGCGGCGGGTCGTCTCATTCATGTACCAGCCCATGAAATCGGCGGCATCGTCGATATCGGTGCGCTTGGCAGAGCGGCCGCCGACCTCGTCCTGGTATTCCTCCCAGGTGCCATCCAGCGCCTGGCTGTAGCCCGTGGCCGAGCTTTGACGCCCCAGCGGGATCACCCCCAGGGCAAAGCGATGCGGGGTGCGCGCATTGCCGATGAATTTGCTTTCCTGGTGCATCACCGCCATCTGCACATGGACGGGAACCCCCCAGCGACGCTCGGTCCGCTCGAAGGCGCGCTCGTAATGGGGGCGCTGCTGAAGGATGGAACAGGCGTTATCAAGATCGCGTGGCGCCGTGGTGTCCCGGCCGCCCCCACAGGATGCGACAAGGAGGATCGCCAGAAACGCATATAGCTTTCTGCTCATCTGCCTCTCGTTTTTCTGCTCTTTTCTTTTCCGGGCAGTCTACACGAAAGGCGCCGGGGGCGAAACTGGCAAACGCGTGATCGGCCCGTCAGGGCGGCCCGGACAGGCCGCTCAGAGCAGCACGGCCAGCAGCGCGGGCAGCAGCAGGACCGACAGCAGGGTCGAGACCACGACGAGGCCCGCCACCGCATCCGCATCGGCGCCGTATTTCACCGCCAGCAGGTAGGAGGTGACGGCCACCGGCGTGGAGATTTGCAGCACCAGCACCGCGAAGGCCACGTCATCCAGGCCGAAGGCCCGCCCGATGATCCAGGAGATGGCGACGCAAAGCACCACCTTCAGCACCGACAGGGCCGAGGCCAGGCGAATCGAGCCGGGCCGCAGCCGCGCCACCGCCACGCCCAGGGTGATCAGCATCAGCGGGATCGCCAGCTGTCCCACCAGTTCCAGCGTGTTGGTCAGGAAAAGCGGCGTGTGCCAGCCCTGGCTGAGGAAGACCCCGCCCAGGATCGTGGCCCAGAGCAGCGGTTCCTTCAGCGCCCGCACCACCGAGCCGCCGCCTGAGACGATCCAGACCCCGAAGGTGAAGTTCCACACCGCCATGACCGCAAAGACCACCACTGCATAGCTGAGCCCGGCCTCGCCGAAGGCGAAAAGCGCCAGCGGCAGGCCCAGGTTGCCGGTATTGCCGAAGATCAGCGGCGACAGGTAGCTGCGCATTTCCAGTTTCAGCCCCCACATCACCAGCGCGGTGACCAGCGTCAGCGCGCCATAGGCGCCGACCGCGGCCAGCGACAGGGCGGTCAGGGCCGAGGGGTCGATGTCGGTCTTCATCAGCGCGGTGAAGATCAGGCAGGGCACCGACAGGGTCATCGCCATCCGGGTGACGAAGTCGATCTGGTAATCGAAGCCCATGCGGACCCAGATAAAGCCGATGGCCGCGAGCAGGAAGACCGGCGCGGTGATCTCCAGCACTGTCAGGACGAGATTCACAGTGTGTTTCCTTTAAATTCGCTGCATCGGGTTGGACAAGGGCCGGGGAAAGACGTTAGTAGGGGGCCTCATGAGCTGCAAGGCGATGCTGAAGACCAACGCGAAATATCATCTGGGCCAGATCGTGCGCCACAAGAAGCACCCGTTCCGGGGTGTGATCTTCGACGTCGATCCGGAATTCAGCAACACCGAGGAATGGTATGATGCCATTCCCGAAGACAGCCGCCCCTTGCGCGATCAGCCCTTCTATCACCTGCTGGCCGAGAACGATCAGAGCTACTATGTGGCCTATGTCTCGGAACAGAACCTGGTCGAGGACCTGTCGGGCGAGCCGGTGGATCATCCGGACATCCCCGATCTGTTCGGCCCGTTCGAGGACGGGCATTACCCGCTGCATTTCCAGCTGAACTGAGCCGGGGGCGGTCCCTCTGCCGCGTCGCGCGACATAGAGACGGGGGTGGGGGCTCTGCCCCCCTTTCGCCTGCGGCGAAATTCCCCCCCGGGATATTTTTGGCCAACAAATAGATGCAGGGGCGGGTCTTTGGTGAGGTCTGCGCCTGGCCGGGGCGGGCCGCCCGCCCAGTTGTAGGCGGGCGGGGCGCGGGCTTAGTAGCCGATGGCGCAGCCGTCCTTGCGGGGGTCAGAGCCACCTTCTAGAACGCCGCTGTCGTGGATGCGGATCGCCTGGGCGCCGCCGATCGGCGTGTCGGGGATGGTGACCCTGTGGCCCTTGGCCTCCAGCGCGGCGGCGACCTCGGGGGCGTAGCCGCGTTCCAGTTGCAGCGCGCCACCTTCGGGGAAGGCGCGGGGGGCGTCGATGGCTGCCTGGGGCGACAGGCCGTAGTCGCGCAGGTTGGTGACGAATCGGGCGTGGCCCGCCGCCTGGTACTGGCCGCCCATGACCCCGAAGGGCAGGTTCGGGGTGCCGTTCTCGGCCAGCATTCCGGGGATGATCGTGTGCATCGGCCGCTTGCCCGGGGCCAGTTCGTTGCCGTGCCCCTCGGTCAGGGTGAAGCCCATGCCGCGGTTGTGCAGGACCAGGCCGAATTTCTCGGTGCCCAGGCCAGAGCCGAAGGCGTGGAAGACCGAATAGATCAGCGAAACCGCCATGCGGTCGCGGTCGACCACGGTGATATAGACCGTGTCGCGATGCGGGGTGCCGTCGAAGGCGGCGCCCTCGGGCTGGGCGCGGGCCGGGTCGATGCGGGCGGCAAGCTCGGCGGCCAGCGCAGGGTCGAGCATCCGGTCGCCTTCGGCCTGGGCCGCATCGGCGATGAAACGGTTGCGGGCCGCATAGGCCAGCTTGGCCGCCTCGGCCTCCAGGTGGGCGCGTTCGGCGCCGAAGGGATCCAGGGCGCTCAGGTCGAAATGGCTCAGGATGTTCAGCATCAGGATCGCCGTGGCGCCCTGGCCGTTCGGCGGATGCTCGTGCAGGGTCGCGCCCTTGTAGGCGCCCGAGATCGGGTCGGTCTGCATCCCCTTCTGGGCGGCGAAATCCGCGGCTTCATGGGCGCCGCCGCCCTGGCGCAGGGCCGCCAGCATGTCCTCGGCCACCTCGCCCTCGTAGAAGGCGCGGGCGCCGTCACGGGCGATGCGGCGCAGCACCTCGGCCTGGCCGGGCAGGGCGAAGCGCGCGCCCTCTTTCGGCGGCTGGCCCGTGGGCATCAGGTGGCGCGCGGCGGTGGCGTCCAGCCGGGAGGCGGAGGTGGCGAAGTCGAAGGCGACGCGAGCGTGGACGGGCACGCCGGTCTCGAACAGCTGGATCGCGGGGGCCAGGCTGTCGGCCAGGCCCAGCTTGCCCCAGAGGGCCGACATCTCTTCAAAGGCGGCCACGGCGCCGGGCACGGTGACCGAGCGGGCGTCGCGGTCGGGCATCTGGCTCAGCCCTTCGGCGCGCAGCGCGGCGGCCGAGGCCCCGGCGGGCGCCCGGCCCGAGCCGTTGTAGGACAGAACCTGATCCTGGCCCGCGGGTTTCACCAGGGCAAAGCAATCGCCCGCCAGGCCGCACATGGCGGGTTCGCAGACCCCCAGGGCCACGGCGCCGGCGATGGCGGCGTCCATGGCATTGCCGCCGGCCTTCAGGATGTCCAGCGCGGCATTGGCAGCCGTGGGGTGGGATGTGGCGCAAAGGCCGTTGTCGGCCCAGACGGCCGAGCGGCCGGGCAGGTGCAGATCGCGCATGGTTCCTCCTCTTCTGAGGGGGCGATGCTGCGAGGGGGCGGGCCCGGGGTCAAGGGCAAAGCGGCGCAGGGGCGCGCGGCCCGTGGGGGCGGCGGTCGGCGGCGGATGTGTTGGGGAAGGGGGGTAGACCTCGACGCCACGCACTGGGTGGGGGCTGTAACACGCGGCGCCGAGGGAAGCCAGTGCAGCTACAGGTAGAGTGATGGGCGCGGGTCGTGGCCCCAATGGGATTGGGATAGGGCGATTTCGGGGCAAATTCGCCGATTGTGGCGAAAATCGTCCCTTGCGGTGATCGGCGTGGCGAGAGGGCGGAATTCACCCTGCGCGGGCCACAATTCGGGGCCATTTGCGCCGCTTTGGGCGGGGTCGGCAGGGCGGTGAGACTCGGGGCGGCCTGGGGGCGGGGCGCAGGGCGTGCGGCTTTGGCGCGGCGGAACGCGCAAGGTGCGCGGCTGCCAAGGCCTGGTCTCGGCCCCCTACAACGTGGGTTCAGAGCTGCCGACGCGCATTCGGAAGGTCAGCTCGTTCACGTCGCCCTTGCGGGCGTAGTGCACATCGCGGGACAGGTCCCGGATCAGGAACCAGCCGAACCCCCCCTCGGGCATCGCCTCCAGCGTTTCGGGCAGGGGGGCGGGCTGGCCCATGGGGGCCGCGCCATCGGGCATCGGGCGCCCCTCGTCGCGGATGCGGAAATGCAGCCCGTCGGCCTCGGCCCGGCAGTCCAGGCTGATCCAGCCGCGATCCTCGGCGCCATAGGCGTGTTCGGCGACATTGTTCAGCGCCTCGGCCAGGACCAGTTCGACCGTGCCGCGTTCCTCGATGTCCAGCTCGGGCAGGGCGGCGACCACGCTTTGCAACGCATGGCGCACCGACAGGGGCGAGCTGGGAAAGGTCAGGTGCAGGGCGCTGTCCTCGGGGTCGGAACCGGGGTCGGGGCTGGGGGCCAGGGCCGAGGGGGCGGGATCGTCCCGCCCCGAGGCGCCCGCGGGGTCAGCGCGCATGGCTGGCCACCGCCGCGCTGATGTCGCTGTGGATGGGAAAGACCGTGTCCATCCGGGTCAGCCGGAACACCTTGTCGACATTGGTGTTCAACGCGGCCAGTTCCAGCTGCTGACCGGGTTGCAACTGCTTCATCGAGGCGACGATGGCGCCCAGCCCGCTGGAATCGATGAAATCCACCTGGGTCAGGTCCAGGATGACGCGCCCGTCCAGCCCCTCTGTCGCCTGCTGCATCAGGTCCTTGAACCGGATCGCCACGGCGGCGTCGATCCGCGCCGCCTCGACGGTGATGATCGTGGCGCCGTCACTGGCGCTAAGGGTGAACTCCATTCCCGGACCTCCCTGGCAACTGGACCTGTGGAAACGCTAGACGGCATTCCTTACCATTCGGTATGCACGGGCCAGCAGAGGGAGGGGTTTCATGCAAGAGGTGATTATCGCGGGCGCGGCGCGCACGGCCATGGGCGGGTTCCAGGGGGCCTTCGCGCCGCTGACGGCGGCGGATCTGGGCGGGGCGGCCCTGCGCGCGGCCCTGGCCCAGGCGGGGGTCGCGACGGTGGACGAGCTGTTGATGGGCTGCGTCCTGCCCGCCGGTCAGGGCCAGGCCCCGGCGCGCCAGGCGGGTTTCGCCGCCGGTCTGGGGCAAGAGGTGCCCGCCACGACGCTGAACAAGATGTGCGGTTCGGGGATGAAGGCGGCGATGGTGGCCTTCGACCAGATCGCCCTGGGCCATGCCGCCGTCATGGGCGCGGGGGGCATGGAAAGCATGACCAATGCCCCCTACCTGCTGCCCGCCATGCGCGGCGGCGCCCGCCTGGGCCATGGCCGGACGGTGGATCACATGTTCCTCGACGGGCTGGAAGACGCCTATGACAAGGGTCGCCTGATGGGCACCTTCGCCGAGGATTGCGCCGGGGCCTTCGCCTTCAGCCGCGAGGCCCAGGATGCCTACGCGCTGGCCTCGCTGGAACGCGCCCTGGCGGCGCAAAGCGCGGGGGCCTTTGCGGCCGAGATCATCCCGGTCGAGGTCACAACCCGCAAGGGCGCCGTCACCGTGGCGGCGGATGAACAGCCGGGGTTGGCCCGGCCCGAGAAGATCCCGCAGCTGAAACCGGCCTTCCGCGAGGGCGGCACGGTGACGGCGGCCAATTCCTCGTCGATCTCCGACGGGGCGGCGGCGCTGGTACTGGCCTCGCGCGCCACGGCCAAGGCGCGGGGCCTGCCCATGCGGGCCCAGGTGATGGGTCATGCCAGCCATGCCCAGGCCCCGGCCGATTTCCCCACGGCCCCGGTGCCCGCCGCGCGCAAGCTGCTGAAGAAGCTCGGCTGGGCGGTCGAAGACGTCGACCTGTGGGAGGTGAACGAGGCCTTCGCCGTGGTCCCGATGGCCTTCATGGCCGAGATGGGGGTGCCCCACGACCGGGTCAACGTCAACGGTGGTGCCTGTGCCCTGGGCCATCCGATCGGCGCCTCGGGCGCGCGCATCCTCGTCACCCTGCTGCATGCGCTGGAGGCGCGCGGGTTGAAACGCGGCATCGCCGCGATCTGCATCGGCGGCGGCGAGGGCACGGCGATTGCCATCGAACGCCCCTGACGCGCCCCCGGGGGGATAGGGCACAGGCCCTTTCCCTATTTTTTGGCCTGAAATATCCTCGGGGGTGAATTGCGGCCCCGGGCCGCAAGAGGGGGCAGACAGCCCCCTCCGCCCCTCTCATCAAGGACCGACATGCCCGACTACGCCACCCTTGCCGCCACGCTCCGTTCCCTTACCCACGGCGAAACCGACGAGGTCGCCCTGATGGCCACCCTCGCCTGCGAGATCCACCACAGCGACGACCGCTTCGACTGGACCGGCTTCTACCGGGTGACGGAACCGGGGCTGCTGAAGATCGGCCCCTATCAGGGCGGCCATGGCTGCCTGCAAATCCCCTTCACGCGGGGCGTCTGCGGCGCCGCGGCCCGGACCGGCGAAACCCAGCTGGTGCCCGATGTGGAGGCCTTCCCCGGCCATATCGCCTGCGCCTCTTCGACCCGCTCTGAACTGGTGATCCCGGTGCGCGATGGCACAGGCGCGGTGATCGGCGTGCTGGACATCGACAGCGACCAGCCCGACGCCTTCACCGAGGAGGACGCAAAGGCCTTGACGGCGATCCTGGCCGAGACCTTCGGATGAGCGTCGAGGGCTGGACCGTCTTCGCCCTGTTCTGGGGGATCTTTGTCACCACCCCGGGGCCGAATGCGGTGAACTGCATCCAGAACGGGATGACCCTGGGCTTTCCCCGCGCCCTTTGGGGGGTGGCGGGGATCCTGACCCAGGCGACGCTGTTCCTCTTTGCCTCGGCCGCCGGGATCACGGCGCTTATCGCCACCTCGCCCACCGGGTTCGCGGTGGCGAAATACGCCGGGGCCGCCTTCCTGATCTGGACGGGGATTCGCGGCTGGATGAACGCCCGCCGCCCCGTCACGGCCACGGACCGGCCTGGCCATTCGGTCTATATTCGTGCCTTCCTGATCGCCACGATCAACCCTAAGTCGGTGGCGGGCTACCTGGCCGCCTTCTCGCAATTCGTGCAGCCCGATGTGCCGATCTGGCGCCAGATGGGGGTGATCGTGCCGACCGCGCTGACCCTGACAACGGCCAGCTACGTGACCTATACCGCCCTTGGCGTCTTCGTTGGCCGCGCCGCCCTGGGGGCGGTGTTCAACAGCTGGTTCCGGCGCGGCATGGCGGTCTGCTTCATCGTCTATGGGCTGCTTTTGGGGGCTGCCTCGCTGCCCGCGCGGAGCTGAGGGGCGCTGTCAGGCGCCGGCCGGGGGCGGTCGAGGCTCGACGGGGCGCCCCGCGCAGGCTATCTGGCGCCCATGTCCGACGTCTATACGCCCCCCGATACCCCCCTGTCGGTGATCCACGAGGATCACGAACTGCTGATCGTCGACAAGCCCACGGGGCTTTTGTCGGTGCCGGGCCGGGGCGAACATCTGGCCGATTGCCTGCTGACCCGCGTGCAGGCTGCCTTTCCTACCGCGCTGCTGGTGCACCGGCTGGACCGGGACACCTCGGGCCTGATGGTCTTTGCCATGACGCCCCACGCGCAGCGCCACCTGGGCCTGCAATTCGAACACCGCCGGGTGAAGAAGACCTATGTGGCCCGGGTGCAGGGGCGGCTCGAGCCGAAGACGGGAACGGTGGATCTGCCGCTGATCGTCGACTGGCCGAACCGGCCCAAGCAGATGGTCGACCATGAGAATGGCAAGCCTGCGGTCACCGACTGGCGGGTGCTGAAGGCCTCTGATGCCGAAAGCCGGGTGCGTCTGTTTCCGCAGACCGGGCGGTCGCACCAGCTGCGCGTCCACATGCTGGCCCTTGGCCATCCGATCCTGGGCGATCCCTTCTATGCCGAGGGCGAGGCCCGCGATCATCCCCGCCTGATGCTGCATTCCGAAGAGCTGCGCCTGCTGCACCCCGAGGGTGGCCAGGGGATGAAGTTCCGCGTCAAGGCGCCGTTCTGAGGCTGTTGAGGGGGAGGGGGCTCTGCCCCCTCTTGAGCCTGTGGCTCAATTCACCTCCGGGATATTTATGGCCAAAAAATGGGGGAAGAGGGCGCCTTTGGGCGGGCTCAGCGCTTCAGGATGCGGTCGGTGAGGTTCTGGCGGTTGGCCATCAGGGCGTCGATCTCGGGCGAGAGCGCGGGGTCGCGCAGGCGCAGGGTCTCGATCTCGTCCAGGCGGTTGGCGGCAATGAGCGACAGCAGGTCACCACGGATCTGGCCCGTTTCGTCGCGCGGCAGGCGGGCGACGGGCTGCACCTTTTCCGACAGGGCCTCGGGCAGCAGGGCGCGCAGGGCGTCCTGGGGCATCTGCGTTTCCACGAAGGTGTAAAGGCCGGTGCCCCGCCCGGGCAGGGCATAGGTGGTGACATGGTGGGCCGTCACCGGCTGGCCCTTCAGCCGGGCGGCGATCTTCGGCCCGTTGCGCTCGATCCGGTCCTCGGTGCCTTCGCCATCGGACCAGTCCAGAAGGTCGCGGGTGATCCAGTTGTAAAGCCGCTTGCCGGTCTTCATCCAGATCCGCGTGGGAAGGGCCTTGCGCGCCAGCATGGCGCGTTCGGCTGGGGTCAGCAGGTGGCGGGCATAGGCGCGTTTTTGCTTTAGCAGGTGGCGCAGATCCTCGCGCGCCATGGTGCGGAAGAGGGGGCCGCGAAAGCGGTGCACCGAGGCCAGCTGAAAGTCGATCACCGCCGCGCCGCCATCGGGGCGCATCAGCCAGTTCTGCGGCTTGGCGATGTCGTTATGGGTGACGCCCCGGCGGCGCATCTCGCGCAAGAGGCGCTTGGCATCGCGGTAGAAGGCGGCATCAGCGGGCCGCGCCAGTTGCAGCGGCGTGCCCTCGGACCAGCCGCGCAGGATGCCCTGGCGGTCGTAGCGGATCAGTTCGGGGCAGCCCTCGATCCCCTGCACGGCGCGCAAGCCCCGCACCTCGCGCCGGGCCAGCAGCCGGGCAATGGGGCGCGACCACAGGGGCAGCTCGTCCAGCTTGCGCAGGGCGACGCGGCGGTCGGGGGCGCCGTCCAGATGGCCCGAGACGGTTTCCGAGAAAGGGTCGCGCTTCAGCACGGTGACGGGGATGAAGACGGGATCGGTCACGGAACGGGTCTCTCGGGGTTGGGTCGGCGCTGCCGGATCCTGAGGCGTTGCCGCATCTAGCAGGCGGTCGGCCTCAGGGGCAAGCGCGGCGCGCCTTTCGCGCCCCGCCGCGCCGCGCTAGGGGAGGGGCAGCAACCACAGGAGGGCCCCATGGCCAAGATGATCCATTCCATGATCCGGGTGCTGGAGGAGGCACGCTCTGTCGCCTTCTACGAGACCGCCTTCGGGCTGTCCGTGGCGCAGAAGCTGGATTTCGAGAGCTTCGCCCTGATCTACATGTCCAATGCCGAAACCGGGTTCGAGCTGGAGCTGACGCTGAACAAGGACCGGACCGAGCCCTACGATCTGGGCGACGGCTACGGCCACCTGGCGGTGACGGTCGAGGATGTCGAGGCGGAACACGCGCGGCTGACCGCGGCAGGCCTTTCCCCGCGTAAGATCGTCGAGTTCGCCCCCGACGGCCAGTTCATCGCCAAGTTCTTCTTCATCGCGGATCCCGACGGCTACGAGATCGAGGTGCTGGAGCGCGGCGGGCGGTTCCTGTAAGGGGACCGGCCTGCGGCCGGTTGCCTCCGGCGGGAGTATTTCTGGCCCAGTGAAAGAGCGGGGGCGGTGCCCGGTAAGGCGGCCTCCTTCTGCATTTCGCGCGTGCCACGCGCAGGGCCAGAGGGCGGTCGCCTCCTGGGCGCCCGGCAGCTCTTTCACTGGGCCGAAAATACTCGCGGGGGGAGTCGCGCGGCACGCGCGGCGGGGGGCAAGGCCCCCCTCTCCCCTTCGGGCCGGGTGCGACGTAAAAGGGGAGGCGGCAGGCCTCCCCTTTCTCGTTTCAATGATCGCCTTTGGCTCAGGCGGTTTGCGCGTCCCAGCCCGAGACGGCCTTGACCTCGAGGAAGTCCTCGAGACCCCAGACGCCGCCTTCGCGGCCATTGCCCGAGGCCTTCATGCCGCCGAAGGGGGCACCGGCGCCGCGCGGCTGGCCGTTCATCTCGACCATGCCGGAACGCAGGGCCAGGGCCATGCGGTTGGCGCGGGCGCCGTCGCTGGTCTGGACGTAGTTGGTCAGCCCGTAGGGGGTGTCATTGGCAATGGCGATGGCCTCTTCTTCGGTGTCGAAGGGCATGATCGTCAGGACCGGGCCGAAGATTTCCTCGCGGGCGATGGTCATCTGGTTGTTGGCATCGGCAAAGACCGTGGGGCGCACGAAGAAGCCGCGGTTGAAGCCCTCGGGGCGGCCGGTGCCGCCTGCCACCAGGCGGGCGCCTTCGTCGATGCCCTTCTGGATCAGGCCCTGGATCTTCTCGAACTGGCTGGCGTTCACCACCGGGCCGATATGGCGGCCCTCGTCATGGGCCGAGCCCACGGTGACGGCGCTGGCCACGGCGGCGGCCTCTTCGACGGCGGCGTCATAGCGGGCGCGTTGCACCAGCATCCGCGAGGGCGCGTTGCAGCTTTGGCCGGTGTTGTTCATCATGTGCAGCACGCCGCGCTTCACCGCCTTGTCGTCGGCATCGTCGAAGATCACGTTGGCGCCCTTGCCGCCCAGTTCCAGGTGCACCTTCTTCAGGGTCTTGGCGGCGTTTTGCGAAATCGCGATGCCCGCGCGGGTCGAGCCGGTGAAGGAGACCATGTCGACCTCGGGGTGGCCCGACAGCGCCGCACCCACGCCTGCACCGTCGCCATTGACCAGGTTGAAGACGCCCGCGGGGATCCCCGCCTCGTCCATCATCTCGGCGAAGAGCAGCGCGTTCAGCGGGCTTTCCTCCGACGGTTTCAGAACCATGGTGCAGCCCGCGATCAGCGCCGCGATCACCTTCAGGGTGATCTGGTTCATCGGCCAGTTCCAGGGCGTGATCAGGGCGCAGACGCCCACGGCCTCATAGACGATGCGATCGTTGGGCGCGTGATCGCCCAGCGGGCGCACGAACTGAAAGTCCTTGGCGGCGCGCAGGAAGTTCTTGGTGTGGGCATAGCCCGAGCCCCATTGCGCCGAGCGCGCCAGGTCGATGGGCGCGCCCATCTCCATGGAAATGGCCTGGGCCATCTCTTCCTGGCGGCGGGCGTAGATCTCCAGGAATTTCTCGACCAGGGCGATGCGCTCTGCCGGGTCGGTGGCCATCCAGGCAGGGAAGGCGGCGCGGGCGGCCAGGACGGCGCGGTCGGCGTCGCCCTCGGCGCCCAGCGAGATCACCGCGCAGGGCTCTTCGGTCGAGGGGTCGATGACCTGATGGTCGCGGGCCGAAAGCGGGGCCACCCATTGGCCGTCGATGTAGAAGTCGCGTTTCTCGATCATGGTCTGTCCTTCGGTCGTCTGATAATTCCGCGATGCGGGATACAGTTTTGCAGTCGTCCAGATCACTGTGGCACTCTGCGCGGGTCTGGGCAAGGTCCCCCGGGGCGCAGAAGGGGCGGGGGCGTTGTGCGATGCGCGCCCCGGCGCCGGGGGATGCGACCGCCTGTCTCAATGGGGGTGCAAAAGATCCCTATGGTCACTAGATATGTCGAAAGACACATCCTGACAGGAGGACATTATGTCTCTGCGCATCAATGATACCGTTCCCGATTTCAAAGCTGAAACCGACCAGGGCACCATTGCCTCGTTCCATGACTGGATCGGCGACAGCTGGGCGATTCTCTTCTCGCACCCGAAGGATTTCACCCCGGTCTGCACGACCGAATTCGGCGCCGTGGCGCAGCTGGCCGATGAATGGGCCAAGCGCAACACCAAGGTGATCGGCATCTCGGTGGACGGTGTGGAAGAGCACAAGAAGTGGAAGGGCGACATCGAGAGCTTCGCCGGCACCAAGGCGGGCTTCCCGATCATCGACGGCACCGACCTGGAGATCGCCAAGATGTGGGACATGCTGCCCGCTGACGCCTACATGCCCGATGGCCGCACCCCCGCCGACAGCGCCACCGTGCGCTCGGTCTTCATCATCAGCCCCGACAAGAAGCTGCAACTGTCGATGACCTACCCGATGTCGGTCGGCCGCAACTTCGCCGAGGTGCTGCGCGCCCTGGACGGTCTGCAAAAGACCTTCGGCGCGCCGCTGGCCACCCCGGCCAACTGGGAAACCGGCCAGGACGTGATCGTCGCCCTGTCGCTGGACGATGCCGCCGCCGAGGCGAAGTTCGGCGCCCTGGACAAGAAGCTGCCCTACCTGCGCTTCGCCAAGGATCCGGCATAATCCTGCCGCTGCTAGACTATGGTCGGAGGGCGCCCCTGGGGCGCCCTCTTTCCTTTCGGTCGATCCTCCTACATTGAAGACACATGCGGTTCCTGAAGCTTGATACCGGCGTCATCGCCAATTTCGACACGGCCCTGGCGGGGGCGGTGGAGGTGGTTGCGACCTCTCCGGGCAAGCCTCTGGCGCGGCTGGCGCGGCATCGGGGCTGGGCGCGGGCGCTGGCGGTGCAGGCCCGCGCGCTGGTGGCGCCGGGGCCGCAGGCGCGGGCGGCGATCGTGGCCAACATGGCGCGCAAACGCATCCGCCTGCCCGAGATCTTCGGCAATCCCTTCGTTGCGGGGCTTTATTCCTACGTCAAACGGGTGCAGGCCGCCGTGCTGCACCAGGCGCTGGAGGCCGAGCTGGCGGCCAGCGACCCGGAGGTGGTGATCGTCTACAACGGCTCTGCCTACCCGGAATCGGTGCTCGAGGCCGTCAGCCGCGACCGCCCGCGCGTCTTCATCGAGGCGGGGTTCTTTCCCAAGACCCTACAGGTCGATCCCAAGGGGCTGAACGGCGCCAATTCGGTGCCGCGCGATCCGGCCTTCTACCTGGAGACGGAGGAGGATTTCGCCGCCCCCGGCCTGCCGGAGTTCGTCAACAACCGCCCCTCGAAAAGCAAGTATGAGCCGGTCGAACTGACCCCGGGCTATGTCTTCGTGCCCTTCCAGGTGCCCTCGGACATGCAGGTGACGCAGCATTCGCCCTGGATCCGCGACATGGAACAGTTCCTGACCGAGGTCTGCGCCGCCGCCGAGCGCAACCCGGACGAGACCTTCGTCATCAAGGAGCACCCCAGCTTCAAGCGCTCTGTCATGGGGCTGGCGTCGCATCCGCGGGTGATCTTCGCCAATGGCAATGTCACCTCGGAGCTGATCCGCGAGGCGCGGGCGGTGATCACGCTGAATTCCACCGTGGGGATCGAGGGGCTGTTGCTGGGCAAGCCGGTCATCACCCTTGGCGCGGCCTGTTACAACGTGCCGGGCCTGGTGCAGCACGCGCCGGATGCGGCGGCGCTGGATGCGGCGCTGGCGGCGCGCGACTGGGCGCCGGAGGCGCGCCTGCGGCGCCAGTTCCTGGGCTATCTGTGGAACCGCTACCTGATCCACGGCAGCTATGCCGAGCTGCCCGCCGACCTGGGGGCGCTTCTGGCGGCGCGGGCGCAATGACGGACGCGGGCGCAATGGCAGGCGCGGCGGCGGCAAAGGGGCCGATCCGCCTGGCGGTGGCAACGGATGCCAACATGGTCGAGGCGGCGCTGGTGGTGATCGGCTCGGCGCTGGATCATGCCTCGCGCGCGGTCGAGGTGCATTTCCTGGGCTACGACCTGGAGGCGGCGCAGCGCGACCGGGTCAGGGCCTATTGCGAGGCCCGCGGGGCGGCGCTGATCTATCACGAGATCACGCCCGCGCTTTTCGCCGGGGCCGAGCAGCAGGATCCTAATATCTCGCTGGTGACCCTGGCGCGGATGCATCTGCCCCGCTGGGTCGAGGGGCGGATCACCTACCTGGATTGCGACATGCTGGTGCTGGGGGATCTGGCCGAGGTGCAGGATGCCGATCTGGCGGGCCAGCCCCTGGGGGCGGTGCGCGACTTCTTCGTGCTGGACCAGCTGCGCAAATCGCCGCCGCGCCTGGCCAAGCTGGCCCATCACCAGGCGCTGTTCGGTCGCGCCGATGTGGCGGGGTACTTCAACGCCGGGCTGCTGGTGATGGATTGCGACGCGATCCGCGCCGATGCGGATCTCTGTGCGCGGATCGGCAATGCCTCGGAGGCCAGCCAGTACAGATACATGGATCAGGATTTCCTGAACCTGCATTTCGACGGGCGCGTGCAGTATCTGCCGCAGGCCTGGAACAGCATCTGGGGGCGTGACCGCCTGCGGGCCCGTGCCCTGAAGGGGCTGCCCTGGCTGCCTGAGGCCGAGAAGCGCCCCGCCGCCGCGCGGCTGATCCACTACACCGGGCCGCGCAAACCCTGGAAACGGCAATCGCGGCTGAACGCCCTGCAACGGGGCCGCCTGCCCGCGCTGCTGGCCTGGCGTCGGGCGGCGCGGCGGATCCTGCGCTAGGGCGCCGGGCCCGGCCATGCGGCCTGGTGGCGCGCGCCACAGCTTTTCCTCTCTCTGAAATGCAAGAAGGCGCCCCGGGGGCGCCTTCCGCAATTTGTCCGAATGAGGGGCCGATTACTCGGCGCTGTCCTCTTTCGCCATCTCTTCGCCGGTCTCCTGGTCGACCATCTTCATGGACAGGCGGACCTTGCCGCGATCGTCGAAGCCCACGAGCTTGACGAAGACTTCCTGGCCTTCCTTCAGAACGTCCGAGGGGTGGTTCAGGCGGCGGTTCTCGATCTGGGAGACGTGCACCAGGCCGTCGCGCTTGCCGAAGAAGTTCACGAAGGCGCCGAAATCGACCAGCTTCACGACCTTGCCCTTGTAGATCTTGCCCTCTTCCGGCTCGGCCACGATCGAATAGATCATGTCGTGGGCCTTCTGGATGGCTTCGGCATCGGACGAGGCGATCTTGATGATGCCGTCGTCGTTGATGTCGACCTTGGCGCCCGAGGTTTCCACGATCTCGCGGATCACCTTGCCGCCCGAACCGATCACTTCGCGGATCTTGTCGGTGGGGATCTGCATGGTCTCGATGCGCGGGGCATGGGCCGAGAATTCCGCAGCGCCGTCGAGCGCCTTGTTCATCTCGCCCAGGATGTGCAGACGGCCTTCCTTGGCCTGGGCCAGGGCGGTCTTCATGATCTCGGGCGTGATGCCCTGAACCTTGATGTCCATTTGCAGCGAGGTGATGCCCTCGGCGGTGCCGGCCACCTTGAAGTCCATGTCGCCGAGGTGATCCTCGTCGCCCAGGATGTCGGTCAGCACGGCGTATTCGCCGTCATCTTCCAGCACCAGGCCCATGGCCACACCGGCCACGGCGGCCTTCAGCGGCACACCGGCGTCCATCATCGACAGCGAGCCGCCGCAGACGGAAGCCATCGAGGAAGACCCGTTGGATTCGGTGATCTCGGACACGATGCGGATCGTGTAGGGGAAATCGGTCGAGGCGGGCAGGACGGCCTGAAGGGCACGCCAGGCCAGTTTGCCGTGGCCGATCTCGCGACGACCCGGGGACCCCACGCGGCCCACTTCACCGACCGAGTAGGGCGGGAAGTTGTAGTGCAGCATGAAGTTGGATTTGAAGTTGCCGTGCAGGGCGTCGATGAACTGTTCGTCATCGCCGGTGCCCAGGGTGGTCACGACCAGGCCCTGGGTCTCGCCACGGGTGAACAGCGCAGACCCGTGGGTCCGGGGCAGGAAGCCGGTTTCGGCTTCGATCGGGCGCACTTCGTCGGTACGGCGACCGTCGATCCGCTTGCCGTTCTTCACCACGTCGCCGCGCAGCACGGTGGATTCCAGCTTTTTCAGCGCCGAGCCCAGGTTGGCGTCTTCCAGCTGCTCTTCGCTCAGTGCGGCCTTGATCTCTTCCTTCACCGCGGCAACGGCGCTGGTGCGCTCTTGCTTGTCGGTGATGGCATAGGCGGCGCGCATCTTGTCTTCACCGGCGGCTTTGACGGCGTCGTAGAGGGCCGAGTAATCCGGGGGGGTGAAGTCGAAGGGCTCTTTCGCGGTCTCTTCGGCCAGGCTGATGATCAGGTCCAGAACCGGCTGGATCTGCTCGTGGGCGAAGGTCACGGCGCCCAGCATCTCGTCTTCCGTCAGCTCGTAGGCTTCGGATTCGACCATCATCACGGCGCCTTTGGTGCCGGCGACGACCAGGTCGAGACGCTGTTCGGGGTTGTTGCGCAGGCCCTGCATGTCATCGACAGAGGGGTTCAGCACATATTCGCCATCGGTGAAACCGACGCGGCAACCGGCGATCGGGCCCATGAAGGGGGCGCCCGAGATGGTCAGCGCGGCCGAGGCGGCGATCATCGCGACGACGTCGGGGTCGTTGACCAGATCGTGCGACAGCACGGTGCACATCACCAGCACTTCGTTCTTGAAGCCGGGGGCGAACAGCGGGCGGATCGGACGGTCGATCAGGCGCGCGGTCAGGGTCTCTTTCTCGGTGGGGCGGGCCTCACGCTTGAAGAAGCCACCCGGGACCTTGCCGGCCGCGTAGTATTTTTCCTGGTAGTGGACAGTGAGGGGGAAGAAATCCTGGCCCTCTTTCTGCTTCTTGGCGAAGGTGACGTTGGCCATCACCGAGGTTTCGCCAAGGGTGGCGATGACGGTGCCATCGGCCTGACGGGCAACCTTGCCCGTTTCCAGCGTGAGGGTCTCGTCGCCCCACTGCATCTCTTTTTTCGTTACGTTGAACATCAGCGTATCCTGTCTGGAGGCTGTCCCGGGCCCTCCCGGGTCCTCCGTTTGCATGGTGGCCCCATTGCCACCGACCCCTAATCCTCATGTCACAGCGCCGGGGTCCCATGCGCCACGTCTCAGATTACGGGCGCCAATACAGCAGAAAGGGCCCCTTGGAAAGCTTTGTGGTGGTTCGGGGGGCGGGACAATTCGCCCTTGCCGTGTCCGCCGGGGCGGATATGCAGGGCGGATCCTGCCGCCCCGCCGCCCATCCCCCTTTCGCCCGAAAAGGCGCTGCCCGATGTCTTCCGCCCCGCTGCCCCCCTCGCCCTACGAGGCCCCCGGTTTCTACGACCGCGCCATTGCCGAGGGGCGCCACCGCGCCATCGTCGGCGGCCGTTGGGACGAGACCGGACGGGTGCAGATGGCCCTGCTGCGCGACCACGGGCTCAGGCCCCATCACCACCTGCTGGACATCGGCGCGGGCGCCCTGCGCCTGGGGTGCAAGGCGATCCCCTATCTCGAACCCGGCCACTACTGGGCCACCGATGCCAGCCGCGAGATCCTGCTGGCGGGCTATGCGCGCGAACTGGCCGAGGTGCCGCACGCGCAGCGCCCCGACCCGGCGCAGCTGATCGGCGATCCGGGCTTCGACTTTCCGGGCGTCAGCGCGGCGATCACCCATGCGATCTGCTTTGCCGTCTTTCCGCATCTGGCGCCGGGCTACCTCGACCGGGCGCTGACCTCGCTGAGCCGCTTTCCGGCGCTGTCGCTTTTCGCCTTCACCGTCTTCCTCGCCCCCGAGGCGCAGGCGGACGCGCCCTATCGCCAGGCCGACGGCGTGGTGACCCACCCGGCCAAGCCCCCCTACCACCGCCCCGAGGCCCAGGTGCGGGCGGCGGCAGGGGCCACAGGCTGGCAGGTGCAGCGCGACGACCGCATGTTGCCGCGCGGCCAGGTCCTGTTCCTGGCGCGGCGCACCTAGCGCAGGTAGCGTCCCTCGCTGCGGGTTGCGATGCCGGAGACTAGGCCGGGATCAAGCGTCAGCCCGCAACCTTCGACCATGCGCCGCGACGGGGTGTTGCCCTCTGAAACCAGCTCGTAGATCGCCCCGGCCCCCATGTCTGCTATCGCCTTGCGCAGCATCATGGCGTTGACCCGCGTTCCCAGACCGCGACCACGGAAGGCCGGGTCGACCGCCACCAACCCGCCCCAGGCCGTGTTGGCATGGGGGCTGTGCCGGTTGTGCGGGAAATAGGCAAAGGCGCAGGCGGCGATGCGGCCCGCAGGGTCCTGTAGGGCGGCCAGTGCCGAGGGGCCGCCGATCGTCCCGGCCAGCATGGCCGGAGGGAAGGGGACGATCCCGTTTTCCGACATCATGGCGTGCAGGGCCTCCAGAAAGGCGGCGTCTGCGCGCCGTGCCTCGGGCACCGGCATCAGGCCTTCGGGCTGTGGCCCGGCCAGCACCCTGTCGCAGGCGGCGGTGAACCTCTGCGCCTTGCCGGTGAAGACGTTCCAGAACTCCATGCGGTAGCCGCGTTCGGCCAGCGTCGCCTCCAGCTCGGGAAGGTGGTCGCGTGACAGCATCCGGACCCCCATCAGGCCGTCTTCCTCCAGGATGCGGAAGACCTGGGCCCAGCCCAGGCGCGCGGGGTCGTCACTGCCGCGAAAGCGGACGGCGTTGCAGGCGCCGGGGGTGGTCATGGCCCAGTCCAGCGCCGCTTCGGCGCGGGCGGTCAGGCTGTCGGACGGGGAAGGGAGGGGCATGACGCGGTCTCCTGTCTTCCGGCAGGATACCCCGAAACGGCGGACTGGCTGAGAGAAAAACTGGCGTCAGGAACGCGAAACGCCCGCTCCTTTCGGGGCGGGCGTTTGCTGTCTTGCGACGGTGGGCGCGCTTAGCGGCGCAGGCCCAGGCGCTTGATCAGGTCCTGGTAACGGGCCTCGTCCTTGCCCTTCAGGTAGTCCAGCAGCTTACGACGCTGGGCGACCATCATCAGAAGACCACGGCGGCCGTGGTTGTCCTTCTTGTGGGTCTTGAAGTGCTCGGTCAGGGTCGCGATGCGCGACGACAGGATGGCAACCTGAACCTCGGGCGAACCGGTGTCGCCTTCCTTGGTTGCGTATTCCTTGATCAGGCGGGCTTTTTCTTCGACGGTGATCGACATCGGGATCTCCTATGAGTTCAGGGTTGGGGCGCAAGCCGGGATGTCGTCCAGCAGGGTCCATAGGGTCTCCGCCGGGGCGGTCCCCGGAAGATTGCGCGCTGATAGGGGATTCGGGCGGTGAAATAAAGCCTTTTCTGGCCGGTCGCGCGGCCCCCGTCCGGCCGGGGCGCCGGGTCAGGCGGCGAAGATCTCGGCGTCCGAGCGGGGCAGCAGGGCGATACTGTCGAGGCTGATCGCCTCGGCTCCGGCGAAGGTGGCGATGCAATCGCCATCGGCCAAGACGCGGGTCACGTCGCCCTCGCTGGTGATGCGGATCTCGGGGGGCGGGGCGCCGTCGGGATAGGTGATCATCAGCACGTCATCGGCGGGGGTGAAATCGACGATGGCGGCGGCATCGTCCCCG
This sequence comes from Pseudooceanicola aquaeponti, assembly GCF_050897975.1. Classification (NCBI taxonomy): domain Bacteria; kingdom Pseudomonadati; phylum Pseudomonadota; class Alphaproteobacteria; order Rhodobacterales; family Paracoccaceae; genus Pseudooceanicola; species Pseudooceanicola aquaeponti. The sequence continues at coordinate 87,123 of NZ_JBPAXY010000007.1, forward strand.
CCCTCGATCCAGTCGCCCAGGAGGAAGGTATCGGCCCCCGCCCCGCCGGTCAGCGTGTCGCCCGCCCCACCGATCAACGTATCGTCGCCCGAGCCGCCGTTCAGGTAGTCGCCCGAGTCGCTGTCGGCGTCCTCCAGGCTGTCGACCAGCCCCGAGATCCAGTCGTCGCCCGAGGCGCCAAAGAGCGTATCGGCCCCCGGCCCGCCATAGAGAAGGTCGCCGCCGATACCGCCCGACAGCGCATCGTCGCCCGTGCCTCCCGCCAGCAGGTCGTCGCCGCCGCCGCCCGCCAGCGTGTCGGCGCCTGCACCGCCCGCCAGGCTGTCGTGGCCCATGCCGCCCGCCAGGCTGTCGTCGCCGCTGCCCCCCGCCAGCAGATCCTCGCCCGAGCCGCCCACCAGGGTGTCGTCACCTGCGCCGCCCATCAGGGCATCATCGCCGCGCATCCCGTGCAGGGCATCGTCGCCCGCGCCGCCTGCCAGGCTGTCGGCGCCGCCATAGCCGCCCAGCTGGTCCGCCCCGTCGCCGCCCAGTATCAGGTCGTCGCCGGATCCGCCCACGCCGATGCTGGGCTGGGCGGCGCCGAACTCTTCGGCCAGCCGCTCCAGCCGGGCGCGCAGGGCGATCATCTCGTCACTGGTCAGGGGGGTGTCCTCGTCCCCGGTCGCCGCGTCACCATCCCCGGTGGCGCTGTCATCGGTGGCGCCGTCGTCGCTGTCGGGGTCAAGCGTGTCGTCGCCGCTCTCTGCGGCCCCCTCGTTCCCCGTTTCCTCGGACAGGCTGTCCTCGGTGCCGCCGTCCTCCTCGGCTGCGTCGTCGCTGTCGTCCTCCCCCGATCCGCCGCCAAAGATCCGGTCGAGCAAGCCGCCGCTGCCGCCGTGGTCGACCGCGCTGTTCTCGTCGTCCTCGCCCTCGGTGTCGTCGTCCAACGCGACAGGTTCATCCAGCGCCAGAACGGCGGTGGCGCCGATCATCAGCAATCCCATCAACGAGGCCAGAAGATACATGTCACCCTACCCGCCCCGCCGCCCGAAGGCGGCGTGGCCTACTCACACCCGGGGCGAAGTAGGCCATGCGGCGGCGCAGGGGTCAAAGAAAACCCCAGCGGGTGGTTAACCGACGGATACCGCCCAGGGTTGTGGCTGAGTGGCATAGGCGATGTACAAGGGATGGCGCGGTTCGCCCGCCTTGGTCAGACCCAGATGGGCCAGCGGGCGGCCCGTGGCGCGCAGCAGCGCGGCCACCTGGGCGCCGCGCCCCAGATGGTCGGCATGGGCGCCCCAGCCACAGAGGACCAGCCCGGTCTCGCCGACCCAGCGGGCGCCCTCGGCCAGCTGGGCGTCATTGGCGGGCCCGACCGGATCGGCGGCCTTCTTCAGCAGGGCGGGCGAGGTCTCGCGCCAGGCGAAGATATTGCAGGCGCGAAAGCCGCCATAGCCCAGGGCCCGGGCGCGGCGTTCGCACCGCTCGATGGTGGGATCGTTCTGCGCCTCGGTGGCGGTCGAGGGGTTCAGCATGACGTAGAGAAGGCGTGGGGCGGTCGCGTCCCAGACCCGGGTCAGGGCATAGCGGTAGTGGCCGCAGGGGGAATAGAGGGCGGCGCTGGTGGCGTCGCCCTTCTGAAAGCGCTTCTCGACCAGATCCGCCATCAGTCCTGGGCGTCAGAGGCGGGGTCGGTGGCCAGGTTGAAGACCCGGCTGGGGTGCAACATGCCGGCCTTGAAGGTGCCCACGGCCACCGGCACGCCCTGGTGCACGGCCCAGCACTCTTCGCCATAGTCGAGGCCATCGGCGATCACCATCCCGGGGTTGCCATGGCGCAGCCGCGCCGCGCCCTCGGCGGTGGCGGTGACCCGGGGCAGATCCGTCAGGCCGGTTTCCAGCGGCAGCAGGTACTGATCCAGCTCGGGGGTGCGGGCCAGCTCTTCGACGGTGGCAAAGGAAATGCCATTGGCCGCCTCGAAGGGGCCGGACCAGAGCCGGCGCAGGTGGTCCACATGGCCGAGACAGCCCAGGGCGGCGCCCAGATCACGCGCGATGGACCGGACATAGCCGCCCTTGCCGCAGACCATCTCCAGCCGTGCGTGATCGGCATCGGGGCGGTCCAGCAGGATCAGGCTTTCGACCCAGAGGGGGCGGGCTGCCAGATCCATCTCCTCGCCGTCACGGGCCCGCTTGTAGGCGCGTTCACCGTCGATCTTCACCGCCGAGAATTGCGGCGGCACCTGCTGGATGTCGCCGACGAAGGCGTTCAGCGCCTCCTTGATCTCGGCATCGCTGGGGCGGCTGTCGGAGGTGGCGATGACCTCGCCCTCGGCATCGTCGGTATTGGTGGCGGCGCCGAAGGTGACGGTAAAGTCATAGGCCTTCAGCGCATCGGTGACGAAGGGCACGGTCTTGGTGGCCTCGCCCAGGGCCACGGCCAGGGTGCCGGTCGCCTCGGGGTCCAGCGTGCCCGCATGGCCCGCCTTCTTGGCGTCGAAGGCCCAGCGGACCTTGTTCACCACCGCGTTGGAGGTCAGCCCCGCGGGCTTGTCCACCACCAGCCAGCCGGAAATGTCGCGCCCCTTGCGTTTGCGTGCCATGTCGCCTCTCGGATTGCCTGATTTCAAAGGCCGGTGAGCTAGCCGAGCCGCGCGCCTGCGTCAAGCGCCCAGGGGCGGGGGCTCTGCCCCCCCTTGAGCCTGCGGCTCAATTCCCCCCGGAGTATTTCTGGCCCAGTGAAAGAGCGGGACGGGGCCTGGAAAGGCGACGGACTTTGGCAATTGAGCGGTTGGAACCGCAGAAAGGCAAACCGCGGGCGCCTTGCTGGCACAGCCTGCTCTTTCACTGGGCCAAAAATACTCTCGCCGAAGGCGGCCCTGGGCTCAGGCGGGCTTGCGCAGCAGGGCCATGTAGAACCCGTCCATCCCGCCCAGGTCGGGCCAGAGGTCGGGGGTGGTGCGGACGCCGCCCTCTTCGGTGATCCAGGCGGGGTCGAGGCCGGGGGCATCGGGGGGGATCACCGAGAGGCCGGGGTGGCGCTCCAGCGCCTCTTCGATCTGGCATTCGCCTTCGTCAGGGATCAGCGAGCAGGTGCAGAAAACCAGGGTGCCGCCCGGGGCCAGCAGGGTCAGCGCGTGGTCGAGCACGGCCGATTGCAGCTCGATCAGCTCGCCGATCTCGTCGCCCTGGCGGGCCTGGGGCAGGTCGGGGTGGCGGCGGATCGTGCCGGTGGCGGAACAGGGGGCGTCGAGCAGGATCACGTCATATTGGCCGGTCTGCGCCAGCGCGTCTCCGGCGCGGATCCCGGCCGAGAGGCCGGTGCGCGCCAGGTTCTCTTTCACCCGCACCAGCCGGGTTTCGCTGAGGTCCAGCGCGGTAACCCGGGCGCCCGCGGCGGCCAGCTGCATCGTCTTGCCGCCCGGGGCGGCGCAGAGATCCAGCGCGGTCTTGCCGGTCAGATCGCCCAGCAGGCGGGCGGGCAGGGCGGCGGCGGCATCCTGTACCCACCAGGCGCCCTCGGCGTATCCCGGCAGGGCCGAGACCTGGCCCGGCTCGGTCAGCCGCAGCGAGCCGGTGGGCAGCAGCGTCGCGCCAAGTTCCTTGGCCCAGTGGTCCGCCGTGGCGGGGTCCTTCAGGGTCAGATCCAGCGGTGCGCCCGCCGCATGGGCGGTCTCGAAGGCGCGGACCTTCTCGGGGCCATAGGCCAGGGCCAGGGGCTCGCGCAGCCAGTCGGGCAGGCGCGGCGCGCGCAGCTTGGGCCATTCCTCGCCCGCCTCTGCGGCGACCTTGCGTAGCACGGCGTTCACCAGTCCCTTCATGTTGGCGCGCCCTGCGGCACGGGCGGCCTCGGTCACCCAGTCGTTGACCACCCCATGGGCCGCTTCCCCGGCGGCCAGCTCGCAGGTGCCCAGGCGCAGGATGTTCAGGATCGGCAGCGGCGGCGCCTTCTTCAGGTGTTTTTCCAGCAGCCGGTCACAGCGTTCCAGCTGGCGCAGGGTCTCGGTCGCCAGACGCTGGGCGCGGGCACGGTCGGGGGGCGAGAGCCGCCCCAGCCAGGGGGCGTCGCGCAGTTCCGACAGCAGGCGGGGATCTTCGCCCAGCACCCCGTTCAGCAGGCGCAGCGCGCCTGCGCGGGCCGACAGCGGCGCGGGCGGTTTGCGATCCGTCCCGCCGTCGCGGCCCCTGGGCGCGCCGCCGGATTTGCCCGCGCGCGGGCCCTTCGGCCCTCCCTTGCGATCGGGGCGGCCCGGGCCGTTGGTGCGGGGCGGGCGGGGCGTCGTGGGCTTGGGCATCGGGGCACCTCTGGTGGCGGCGGATCGGAGCGTGGCGCCGGATCGTGACCGGCGGTCGTCTTGCGGCTGGATGAGGGCGGCGTATATCATGGGCAGAGCCGAAAGGAAGCGTGCCATGAGCCAAGACCCCTCCGACCGGATGCCGCAGCCGGTGCCCGACCTCAGCGGCGGTGCCTCTGACGCGGCCTCTGCCGCCCAGCCCGAGATCCCCCGCCTGACCCCCGAGGAAGAGGCCGCGCGCCGCGCCGCCCTGCCCGAGGTCGCCCGCCGCGCCCTGGAAGAGGCGGACGCCCGCCGCGCCGCCGCCGAGGCCGCCCAGGCGGCGCGTCCGAAGGAATACGGTGGCCGCGATGGCCCCGATCCGGCGCGTTATGGCGATTGGGAGAAGAAGGGGCTGGCGATCGACTTTTGATCTGCCGGCCATGTGAGGGGACTGTTTTCTGAAGGGCCCTCTCGGCCCGGCGGCGCGCCGGGTCGTCGCCGCCTAGCGGCGCAGCCAGAAATCGCGGATCTCGCCCTCGGGCCCGGTGAAACGCAGGATGCGCGAGATCAGCGTCACGCTTTGGCAGCTTTCGGTCTTGCCGCGATCGCCCCAGCCCAGACGATGGCAAAACATGCTGTCGCGCCAGTGCCAGCGCCCGCTGACATCCGTGCCCAGCATTTCGCCCCGGATGCGTCCGTCGCTGCGAATGCGCAGGGTCACGCCAAGGGCGGTCAGGCGGGCGCCGTCGACCAGGGCGGTGAAGTCGTGACGGGTGGTGATTTCCTGCGGCTCTTGCGCCGCCGCGGGGGGCGCGAGCAAGGCCAGGCAGGCCAGGGCGCAAAGGCCGTTGGACAGGGCTTGTGGGACCGGGGGGTGCGACAGGCTCATGCGGATGACATAAAGTCCCTGTCTGGCCGTTTCAACACCCCCTGAAGAGGTTTCCCCCCCGCGCGCCGCGCCCGCCGCAGGCCCCGCGCCCGAAGGCGCAGGCGGGGGCTCAGCCCTTCAGGCCCAGCACATCCAGCATGTCGTATTCGCCCGGGCCCTTGTCCTGGCCCCACAGGGCGGCCTTCAGGGCGCCACGGGCAAAGACGGACCGGTCCTCGGCCACGTGGCGCAGCACGATGCGTTCGGACTGCGAGGCGAACATCACGTCGTGTTCGCCGATGATGGCCCCGGCGCGGATGGCCGAGAAGCCGATGTCGCCGCGCTTGCGGGCGCCGGTGATGCCGTCGCGGCCACTGTCGGTGACCTCCTTCAGGTCGACACCGCGCCCTTCGGCGGCGGCCTCGCCCAGCATCAGCGCGGTGCCCGAGGGGGCGTCGACCTTGCGGTTGTGGTGATATTCGATCACCTCGATGTCGAAATCCTCGTCCAGGGCGGCGGCGACCTGTTTGGTCAGCTGCACCAGCAGGTTGACGCCCAGGGACATATTGCCGGCACGAACCACGGTGGCATGGCGGGCGGCGGCGGCGATCTTGGCCAGGTCGTCCTCGGACAGGCCGGTGGTGCCGATCACATGAGTTGCACGGGCCTGGGCGGCCAGGGCGGCAAACTCCACAGTGGCAGCGGGGGCGGTGAAGTCGATCACGGCCTGCGCCTTGGCGAAGGCCTCCAGCGGGTCATCGGTGACCAGAACGCCCAGGGACGCGCCGCCCATGCACTCGCCCACGTCGCGACCGATCCAGTCGTGGCCCGCGCGTTCCACCACGCCCACCAGGCGGGCGGCGTCGCTTTCGGCCACGGTGCGGATCAGCATTTGGCCCATGCGCCCCGAGGCGCCGGTGATCACGATACCCGGGAGGTCGGTCATGGGGGTCTCCTTCATGGCCCTGCGTCTGTCGCGCCTTCCTTAGCCGCCCCGACCCTGCTTGGCAAAGGGTCAGGGGCGTGGCAGGCTCGGGCGCAGGCAGGCCCGGGCCTGCGGGGACGGGGCCTTGTTCCCGGCGCGCGAAGGGCCTAGATGCGGCGCGACACCCACAAGATGACATCAGGACGGGCCCGACCGGCGGGCCCCGCAAGAGGCGGCAGCAATGAGCAAGAACAAGTTCCACGACGGTCCGGGGCCCTCGCAGCGGCAGTTGCGCGTGGGCGAGACGGTGCGCCGTGCCCTGTCCGAACTGCTGGCCCGGGGCGATATCCATGACCCCGAGCTGAACCGGCTGTCCATCACCGTGGGCGAGGTGCGCTGTTCGCCCGACCTGAAGATCGCCACCGCCTATGTGATGCCCCTGGGCGGCGGCCATGTGGACGATGCCATCGCCTTTCTGGCCCGCAACCGGGGCGAGCTGCGCCGCCTGATCGGCAAGAAACTGAACCTGAAGTTCACGCCCGACCTGCGTTTCCGCCCCGATGAGACCTTCGACCGGCTGGACGAAACCCGCCGCCTTTTCGCCGATGAGACGGTGCGCCGCGACACCGGCGCCGATGCGGCCGAGGGGGACGAGGAAGACGACAGGGACGAGGCCTGAGCCGATGCCCGCCCGCCGCCTTAGGACCCCGCTGCTGCCCGCGCTCGCGGTGCTGTTGCTGGTGCTGCTGGCCTGGCCGCTGGCGGCCGGGGCGGTCAGCTGTCGCAACCAGGACTGGGGCGGCAACCGGTTCGCGGTCTGCGAGGTGGATCCGGCCACCGAGGCGCTGCGCCTTTTCCTCTACGATCCGGGCGGCGCGCCCTATGGCGATTTCACCACCCTGGAGGCGCGGCTGCAAAGCCGCGGCCAGCGCCTGGCCTTCGCGATGAACGCGGGCATGTATCACGAGGACCGCGCCCCGGTGGGGCATTACGTCGAGGACGGGCAAGAGGCGATGCGCGTCATCCCCAATGCCGGGCCGGGCAACTTCGGCCTGCTGCCCAACGGGGTCTTCTGCATCGCCTCGGACCGCGCCCTGGTGGTGGAAACCCTCGATTACCAGCGCCGCCGCGACCGGCTGGGCTGTCGCGACGTGACCCAGTCGGGGCCGATGCTGGTGATCGACGGAGAGCTGCACCCGCGCTTCCTGCCCGACAGCAGCTCGCGCTATATCCGCAACGGGGTGGGCACCACGGCCTCGGGCGACCGCGCGGTCTTCGTCATCTCGCGCAACGCGGTCACCCTGCACGACTTCGCCAGCTTCTTCCGCGACGCGCTGGAGCTGCCCCAGGCGCTCTACCTCGACGGCAATGTCTCGCGCCTTTACGCGCCGGAACTGGGCCGGGCCGACTGGGGCCGCCCGATGGGCCCCATCGTGGCCGTGGTCGAGTAAGGGGGATCGGCCTGCGACCGATTGCCTTCGGCGAGAGTATTTTCGGCCCGGTGAAAGAGCAGGCTGTGCCAGCAAGGCGCCCGCCTTTCGCCTTCCTGCGGTTCCGACCTCTCGATTGCTAAAGTCCGCCGCCTCTCTGGGCCCCGTCTCGCTCTTTCACTGGGCCAAAAATACTCCGGGGGAGGCCGCCGCAGGCGGGCGGGGGCAGAGCCCCCTTCCCGTTGATCTGTCCCCCTCTGCCCGGACAGGGGGCGCCGGCGCTGGCGGATCGGGCACAGCGCGGGGCTTATCCAGTTTCGCGCATGACAGGGCTTGCGGCGCGGGCTAGGATAAGGCCAAACGCCAGCAGAGCGTTTTGCAAGGCAAGCAGACGAGCGACAGAGGCAGGCAGATGTCCCGATCCGAGCCCCAGGCCCCCGGCGGTGCACGGTTTCTGAACCGTCTGCACGCATGGGCCGCGGCTCGCGCCCGCCCTGCCACCGCCTTTACCAGCCAGCCCGAGCCGCGCAGCGTCGGCGCCTTTGCCCGGGGGCGGCAGATGCTGGCGGGAAATTTCCTCTTTGCCGGGCAGCTGGTCGAGGCGCCCAAGTCCTCGATCTGGGACATTGCCGCCCCCGATGCCGCCTTCGAGGACGAGGTGCAGGGCTTTGCCTGGCTCGATGATCTGGCCGCCGTGGGCGATCAGAAGGCGCGGCTGGCCGCCCAGGGCTGGACCTGGGAGTGGATGGCGCGTTACGGGCGCGGGCGTGGCCCCGGCTGGCAGCCCGATCTGGCCGGGCGGCGGCTGATCCGCTGGATCCATCACGCCCTGTTCCTGCTGCGCGCCCAGGACGCCGCCGCCTCGGATGCCTTCTTTCTGTCGCTGGGTCGCCAGACCATCTACCTGTCGCGCCGCTGGAAGGCTGCGCGCCCCGGGTTGCCACGCTTCGAGGCGCTGACCGGGCTGATCTATGCGGGCCTGGCCCTGCGCGGCATGGAGGGCCATGTTGAGCCCGCCCGCCGCGCCCTGGAGCGCGAGGCGGCGGCGCAGATCGACGCCCAGGGCGGGCTGCCGACGCGCAACCCCGAAGAGCTGCTGGAGGTCTTCACCCTGCTGACCTGGGCCGCCCTGGCCCTGGAAGAGGCCGAGATCGAGACCGGCCCCGAACATCGCGCCGCCATCGAACGTATCGCCCCCACCCTGCGGACCCTGCGCCATGCGGATGGCTCGCTGGCGCGCTTTCACGGCGGCGGGCGCGGCCAGGAGGGGCGGCTGGACCAGGCCCTGGCGGCCAGCGGCATCAGCCATGCCCAGCCCGAGGGGCTGGCGATGGGGTTTGCCCGGCTGTCCACGGGCCGCACCTCGGTCATCGTCGATGCCAGCCCGCCGCCCACGGGGCGGGCGGGCCTATCGGCCCATGCCTCGACCCTGGCCTTCGAGCTGACCTCGGGGCGGCGTCCGGTGGTGGTCAACTGCGGCTCGGGGCGCAGTTTCGGCCCCGAATGGCGCCGCGCCGGGCGGGCCACGCCCAGCCATTCCACCCTCTGCCTCGACGGGCTGTCCTCGGGGCGGCTGTCGCATCGCAAGGGCCGCGGCGACGAGCTGGAGGATGCGCCGCGCAACGTGCCAGTGCGGATGACCCATGCCCCCGACGGCATCCGGTTCCAGGGCGGCCATGACGGCTGGATCCGCACCCACGGGCTGACCCATGCCCGCACGCTGGAGCTGACCTTCGACGGTCGCGCCGTGGCGGGCGAGGACATGCTGCTGTGCCTGGAAGAGCGCGACAAGCGCCGCTTTGACCGCGCCATGGACGCCAAGAAGCTGGAGGGGATCCCCTATCAGATCCGATTCCACCTGCATCCCGAGATCGAGGCCCAGCTGGACATGGGCGGCACCGCCGTCAGCCTGGCGCTGAAAAGCGGCGAGGTCTGGGTGTTCCGCCATGACGGGCGCCAGCAGATGACGCTGGAGCCCTCGGTCTTTCTCGAACGCAACCGGCTGAAGCCCCGATCGACCCTTCAGATCGTCCTTTCGGGCCGTGCCGTCGATTATGCGTCGCGCATACGCTGGTCTTTTGCCAAGGCACAGGATACTCCCATCTCCGTCCGGGACCTTTCCCGCGAGGAAGAGGATCCGGCGGCTCTGAGCGATCTGACCTGACCCACAGATGGACCCCGTACCATGACCGACACCCAAGCCCTGCATCCCGTCCGCCGCGCGCTGATCTCCGTTTCCGACAAGACCGGTCTGGTCGAGCTGGCCCAGGCCCTGGCCGCGCGCGGGGTTGAACTGCTGTCCACCGGCGGCAGCGCCGGGATGCTGCGCGAGGCGGGCCTTGAGGTGCGCGACGTGGCCGATGTGACCGGCTTCCCCGAGATGATGGACGGCCGGGTGAAGACCCTGCACCCCAAGGTGCACGGCGGCCTTCTGGCGCTGCGCGACGACGAGGGCCATGTGGCGGCGATGAACGAGCATGGCATCGGCCCGATCGACCTGCTGATCGTCAACCTCTACCCCTTCGAGGAAACCGTGGCCAAGGGCGCCGACTACGACACCTGCATCGAGAACATCGACATCGGCGGCCCGGCAATGATCCGCGCGGCGGCCAAGAACCACAAGTTCGTCAACGTGGTGGTGGATGTGGCCGACTATCAGCCGCTGCTGGACGAGCTGGAGGCGAACGGTGGCGCCACCTCCTATGCCTTCCGCCAGAAGCTGGCGCTGACCGCCTATGCCCGCACCGGCGCCTATGACGCCGCCGTTTCCGCCTGGATGACCGGCGCCCTGGAAGATCCCGCGCCGCGCCGCCGCGCCTTCGCAGGCAGCCTGGCCCAGACCCTGCGCTATGGCGAGAACCCGCACCAGTCGGCGGCCTTCTACGTCGATGGCTCGGACCGCCCCGGCGTCGCCAATGCCACCCAGATCCAGGGCAAGGAACTGTCCTACAACAACATCAACGACACCGACGCGGCGTTTGAGCTGGTGTCGGAATTCCTGCCCGCCAACGGTCCGGCCTGTGCGATCATCAAACACGCCAACCCCTGTGGCGTGGCGCGCGGCCAGACCCTGCGCGAAGCCTACATGAGCGCCTTCGACTGCGACCGTACCTCGGCCTTCGGCGGCATCATCGCGCTGAACTCGAAACTGGATGTCGAGACCGCCGAGGAGATCAGCCAGATCTTCACCGAGGTCATCATCGCGCCCGGCGCCGATGACGCCGCCAAGGAGCTGCTGGCCAAGAAGAAGAACCTGCGCCTGCTGCTGACCAGCGGCCTGGCCAACCCGCTGACCGCCGGTCTGATGGTGAAACAGGTCTCGGGCGGCTACCTGGTGCAGGACAAGGACAACGGCCATATCGACATGGACGACCTGAAGGTGGTGACCAAGCGCCAGCCGTCCGAGAAGGAAATGGCCGACATGCTGTTTGCCTGGAAGGTCGCCAAGCACGTGAAGTCGAACGCCATCGTCTACGTCAAGGACGGCGCCACCGTGGGCGTGGGCGCGGGCCAGATGTCCCGCGTCGACAGCTGCCGCATCGCTGCCCGCAAGGCGCAGGACATGGCCGAGGTGCTGGGCCTGGCCGAGCCGCTGACCCGTGGCTCTGTCGTCGCCTCTGACGCCTTCTTCCCCTTCGCCGACGGTCTGCTGACCGCCGCCGAGGCCGGCGCCACCGCCGTCATCCAGCCCGGCGGCTCGATGCGCGACGACGAGGTGATCGCCGCCGCCGACGAGGCCGGCCTGGCCATGGTGATGACGGGTATGCGTCATTTCCGTCACTGAGGCGAGGCAGCGGGGAACGGTAATGCGTATCGTGTTCTGGGCAGGGTTCTGGGTCTTTCTGGCCGACCAGGTGACGAAATACCTGGTCGTCCATGTGATGGACCTGGCCTATCGGCAGGAAATCGTCGTGATCGACGGCTACCTGCGATTCCGCATGGCCTGGAACGACGGGATCAACTTCGGCCTGTTCTCTGACGGGGCCTTCTGGGCCCGCTGGGTGCTGATCGGGCTGGCCCTGCTGATCTCTGTCGGTGTGCTGTGGTGGGTGAAGCGCGAGGCGCCGCGCCGTGCCGGGCTGATCGCCGCCGGCCTGGTGGTCGGCGGGGCGCTTGGCAACGTGGTTGACCGGCTGATCTACGGCGCGGTGGCGGATTTTGCCAATGTCACCTGCTGCGGCATCGACAACCCCTACGCCTTCAACATCGCCGATGTGGCGATCTTTGCGGGGGCGGCGGCGCTGGTCTTCCTGCCCGCAGAGAAAGAGGCGTGACCTCGGACCCGCAATCGGCTAAGCCTCGGACACTGCCAAGGAGTACCGCGATGAATCTGCCTCGGGGAGCGATCCTTCTGACTGTCTGTGCGCTGGCCGCCTGCGGCAACAGCGCTGGCAAGCTGCGCTATTTCTCGGACACCGGCGGTGGCCCCGAGGAGTTCAACATCGTGCCCACCAAGGAGCTGGAGCAGCCCGCGGATTATGCCGCGCTGCCCGAGCCGACGCCGGGTGGACAGAACCTTGTCGATCCGCAGCCCCTGGGCGATGCGGTCGCGGTGCTGGGCGGTCGCGCCTCTGCGTTGCAGGATCAGGGCGTCAGCGGCGCCGATGGCGCGCTGGTCACCTATGCCTCGCGCGCCGGTGTCGATCCGCAGATTCGCCCGACCCTGGCCGCCGAGGACGAGGAGTTCCGCCGTCGCAAGGCGATGTTCAACAACCTGCGTCCCTTCAAGCTGGACCAGTATTACCGCGCCTACGAGGACCAGTCGATCGACCCGCGCCAGATGGCCCGCTACTACACCCAGCGGGGCATTCCGGTGCCGAGCTATCCGCCGGTCGAGTAAGCCGCGCCCGCCTTGCCCCACACCGCCCCGCAAGGGGCCCGATCCGGCCCCTGCCTTCGTCGCGGGGGCCTTGTCGTTTCGGGCGTCGTTTCGGTGCCCCCTCTGGCGCGCCGGGCACAGTCCTTCGCCCTGGGATCAGCGGTTAACCGCCCCTTCACCTGGGCGCGGCAAAGCTGCACCGACAAATTTGCTCGCGCCCTGTCACTTCGCGGTGAATGCGGGCCCGGTCCCTTGCCGCGCCTTCGCCGCGCGGTATCTTCTATTCCATGACGAATGTGTGAGAGGAGCGGCAATGATCAGACGGCTTGTCGCCGGGGCGCTGACCCTGGCCAGCCTCGCCAGCCAGGCCGCGGCGCTGGATGCCGTGGATCAGGTCACGGATTTTACCCTCGACAACGGTATGCAGGTGGTGGTGATCGAGGATCACCGAGCCCCCGTGGTCGTGCATATGGTGTGGTATCGCGCCGGGGCCGCCGATGAGGAACCGGGCGTGTCGGGGGTGGCGCATTTCCTGGAACACCTGATGTTCAAGGCCACCGACACCATGGCCTCGGGCGAGCTGTCGGCGACCGTTGCCGCCAATGGCGGCACCGACAACGCCTTCACCAGCCAGGATTACACCGCCTATTACCAGCGCGTCGCGGCGGATCGCCTGCCGCTGATGATGCAGATGGAAAGCGACCGCATGGTCAACCTGGCGCTGACCGAGGACGAGATCGAGAGCGAGCGCAACGTGATCCTGGAGGAGCGCTCGATGCGCACCGACAGCGATCCGGGCGCGCTGTTCGGCGAGCAGATGAAGGCGGCGCAGTACCTCAACCATCCCTATGGCGTGCCGGTGATCGGCTGGCGCCACGAGATGGAACAGCTGGGCCTGGAGGAGGCCAACGCCTGGTACGAGACCTATTACGCCCCCAACAATGCCACGCTGATTGTCGCCGGGGACGTGGATCCCGAAGAGGTGCGCAGCCTGGCACAACAGTATTACGGCCCCCTGACGCCCAACCCGGCGCTGGATGCCGCGCGGCAGCGCCCGCAGGAACCGCCGCAGATCGCCGAACGCCGGGTGGTGTTCAAGGATGCCCGCGTCGCCCAACCCTATGTCAGCCGCACCTACCTGGCGCCGGAGCGCGACCCCGACACCCAGGAAAGGGCGGCGGCGCTGCTGATCCTGGCGCGTCTGCTGGGCGGCGGCTCGACCTCTTTCCTTTACGAGGATCTGGTGCTGGAGCAACAGGCGGCGGTCTATACGGCGGCCTATTACGCCCCGACCTCGCTGGATGACACCACCTTCGGCGTCTACATCGTGCCGCCCGAAGGCGTCTCGCTGGAGCAGGCCGAGGCGGATCTGGATGCTGGCATCGCCCGCTTCTTCGACGCCGGGGTGGACCCCGAGGCGCTGGAACGCATCAAGATGCAGGTGCGCGCCGAACAGGTCTATGAACGCGACGACGTGGCGCGCATGGCGCGGATGTACGGCACGGCGCTGAACTCGGGCCTGACGATCCAGGATGTGCAGGACTGGCCCGCCATCCTTCAGGCGGTGACGCCCGAGGATATCATGGCCGCCGCCCGCGAGGTGCTGACCCGCGATCACGCGGTGACCGGCTGGATGATGACCGACCCCGACGCCAGCGCCACCCCGGTGCCCCTGTCCAACCCCGCAGCCGGAGACGTGACCCAATGATTCGCCTGACCCTGCGCCGGAGGCTTGCCCCGCTTGTCGCACCCATCCTGGCCGCCCCCGCCCTGCTGCTGATGCTGGCCCTGCCACTGCGGGCCGAGGTCGCCATCCAGGAGGTCACCAGCCCCGGCGGGTTGACCGCCTGGCTGGTCGAGGAACATTCGATCCCCTTCACCGCGCTGGAGATCCGCTGGGCCGGGGGCACCTCGCTGGACCTGCCGGGCAAGCGCGGCGCCACCTATCTGATGACCGGCCTTCTGGAAGAGGGCTCGGGCGAGGGCGAGGCGGCGATGGACAGCCGCGCCTTCGGCCGCGCGGTCGAGGGCCTGGCGGCGCATTTCAGCTATGACGCCCATTCCGACGGCCTGTCGGTCTCGGCCCGTTTCCTGACCGAGAACCGCGACGAGGCGGTCGACCTGCTGCGCCAGTCGCTGGTCGAGCCCACCTTCCCCGAGGATGCGGTGGAGCGGGTGAAGGCGCAGATCCTCAGCATCATTCGCAATGACGCCAAGGATCCGCAGAAGATCGCCAGCACCAATTTCGCCGCCCAGACCTATGGCCACCACCCCTACGCCAGCCCGATCGAGGGCACCGAGCAAAGCGTGACCGCCCTGGACCGCGACGACATGATCACCGCCTGGCGCAATGTGATGGTGAAGGACCGCAACCGCGTCTCTATCGCCGCCGTGGGCGACATCACCCCCGAAGAGCTGGGCGTGCTCCTGGACCGCCTGCTGGGCGATCTGCCGACGCGGGGCGGCGCGCTGCCCGGCCCGGCCGAGGTGACGCTGACCCCGGGCGTGTCGATCACCCTTTTCGACACGCCGCAGGCACAGGTGATCTGGGGCCAGCAGGGGCTGGGGATGGAGGATCCCGATTTCTTCCCGGCCTATATCCTGAACCAGATCATCGGTGGCTCCGGCTTCGACAGCCGCCTGATGCAGGAGGTCCGCGAGAAACGCGGGCTGACCTATGGCATCTATTGCTGGCTGGCCGACCGCGACTATGCCGACATCTGGATGGGCAGCGTGGCCTCCGACAATCGCCGGGTGGCCGAGACCATCCAGGTGGTGCGCGACGAATGGGCCCGGGTGGCCCGCGACGGCGTCACCGCCGAAGAGCTGGAGCAGGCGAAGAAATACATGACCGGCGCCTATCCGCTGCGCTTTGACGGCAACGGCACCATCGCCCGGATCCTGGTGGGGATGCAGCATGACGGCTTCCCCATCGACTATCCGGCGGGGCGCAACGACCGGATCAATGCCGTCACGCTGGAAGAGATCAACCGCGTCGCCCGCGAACGGCTGCATCCCGAAAAGCTGCGCTTCATCGTCGTGGGGCAGCCCGAGGGGCTGGACGAGGTGAACTGAGCCGCCCCTTTGCAAAGGTCTTGCCCGCCCCCGCAGCCGCCGCTGTGGGGGCGGTCTGCTTTTGGCCCCCGAGGTGGCCCTAATGCTCGCCCAGGCACTGGCCGTGATCGCCAAGCGCCGCGATCAGCCCGCAGGCTTCGCCCGGGGCGTGGTCACAGGTCTGCGCCAGCCGCTCCAGCTCGGCCTCCAGCCGTTGCAGCCGGGCGATGCGGGCGCGGATGTCGCCCAGGTGCCGGGCGGCGATCTGATGCGCATCGGCACAGTCGCGGCCCTTGTCCGACAGTTCCAGCAGGTGGCGGATCGCCTCCAGCGACAGGCCCAGCCCGCGCCCGTGGGCGATGAAATGCAGCCGGTCAAGATCGGCGCGCCCGTAGCGTCGCTGCCCGCCCGCGCTGCGCTCGGGCGCGGGCATCAGCCCGGCCTCTTCATAATAGCGGATGGTCGGCACCTTCACCCCGGTGGCACGCGACAAATGGCCGATGGAAAGCATGTCTTTTCCCCTTGAACCTCTAGTCACTAGAGGTCCTATCTTGTGTCGTGACGCAGAAAAAGACCGGACCGGACCCATGCCGCACGATCACGCCCACCCTCATCACCATCACCACGCCAGCGCCGATCTGGCGGGCGACAAGCGCGTCGCCTGGGCGGTGGCGGTGAATATCCTGCTGACGGTGGTGCAGATCATCGCCGGGCTCTTCTCGGGCTCGCTGGCGCTGATCGCCGATGCGATCCACAACCTTTCCGACGCGCTGTCGCTGGTCATCGCCTTCCTCGCCCGCCGCATCGCCCGCCGCCCCGCCGATGCCGCCATGACCTTTGGCTATGGCCGGGCCGAGGTGGTGGCCGCCCTGGTGAACTACACGACGCTGATCGTCATCGCCGTCATGCTGGCCTTCGAGGGTATCGAGCGGCTGTTCAACCCCGCCGAGGTCGAGGGCTGGACCGTGGTCATCGTCGCCGCCGTGGCGCTGGTCATCGACACGGCCACGGCGCTGCTGATCCTGTCGCTGCAAAAGGGCAGCGTGAACATGCGCGCGGCCTTTTTGCACAATGTGGCCGATGCCCTGGGCTCGGTCGCGGTGATCGTCGGCGGCGCGCTGATCCTGCTTTATGACTGGCGGCTGGTGGATCCGATCGTCACCCTGATGATCTCGGGCTACATCCTGTGGCACGCCGCCTCGGAGGTCGGGCCGGTGATCCGCCTGCTGATGCTGGGCAGCCCCGACAGCCCCGGCGTGGCCGAGGTGGCCGAGGGCATCCGCGGGGTCGAAGGGGTGGCCGGGCTGCACCATCTGCACCTGTGGCGGATGCAGGAAAGCGAGGCCGCGCTGGAGGCCCATGTGGTGCTGACCGGCGCGGCGGAAGAGGCCGGCGCGGTGCGCGCCCGGATCGTCACCCTGTTGCACGACCGTTTCGCGCTGACCCATGTGACCCTGCAACTGGAAACTCGCGACGAGGCCTGCCCCGATGCGCCGCTGATCGGCCACTAGCCGGGCGTCAGGCCGGGCGGGGCAGGGGGGCAGTGGCGGCGCGGGCGGCCTGAAGCCAGCCCAGACCGTCCAGCGTGGCGGCGCGCGGGCGATAGTCGGCGCCGATCCAGCCGTCATAGCCCGTCGCCGCCAGCTGCCGATAGAAGGCGGCAAAGTCGATCTGGCCCCCCTTGTCGGGTTCGCCCTGGTCCGGGGTCGCGGCCAGGTGCACATGGCGCACCAGCGGTGCGACCTGGGCCCAGGTGGCGCCCAGGTGGCCGGTGATCCGCTGCGCGTGATAGCTGTCGAACAGTAGGCCGAGGTTGGGGGCGCCGACCGTGTTGATCACCCGTGCGGCCAGGGTGAAATCGGTCAGGAAATAACCCGGCAGGTCGCCCGCGTTCATCGGCTCGATCAGCAGGCTTTGCCGGGGCGCCGAGGCGGCGGCCCAGGACAGGTTGGCCACCAGCGTGTCAAAGCCCGCGGCGCCAATGGCCGGGCCCGACAGGATATGCAGATGCCGCGCCTTCAGCGCCTGGGCATAGCGCAGGGCGCGGCGGAAATCGTGGCGGAACCGCTCTTCGCCGCCGGGCTGGGCGGCAAAGCCGGGCGTGCCGCCGGTGTAGTTGGGCGGCGGCGCGGCCATCAGCACGACGGGCATTTGGGCCAGGCCCAGGGCGTTGCGGATCTCCATCGCCGGGCTGTCGTAGGGAAAGGGGATCTCGACCCCGTCGAACCCGGCCTCGGCCGCCGCGGCGATGCGCGCGGGCAGGGGCCGCTCGGTGAAAAGCGTGCAAAGATTGGCGGCGAATGCCGGCATGTCGTCCCCCCGATGCCGTTCCCCGGCGCGCCGCCGTCCCACGGGCCGCACGTCGGGTTCAGCATGGGCGGCGCCTAGAGGCCGGTCAACTCTGCCGCCGGGATGATCGGGAAAAACTGCCCCGCAGAGCGCAGGCCGAACCAGTCGACCCCCTCGACCTCGGCGGTCTCGCCCAGATCGACCAGCCGGTAAAAGCTTTTGCGGTCGATCAGCGCCTCCAGCCGGTCGCGGATCAGCACATAGGGCGAGGGTTCGCCCGTTTCGGGGTCGCGGGTGACCCGGATCGGGTGGTCGGGGCCTGCCACGGCCTTGTCGGCGACGTTGGTCAGGAAGGTCAGCACCTGCTCTTCGCCCGTGCCCTCGACTTCGAAATCGACGGCCAGGAAGGGGGCGTCATCGACGGTGATCCCGACCTTTTCCACCGGGGTGACCAGAAAATAGTCGTCGCCGTCGCGGCGCAGGATGGTCGAGAAGAGGCGCACCAGTTCCGGCCGCCCGATGGGGGTTCCAAGGTAGAACCAGGTGCCATCGCGGGCAATCCGCATGTCCAGGTCACCGCAGAAGGGCGGATTCCACTTGTGCACCGGCGGCAATCCGCGCCCCTTGGCGGCGCGCGCGGCAGCAGCCAGCGTGTCCGCCGTGATATTCACACTATTTTGTGACGACAGTGAATTTATCATTAACCAACTCGCCGCTACAGTTTCAGTTAATCATTATAGTCTGCGCTGGAGGAATGTCATGGGTGAGACCGCCCCCGGAACGACCCAGGAAATCCCCGCCGAGGATCTGGTTGCCGCGATCGAGACGGTAGAGGCCAAGCTGGCGCAGGCCAAGGCCTCGATCACCCGGCGCTTTGTCGGCCAGGAACAGGTGGTCGATCTGACCCTGGCCTCGCTGCTGTGCGGCGGTCATGCCCTGCTGATCGGCCTGCCGGGCCTGGGCAAGACCCGGCTGGTGGAAACCCTGTCCACGGTGATGGGGCTGGACGGCAACCGCATCCAGTTCACCCCCGACCTGATGCCCGCCGACATCCTGGGCTCTGAGGTGCTGGAAACCGCCGGTGACGGCAGCCGCGCCTTCCGCTTCCTGCCCGGGCCGATCTTCTGCCAGCTGCTGATGGCGGATGAGATCAACCGCGCCTCGCCGCGCACCCAGTCGGCCCTGTTGCAGGCCATGCAAGAGAAACAGGTCACCGTCGCCGGAGAGGACCGCGCCCTGGGCCGCCCCTTCCACGTGCTGGCTACCCAGAACCCGATCGAGCAGGAAGGCACCTATCCCCTGCCCGAGGCGCAGCTGGACCGGTTCCTGGTGAAGATCGACGTGCGCTACCCCGACCGCGACACCGAACGCGCCATCCTGCTGTCCACCACCGGCGCGACCGAGGAAGCGGCCCATGCCGTTTTCACCGCGGAGGAGCTGATCGCGGCCCAGGCCCTGCTGCGCCGGATGCCCGTGGGCGAATCGATTGTCGAGAAGATCCTGGATCTGGTGCGCGCCTGCCGCCCCGACGATGCCACCGCCCCCGCCCGGGTGCGCGAGACCGTCTCCTGGGGCCCCGGCCCTCGCGCCGCCCAGGCGCTGATGATGACCGTGCGCGCGCGCGCCATGTTGCAGGGCCGCCTGGCGCCCGCGCCTGAGGATGTGCTGGCCATGGCCCAGCCGGTGCTGTCTCACCGCATGGGGTTGAACTTTGCCGCCCGGGCCCGGGGCGACGACCTCGACAGCCTGATCGCCGAGATCGCCGCCGATGTCATGGGCGCCGAAGGGGCCGGGGCCGCGGCGTGAGGACACCGGCCGCCCTTCGCCACCGCGCCGAGGAGGAAGCCGCCCGGCTGCCGCCCCTGCTGGCGCGGGCCGAACAGTTGGCGGGCACCGTCCTGCTGGGGGAACACGGCCGCCGCCGTGCCGGTCTGGGCGATGATTTCTGGCAATACCGCCCGGTACAGCCGGGCGACCCGCGCCGGATGATCGACTGGCGCCGCTCGGCCCGGTCCGACGACCGTTTCGTGCGCGAACGCGAATGGCAGATCGCGCAAAGCGTGATGCTCTGGGTCGATCAGTCGGCCGCGATGTCCTTCACCTCGGATCCGAAGGTCCTGCCCGAGAAGGGCGACCGCGCCCGCGACATCGCCCTGGCCACCGCCATCCTGCTGATCCGGGGCGGCGAACGCGTCGGCCTGACCGGCAGCCTGCTGCCGCCGCGCCGGGGCCAGAACCAGGTGCTGCGCCTGGCCGAGTTCTTTTCGCGCCCCTCGGGCGAGGATTTCGGCGTGCCCGAACATCGCGCCATGCTGCCCAATGCCCGCGCCCTTTTCGTCAGCGATTTCCTCGGCCCCGTGGACGAGGTGACCACCGCCCTGACCAAGGCCGCCGACCGCGGCGTGCGCGGGGTGCTGTTGCAGGTGCTGGACCCGGTGGAAGAGGCCTTCCCCTTTCACGGGCGCACGATCTTTGAAAGCATGGGCGGCAGCCTGGCCCATGAAACGCTGAAGGCCTCGGATCTGAAAGACCGCTACCTGGCCCGCCTGGCAGAGCGGAAGGCCCATCTGGCCGCGCTTTGCGCCGCCACCGGCTGGCAATATGGCCAGCATCACACCTCTGCCTCGGCCCAAAGCGCGCTGCTTTGGGTCTGGCAGGCGCTGGATCGGGGGGTGTGATGCTGGGTCCTGTCGGATTTACCGCCCCCTGGCTGTTGCTGGCGCTTCTGGCGCTGCCGCTTCTGTGGCTGATCCTGCGCGCGGTGCCGCCCGCCCCGGTGCGGCGGCGCTTTCCGGGTGTGGCGCTGCTGCTGGGGCTGACGGACGACGAAAGCGTCAGCGACCGCACCCCCTGGTGGCTGCTGCTGCTTCGGATGTTGGCGGTGGCCGCCGTGATCCTGGGCCTCGCCGGTCCGGTGCTGAACCCCGAAGAGCGCGCGGCAGAGGGCGGCACGGGGCCGCTTCTGCTGCTTCTGGATGGCAGCTGGGCCAGCGCCGCCGACTGGCCGCGCCAGGCCGAGGCCGCCCAGACCCTGCTGGAAGAGGCGGCGCGCGAGGGCCGCCCCGCCGCCGTGATCCGCCTGACCACGCCCGAGCCGCCGGTGTTCCAGACGCCGGAAACCTGGGTGACCCGCCTGCCGGGCCTGGCCCCCGAACCCTGGGAGCCGCGCGCCCCCGAGGAGGAGGGCATGGCCCGAACGATCGAGGCCCTTGCCGGGCTGGAGGCGGGCACCGAAACCGTCTGGATTTCCGACGGGCTTGACCGGCCGGGGCGCACCGAGCTGCTGGCGGCGGTCGAGGCGCGGGGCCCGGTGCGGGTGCTGGAAACCGGCGGCGACGTTCTGGCCCTGCGCCCGCCCGCCTTTGCCGACGGGGCCGTGCAGCTGACCGCGATCCGCGCCGCCCGCGATCTGGACCGTGCCCAAACCGTCACCGTCCAGGCCCATGGCCGCGACCCGGCGGGGGTGATGCGCGTGCTGGAGCAGGCCGAGATGACCTTTGATCCGGGCGCGGCCCTGGCCCGCACCGAAATGGCCCTGCCCGCCGAGATCCGCGCGCGGCTGACCCATTTCGCCCTGGCCGGCACCCGCTCTGCCGGGGCCGTGGCCCTGACCGATGACGGGCTGCGCCGCCGCGAGGTGGCCCTGATCGCCGGGCGCGACGACCGCGAGGCGCTGGAGCTGCTGTCGCCGCTGCACTACCTGCAACGGGCGCTGGAAACCAACGCCGACCTGCTGCATGGCGCCCTGACCGAGGTGCTGCCCGCCAACCCCGACGTGGTGGTGCTGGCCGATGTGGCTACCCTCTCGGATGGCGAGGCCGAGGCCCTGCGCGCCTGGGTCGAGGGCGGCGGGATGCTGTTGCGTTTCGCCGGGCCGCGCCTGGCCGCCAGCGATGTCAGCCGCGCCGAGGAAGACCCGCTGATGCCCGTCCGCCTGCGCGCCGGCGGGCGCAGCCTGGGCGGCGCCATGTCCTGGGGCGACCCCAAGACCCTGGCCCCCTTCGACGAGGACAGCCCCTTTGCGGGCCTGCCGGTGCCCGCCGATGTCACCGTCACCTCGCAGGTGATGGCCCAGCCCGACCCCTCGCTGGCGGCCCGGGTCATCGCGCGGCTCAGCGACGGCACGCCGCTGGTCACCCGCAAGGCGATTGGCCAGGGGCAGGTGGTGCTGTTCCATGTCACCGCCAATGCCGAATGGTCCAGCCTGCCCCTGTCGGGCCTCTTCGTGGGGATGTTGGAGCGGCTGTCGGTGTCGTCGGTCAACACCCGCCCCGCGCCGGAAGAGATCGCGGGCAGCACCTGGGCGCCCGAGCGGGTGATGGATGCCTTCGGCACGATCTCGAACGCGGGCACCCTGCCGGGGGTCGACGGGGCCGATCTGATCGCCGCGCCCCTGGGCCCGCGCCTGCAACCGGGCCTTTACCGCAGCGAGGATCGCGCCATCGCCCGCAACGTGCTGGGAACTGAGACCGCCATCGCGCCGATGCGCTGGCCCGCCCGGGTGGCGGTCCAGGGGCTGGTGGCCCCCGCCGAACGCCCCCTGGGCGGCTACCTTCTGGCCCTGGCTCTGCTGCTGCTGATGGCCGACATCCTGGCCTCGCTGGCGCTGTCGGGCCGGTTGCGCGGCGCCCGTGCTGCGGGCTCTGCCGCCCTGCTGGCCCTGGCCCTGCTGCTGCCCGCCGCGCCGCAGGGCGCCCGCGCCCAGAGCGCGGGTCAGACCTCTGGTCAGGCCGCGCAAGAGGCCGAGGATTTCGCCCTGGCCGCCACCGCCGAGACCGTCCTGGCCCATGTGCTGACCGGCAATGCCCGGCTGGACGATCTGGCCCAGGCCGGGCTGCGCGGCCTGTCGGACACGCTCTATTTCCGAACCTCTGTGGAACCGGCGCCGCCCATGGGGGTGGATCTGGAAACCGATGAGCTGTCGCTCTTTCCCTTCCTCTACTGGCCCGTCACGGCGGATCAGCCGATCCCCTCGGACGCGGCCTATGCCAAGCTGAATCGCTATCTGCGCAGCGGCGGCATGATCCTGTTTGACACGCGCGACGCCAATGTCGCGGGCTTCGGCGCCGCCACCCCAGAGGGGCGCCGGTTGCAGGAACTGGCCCGGCCGCTGGACATCCCGGCGCTGGAACAGATGCCCGCCGACCATGTGCTGACCCGCACCTTCTATCTGCTTCAGGATTTCCCCGGCCGCTATGTGGGCGCCCCCGTCTGGGTCGAGGCGGCCCCGGCGGATGCCGAGCAGATCGAGGGGATGCCCTTCCGCAATCTCAACGACGGGGTCACCCCGGTGGTGATCGGCGGCAACGACTGGGCGGCGGCCTGGGCGGTGGACGAAGACGGCATGCCGCTGTTGCCCGTGGGCGCGGGCATGGGGGGCGAGCGCCAGCGCGAGATCGCCTATCGCTTCGGCGTGAACCTGGTGATGCATGTGCTGACCGGCAACTACAAATCCGACCAGGTCCATGTGCCGGCCCTGCTCGACCGGCTGGGGAACTGAGGCATGAGCGGACAGATCCTCTTTGACCCGCTGCTGCCCTGGTCCGTGCTGATCGCGCTGGCCGTGCTGACCCTGGTCGCGCTGGCTCTGGCGCTGTGGCGCGGGCTGGCGGGCTGGGCCTGGCGTGGCGCCGCAGCCCTGGTGGTGCTGGCCGCGCTGGCGGGCCCGGCCCTGCGCCAGGAAGACCGCAGCCCCCTGTCGGATATCGTGCTGCTGGTCGAAGACCGCTCGGCCTCGCAGCGCCTGGGCGACCGCGCGGCGCAGACGGAAGAGGCCGCCGAAACCCTGGCCGCCCGCATCTCTGCCCGCCCCAATACCGAGCTGCGCCGGATCGAGGTCGGCGATGGCGAGGGCGACAGCGGCACCCTGCTGCTGACCGCCCTGGGCGAGGCCCTGGCCGAGGAACCGCGCGGGCGGATCGCCGGGGTGATCCTGCTGTCCGATGGCCGGGTGCATGACCTGGACCAGCTGCCGGGCCTGCCCGCGCCGATGCATCTGCTGCTGTCGGGCACGCCCCAGGACTGGGACCGGCGCCTTGTGGTCAGCAATGCGCCGGCCTTCGGCATCCTGGGCGAAGAGGTGCTGCTGACCCTGCGGATCGAGGATGACGGCGCCGTGCCCGCGGAGATGGGCGAGGTGGCCGAGCTGGCAATCTCGGTCGATGGCGGCCCGGCAGAGCGCTACGGGCTGCGCGTCGGCGAGGATGTGGAAATTCCCGTGGTCCTGCCACATGGGGGCCGCAACGTGATCCGCTTCACCACGCCGGAACAGGCGGGCGAGCTGACCGATCGCAACAATTCCGCCATCGTGCAGATGAACGGCGTGCGCGACCGCCTGTCGGTCCTTCTGGTCTCGGGCGAGCCGCACCCGGGCGGGCGCACCTGGCGTAACCTGCTGAAATCCGACAGTTCCGTCGACCTGGTGCATTTCACCATCCTGCGCCCGCCGTCGAAACAGGACGGGGTGCCGGTGTCGGAACTGTCGCTGATCGCCTTCCCCACGCGCGAGCTGTTCATGGAGAAGATCGAGGATTTCGACCTGATCATCTTCGACCGCTACAAGCGGCGCGGCATCCTGCCCGCGCTCTACCTCGACAATATCCGCAACTATGTGGAAACCGGCGGCGCGGTGCTGATCGCCGCCGGGCCCGATTTCGCCTCGGCCGAATCGCTTTACCGCTCGCCCCTGGCGCAGGTGCTGCCGGGCCGACCCACGGCGCGGGTGATGGAACAGGGCTATCGTCCCGCCGTCACCGATCTGGGCCACCGCCACCCGGTCACCGCCGGGCTGGAAGAGGCCTGGGACGGCGACTGGGGCCGCTGGATGCGCCAGGTCGAGCTGACGCCAGAGCGCGGCCAGGTGGTGATGTCGGGGGCCGAGGACCGGCCCCTGCTGATCCTCGACCGGGTGGGCGAGGGGCGCGTGGCGCAGCTGGCTTCGGATCAGCCCTGGCTGTGGAATCGCGGCTTCGAGGGGGGCGGGCCGCAGCTGGAGCTGCTGCGCCGCCTGGCCCATTGGATGATGAAGGAACCCGAGCTGGAAGAAGAGGCCCTGACCGCCGAGGCCCAGGGCCAGCGCATGGTGATCACCCGCCGCTCTCTGTCCGATCGCGTGGGCGGCGTGACCGTCACCGCGCCCGATGGCACCGAGACCGAACTGGCGCTGGAAGAGGTCTCGCCCGGGCGCTTCCAGGCGCTGTTTGATGGGCCCGAGATCGGGCTTTATCGGCTGGCCTCGGGGGATCTGTCGGCGGTGATCGGCCTGGGCCCCGCTGCGCCGCGCGAGTTCGAGGAAACCATCGCCAGCGACGCGGTCCTGGCCGAGGCGGTGGCGGCGACGCGCGGCGGCGTGCGCAATCTGTCCGACGGTCTGCCGGGGCTGCGCGACGTGCGTCCCGGGCGCCCGGCGGCGGGGCGCGGCTGGATCGGCCTGACCCCGCGCGAGGCCTATGAGACCCGCTCGGTCCGCCAGATCCCGCTTTTGCCGCCCTGGCTGGTGCTGCTGCTGACGGCGGGGCTGATCCTGGCCGGCTGGCTGCGCGAAGGGCGCCTCTAGGGGCCTGCGACCCGCGGCCCGAAGGGAGCGGGGAGCGCCCCCGAAAGCCCCGTCAGACCCCGGCGGCGATCCGGCAGGCCAGCCACAGCCGCGCCTTGCGCGCGCTCAGCTCATCACAGGGCAGAACCCCAAGGGCGGTGATCTCGGCCATGCAGCCGGGATAGTCGTAATCCGGCCCCAGCCGTCCCGACAGGGTCGAGGAGGTGACGGCCATCGGCACGCCCGCATCGCGCAGCGCGGCGATCTCGGGCATCCAATCGGGCGGCACCTGGCCGCGCCCCAGCCCGTCCAGCACCAGCCCCTGCGCCCCGCTGTCCACGGCGGCGCGCATGAGCCGCGGCGAGGCCTCCATCGCGGCGGGCAGGATGTCGACCCGGGGCAGGGGGGCGGTGAGGCCCGGGAATCGATCCGGCAGGCGGGCCGGGCGGCGCATGTCGACGAAGGCGCCATCCACCAGCCCAAGCGCTCCATGCCCGGGCGAATCGAACCCGCGCAGCCGGTGCGAGCTGACCTTGCGCACATGCAGCGCCTCGTGCACCTCCTGGTCGAAGACCAGCAGCGCGCCCGCGCCGCGCGCCGCAGGGTGTGCGGCCACGGTGATGGCATCGCGGATGTTGGGCCCGGCGTCGGACCCCAGGGCATAGGGCACCCGCTGCGCACCGGTCAGCACCAGGCCCGCGCCCGGCAGATCGCAGATCATGTCCAGCAGGAAGGCGCTGTCCTCCAGCGTGTCGGTGCCCTGCGAGACCACCACGCCCGCAGCCCCCGCGGCCACCGCCCGCTGCGCCGCATCGCGCACCGCGAAAAGATCGGCGAAGGTCAGCGCGTTCGAGGCCTTCTGCGCCAGGGTCTCGACCGTCAGCGCGACGGGGGTGTCGAGGCCAAGCGCCTCGATCAGCGCCTCGCCGGTCATGGCGCCCGCCCGCGCCCGCCCGCTGTCGCTGCGGATCGAGGCGATGGTGCCGCCAAGGGCGATCAGGGTGATCTTGGGTTGGGGGGCGTCGGTCATCGGGGGCCTCGCTGCGGGTGATCCAGCCCTTTCGATAGCCTGCCTGCCCCCTCTTGCCCAGAGGCCCGCGGGGCGGGCGCCATGGCGGGGGCTGCGCAAAAGCAGGGCCGCCCGGGGGGCCAGGGGGGGCGCGCCTGCCTGCGAAACCGGCAAGGTCCGGGGCAAAGGTGCCACGGCTGCGGAAAGACTTGGCGCGCGGTGCCCGCCCGCTCGACAGCGCGCGCGGGGCGGTGTCGCCTGGGCCCAAGGACGCGACAGGAGGGGCAATCCCATGGCAAAGAAAGAGATTCTGGTCGGTTTCGGCGTGGATGTGGACGCGGTGGCGGGCTGGCTCGGCTCCTACGGGGGCGAGGACAGCCCCGACGACATCTCGCGGGGGATGTTCGCGGGCGAAGTGGGTGTGCCGCGCCTGCTGAAGCTGTTTGAGCGCTACAACCTGACCACCACCTGGTTCATGCCCGGCCATTCGATCGAGACCTTCCCCGAGCAGATGAAGGCCGTCGCCGAGGCGGGCCACGAGGTGGGGGTGCATGGCTACAGCCACGAAAACCCCATCGCCATGACCCGCGAGCAGGAAGAGGCGGTGCTGGACCACTGTATCGAGCTGATCACCAGGCTGACCGGCAAGCCACCCCGGGGCTATGTCGCCCCCTGGTGGGAATTTTCCAACGTCACCAACGAGCTGCTGCTGGAACGGGGGATCTTCTACGACCACTCACTGATGCATGACGACCACACCCCCTACCGGGTGCGCGTCGGCGACAGCTGGACCAAGATCGACTACACCGCCCGCGCACAGGACTGGATGAAACCTCTTGTGCGGGGCGAGGAAACCGACCTGATCGAGATCCCCGCCAGCTGGTATCTGGATGACCTGCCGCCGATGATGTTCATCAAGGGCAGCCCCAATTCGCATGGCTTCGTCAATCCGCGCGACATCGAACAGCTGTGGCGCGACCAGTTCGACTGGGTTTACCGCGAGATGGACTATGCGATCTTCCCGATCACCATTCACCCCGACGTCTCGGGTCGGCCCCAGGTGCTGATGATGCTGGAACGGCTGATCCGCCATTTCCAGGGGCACGAGGGCGTGCGTTTCGTCACCATGGAAGAGATGGCCGAGGATTACGACCGTCGCTTCCCCCGCGCCTGATGTGCGCGCTGTGCGGTATCCTGGGCGGCGATGACCACTGGTCGGACGCCGTGCCGCGCGCGGGCGTCTATACCCGCCGCGACGGCCCCCAGGCGCGGCGGGCCGAGGCGGCGCGGCGCGCCAAGGTGCTGAACGCCCTGCTGCGGCCCATGGGGCTGAAGTTCCGCGACTGGCAGGGCGAATACATCCTGGAAACCTTCACCGGCAAATCCGAGGTGCTGAACGCCATCGCCCATGTCTGGGACGAGGGCGGGCAGCTGTCGGGGCGCGATCTGGATCCGCTGGATCCCCTCTGGCTGGCCCGGATCGAGGCCGCCGCCCAGGATGCCGAGGGCGCCGCGCGATGATCCCCGTCATCGTGCTGACCGGCCAGCTGGGGGCGGGCAAGACCACTCTGTTGCAACGGCTGCTGGCCAGCCCGGCAATGGCGGGCACCGCCGTTCTGGTCAACGAGTTCGGCGAGATCGGCCTGGATCACGAGTTGCTGACCCCGCTGGAGGGCGAGGTGACGCTGCTGCGCTCGGGCTGCATCTGCTGCACCGTGCGCGATGACATCGCGGGCGCCATCCGCGACCTGATCGACCGCGCCGCGCGCGGGCAGATCCCGGCGCTGGCGCGGATCGTGATCGAGACCACGGGCCTGGCCGATCCCTTTCCGGTGCTCTCTACCCTTTCGGCCGATCCGGTGCTGCGCAGCCAGGTCGCGCCCGGTGGCGTGATCACCGTGGTCGATGCGATCAACGGCCCCGGGGCGCTTTTCGACGATCACGGCATGGCCCGCCGCCAGGTCGCCGCCGCCGATGTCATCGCCCTGGCGAAACGCGACCTGTCCGGCCCCGAGACGACGAAACGCACCCTGGACCGGCTGCACCGGCTGAACCCCGTCGCGCAGCTCAGCTTTGCCGATGCGCCGCTGCACCGGCTGTTGCCGCAGGGCCCGCGCGACTGGCCCGCGCCCCCGCCCGACAGCGTGGTGCCGATCACCGGTCACCATCATCACGAGCTGGACGGGATCCGCACCCTGACGATCGCGCGCCCCGGGGCGATCAACTGGACGGCCTTTGGCCTGTGGCTGACCGCGCTGCTGCAACGCCACGGCGACCGCATCCACCGTGTGAAAGGCGTGCTGGAGGTCGAGCAGGGCGGCCCGCCGGTGCTGGTCAACGGGGTGGGCTATCTGGTGCATCCGCCGCAGCACCTGGCGGCCTGGCCCGAGGGGGTGCCCCATACCCGGCTGGTCTTCATCTTCGAAGGGCTGGACCCGGATCTGATCCGCCGGTCCTTCGAGGCCTTCGACCGGCTGGGCCATGCGGTGGCGCCGCTGCCGGGCTGAGTCGCCCGCCGCGCCCCTGCCCGCGCGGGTTGCCTGTCCGTGCCCGGCGACTTGTCTCTGCGTGCGGATCTTCGGCGCCTGTCCCGCCCGGCGGACCGGCCCAGAGGGCCGCAACCGGCCCCGCACCGCCCGAAAAGCCGCGCAAATGACCAATCCTTTCGCAAATTCCGGCCCTGACCCAGCGTTCAACGGGGCGATTTCTTGCACGGAGGGGCAAGCGCTGGCGACAACGGAAGACAGGCGGGCATGGCCCGGTCGACACCAGAAGGACACAGGCAGATGCAGACAGAGGCGACAGGTTGGCAGAGGTTTTCCACCACCGCCGTGCCGCGCGGCGAGCGGCTGGCCTTCTGGCAGGACAGTTCCAACGCGCTCTTCCCCTCGACCCATGTGACCGGCTCGCCGGACGAGGAATTCTTCGGCTCTGTCTCCTGGATGCAGTTCGGCGAGGTGGTGCTGGCCGATTTCGTCTCGACCGCCATGGAGGTGGCCCGTGCCGAGGAACATATCGCGCGCAATGATGCCTGGTACGAGGTCTGCCTTCAGGTCGAGGGCGATTGCGAGCTGACCCAGGGGGGCCGCACCGTCACCGTGCGCCCGCGCGAGATGGTGCTGTACGACAGCCAGCAACCCTACCGCATGGTCTTCAAGGGGCCCTATCGGCAAATCGCGCTGAAACTGCCGCGCCGCCTGTTGCAGGATCGGGTGCCTTGCCTGGATACGCTGATCGTGCGGCAGATCTCGGGCCAGTCCCTGCCGGGGCGCTTCCTGTTCGATTTCATCCTGACCATGTGCGAGGTGAAGGGCGAAAGCGCGCGCGACAGCCTGATTTCGCGGCTGGAAAGCCATGTGGTGGACCTGCTGGCCACCGCCCTTTCGGAGATCGCCCAGGATCAGCCCCTGTCGGCCAACCGCCAGGCGCAGCTGGCCCGGGTGAAGGCGCATATCCTGGCCCATCTGGACGAACCGAGCCTCTGCCCGGCCGAGATTGCCCGCTCGCAGGCGATCTCGCTGCGATCCCTTTACGAGCTTTTCGAGGGCGAAGACCTGCAAGTGTCGAAATGGATCAAGGCGCAGCGGCTGGAGCGGATCCGCAAGGATCTGGGCGACAGCTTGCTCAGCGCCTGGCCGATCACCACCATCGCCCTGCGCCGGGGGTTCAAGGATTTCTCGCACTTCTCCCGCGCCTTCCGGGCGCAATACGGGATCTCGCCGCGCGCCTACCGCAAGTCGCGGCTTAGTTAACCTACCGACATCAAGGACAGAAGAGATGCGTCTGTGGATCAAGACCCCCCTTGCCATCATGGCCGAGGGCGCAGGCGGTGGCCTGGTTATCGAAAACGGCCGGATCGCCGAACTGGTGCCCACCGGGGGCCAGCCCGCCCGGCCGGTGGACGAGGTGCAGGACGCCTCGCGCCATGTGATCATCCCCGGGCTGGTGAACACCCATCACCATTTCTTCCAGACCCTGACCCGCGCCCACCCCGAGGCGATCAACAAAGAGCTGTTCCCCTGGTTGCAGACGCTTTACCCGCTTTGGGGCAAGCATCTGAACCGCGACACCTTCCGCATCGCCGTGCGCCTGGCCCTGGTCGAGCTGCTGATGTCGGGCTGCACCACCGCGTCCGACCACCTGTTCGTCTTTGCCGAGGACATGGCCGATGCGGTGGACATCGAGGCCGAAGAGGCCCAGGCCCTGGGGATGCGCATCGGGTTGACCCGCGGCGCGCTGGACATGGGGACCAAGTCGGGCGGCATCGCCGATGAGCGGCTGATCCAGGATTACGACGACATGCTGGCCGATTGCGAACGCGTCCTGGGCCGCTATCACGACCCCAGCGAGGGCAGCATGTCCACTGTGGCCCTGGCCCCCTGCGCGCCCTTCAACGTCACCCGCAAGATGATGATCGACACCGCCGAACTGGCCGAGAAACACGATTGCCGTCTGCACACCCACCTGGGCGAAACCCATGACGAGGATGCCTTCTGCCTGGAAAAATACGGGATGCGCCCGCTGGATTACCTAGAGGATGTGGGTTGGATGTCGTCGCGGGTCTGGATGGCCCATGGCATCCATTTCAACGACGACGAGATCGCCCGCATCGGCAAATGCGGCATGGGGGTCTGTCACTGCCCGACCTCCAACATGGTCCTGGCCTCGGGCCAGTGCCGCACCAAGGAGTTGGAGGCGGCAGGCGCCGTGGTGGGGCTGGGCGTCGACGGTTCGGCCTCGAACGACAATTCCAACCTGATGGAATCGGTGCGCCATGCGCTGATGCTGGGGCGGCTGACCTATGGCGCCGCCGAGGTCACCCATCTGGACGCGCTTGGCTGGGCCACCGAAGGATCGGCGAAACTGCTGGGGCGGACCGATATCGGGGTGATCGCACCGGGCAAACAGGCGGATCTGGCCATGTACACCCTGGACGAGCTGCGCTTTTCCGGTGCCGGTGATCCGCTGGCGGCGCTGGTCCTGTGCGGCGCCCATCAGGCCGACCGGGTGATGATCGCGGGCCGCTGGCGGGTGGTCGACGGCCAGCCCCTGGGGGTCGATCTGGCCGCCCTGCGCCGCGCCCATGGCGCCGCCGCCGCCCGCTTTGTCGAGAGCCTTTGACCCCGGGCGCGGCCCTGGGCGCGGCCCGAAACACGGCGCGGCAAAAGGTGCGCATTCGAGACCATGTTTTGCCGCAGGGCCGCGCCAGAGGCCGCGATGGCCCCGCCCGGCGCCCCGTCCGATACTAGCCTTGGCGGCCCCATGGGATGGTCGCGACAGATAGGAAAGAACGCCCCATGGTCTATCGACAGTTGGAGACCCGTCAGTGGCAAGACCTGGACGAGGCGCATTACCTGCACCCGTTCACCGATCACAAGGCCCTGAAATCCAGCCATTCGCGCATCGCGGTGCGCGGCGAAGGCGTCTATGTCTGGGACACCGAAGGGGACCGGATCATCGACGGGCTGTCGGGCCTGGGCTGCGTCACCATCGGCTATGGCCGCAAGGAACTGGTCGAGGCCGCAACGGCGCAGATGACCGACCTCAGCTTCTGCCAGTCCTTCTTCAACACCTCGCACCCGTCGGCCATCCGCCTGGCGGAAAAGCTGGTCGAGATCACGCCCGAGGGGCTGAACCACGTCTTCTTCCAATGCTCGGGGTCCGAGGCGAACGAAACCGCCGTGCGCGCCATCCGCCGCTACTGGAAGCTGAAGGGCCAGCCGGAAAAGCGGATGATCATCGCCCGCGAAAAGGCCTATCACGGCTCCACCCAGGTGGCCGCCTCGCTGTCGGGCCTGCCCGACATGCACGAGGCCGGGGGCGATCTGCCGCTGGATTTCATCACCCATGTCGGCACCCCCTACGCCTACCGCAACAAGCCCGAGGGCATGTCGGACGAGGATTTCGGCGAACTGGCCGCCTCCTGGCTTGAGGACAAGATCCTTGAACTGGGGCCTGAGAACGTCGCGGCCTTCTACGCGGAACCTGCACAATCCGCCGGCGGCTCAATCTGCCCGCCGATGACCTACTGGCCCGCAATCCAGAAAATCTGCCGCAAGTATGACGTGCTGCTGGCGGTGGACGAGGTGGTCATGGGCTTTGGCCGCACCGGCAAGTGGTTTGGCAGCTTTTACTACGACATCCAGCCCGACTTCATGCAGCTGGGAAAGGGTCTGACCTCGGGCTATCTGCCGCTGTCGGCCTGCCTGATGTCGGATCGCGTGGCCGATGTGCTGATCGAGGACGGCGGCGAATGGGCGCACGGCTATACCTACTCGGGGCATCCGTCCTGCTGCGCCGTGGCCTTGGCCAATATCGAGGTGCTGCAAAGCGAGGGCATCGTCGAACGCGCCGAGGCCGAGCTGGTGCCCCATTTCGAGGCCAAGCTGGCCGAGTTCGTGGATCATCCGCTGGTCGGCAATGTCCGCTCTGTCGGGCTGATGGCGGGCATCGAACTGGTCGCAAACAAGGCAACCGGCGAGGCGTTTCCCTTTGAACAGCATGTCGGCAATCAATGTTCGGTCGAGGCGTTGAAACTGGGTCTGGCCTTCCGCGACAATGGCGACACCATGGCTCTGATGCCGCCCTTGGTGATGACCATCGCCGAGATGGACGAGATGTTCGCCATCGCCCGCCAGGCCATCGACGCCACGGCCAAGAAGCTGGGGATCATGTGAATGACCCATTGGGGTAAGTTCTATATCGGCGGCGCCTGGGTGGCGCCCCTGTCCGACACCACCGGCCCGGTGGTGAACCCCGCCACGGGCGAAGAGATCGCCCGGGTGGCCTGGGGCACGGCGGCCGATGTCGACCGCGCCGTCGCTGCCGCCCGCGCGGCCTTTCCGGCCTGGGCCGCCACTCCGGTGGCCGAGCGCGTGGCCCTGCTGCGCCGCATCGCCGAGGTATTCAAGGCCCGCAAGGCCGAGCTGGAACAGGCGGTCACCGCCGAGATGGGATCCCCCGCGGATCTGTCGGACTGGATGCAGACCGACAGTTCGGTGATCTATTTCAACGAGGCCGCCGATACCGCCGAGGGCTTTGCCTTCGAACAGCCCCATGGCACCACCAGGCTGCGCTACGAACCCATCGGCGTGGCCGGGCTGATCACGCCCTGGAACTGGCCGCTGAACCAGATCGTGACCAAGCTGGCCCCGGCGCTGGCCGCCGGTTGCACGGTGGTGCTGAAACCCTCGGAAATCTCGCCCCTGTCGGCGCTGATCCTGGCCGAGGTGCTGGCCGAGGCGGGCGTGCCTGCGGGGGTCTTCAACCTGGTCAATGGCGCGGGCCCCGAGGTCGGCGCGGCCATCGCGGCGCATCCGGGCATCGACCTTGTGTCCTTCACCGGCTCGACCCGCGCCGGGATCGAGATCGCCCGCACCGCCGCCCCCACGGTGAAACGCGTGCACCAGGAGCTGGGCGGCAAATCCGCCAATATCGTGCTGCCCGATGCGGATCTGGATCTGGCCCTGGCCGACGGGGTGGCGCGGATCTTCATCAACTCGGGCCAAAGCTGCATCGCGCCCTCGCGGATGCTGATCCCGCGCGACATGCAGGACGAGATCGAGGCGCGGCTGCTGGCCGAGGTGGCCAAGGTGCGCATCGGCGATCCCACCGACCGCGCCACCACCATGGGCCCCGTGGCCAATGCCGCGCAATGGGATCGCGTGCAGGGGCTGATCGAGACCGGCATTGCCGAGGGCGCGCGGCTGCTGACCGGCGGCCCGGGCCTGCCCGAGGGCGTCAACCGGGGCTATTACGTGCGGCCCACGATCTTTGCCGATGTGACCAACGACATGGCCATTGCCCGCACCGAGATCTTCGGCCCCGTCCTGTCGGTGCTGACCTATGACAGCCTGGACGAGGCGGTCGA
The DNA here is from genome assembly GCF_050897975.1 of Pseudooceanicola aquaeponti. Classification (NCBI taxonomy): domain Bacteria; kingdom Pseudomonadati; phylum Pseudomonadota; class Alphaproteobacteria; order Rhodobacterales; family Paracoccaceae; genus Pseudooceanicola; species Pseudooceanicola aquaeponti. Next base: position 121,179 of record NZ_JBPAXY010000007.1, read on the forward strand.
GATCGCCAATGACAGCGACTATGGCCTTGCGGGGTATGTCTATGGCCGCGACCTGGACCGGGCCGAGGCCGTGGCGCGGCGCATTCGCGCGGGCCGCATCTTCATCAACAATCCGCCCTTCGATTTCTCCGCCCCCTTCGGCGGCTACAGGCAATCGGGCAACGGGCGGGAACTGGGGGTTTTCGGGCTGACCGAATATCTCGAAGTGAAGGCCATGCTGGGCCATCGCAACCGCGAGGAAAGCCAATCATGAACGTCAGCGCCCAGAGCCAGGGCCCAAGCCCCGCAGAGGCGGCAGAACTGCCGGTGGATATCCTGGTCGATCACGTCGACAAGACCTTCGTCACCCGCAAGGCGCGGATCGAGGCGCTGGCCGATGTCTCTTTGAAGATCCGGCGCGGCGCCTTCGTGGCGCTGATCGGGCCCTCGGGCTGTGGCAAGTCCACGCTGATGCGCATGGTTGCCGGGCTGGAGGCGCCGACCGAGGGCGCGGTGCGCATTCGCGGCCACCAGCCGCAGCAATACCGCCAGCAGGGCAAGCTGGGCATCGCCTTTCAGGATGCGGCGCTGATGCCCTGGCGGTCGGTCTATCGCAACGTGGCGCTGCCTTTGCAGGTGCTGAAACGCTCGGTCGCCGAACATGACGCCAAGATCCGCGAGATGATCGACCTTGTCGGGCTGAAGGGGTACGAAGATCACCTGCCCGCGCAGCTGTCGGGGGGGATGCGCCAGCGCGTCGCCATCGCCCGCGCCCTGGTGACCGAGCCCGAGGTGCTGCTGATGGATGAACCCTTCGGCGCGCTGGACCAGATCCTGCGCCGGTCGATGAACATCGAGCTGCAACGCATCTGGAGCCAGCAGAAGGCCACCACCCTGCTGGTCACCCATGGCATCGACGAGGCGGTCTTTCTGGCCGACCAGATCGTCGTCATGCACGCCAAGCCGGGGCGCATCGCGGAAATCGTCGACGTGCCCTTCGAGCGGCCGCGCACCAAGGCGCTGTTCTCGGATCCGGCCTTCCACGCCATGTGCGAAGAGTTGATGGAAAAGCTGCACCCGGGCCACAAGGACGACTGAGGGGCAGAGCTAGCCAGGTGCGGGCCGCATCCCATAGCCCGGGCCAGCAAGAGAGCCGCCGTAGCCCCCGGGCTGCGGCGGTTTTGCGTGGTGGGCGGGGCGTCAGGTGGCGGGGGCCATCCATTCCAGCTCGACAAAGGCGTCGCCCGGCGTGCGGAGGTAGCAGCAGCGCCCGCCGGGAAAGGCGATGACCTCGCCCAGCACTTCGGCACCGGCAGCACAACAGGTGGTCAGGATCTCTTCCATGTCGTCGACGTGGAAGCAGACATGGCCCGCGCCCGGCCGCCAGGGCAGGGGATCGGCGGGGGGCGTGCCGCCCGGGTGGGTGAAGGCGATCAGCTCCAGCACCATGTCGATCCCCGGGGCACGCATCTGGGTAAAGGCGCACAGAAGCCCGGGGTGGCCCGCCATGCGGGCGATGTCGGCGCCCATCTCCTCTTCGACGAAATCGGGGGCAAAGCCGAAGGCAGCGCCGAAGAACCCCATGGCGGCGGGCAGGTCCGAGACGGTCAGCGAGGCGTGATGAAACCTCATCGCCGGGTGCGCCGTTCCAGGATGCCGACCAACTCGTAGGTCAGGGCCGAGATCAGGATCGAGATCAGCGCCCCGGCCCAGATCGTTTCGTAATCCAGCGCCGGGCGGGCGAGGTTCAGCAAGTTGCCAAGGCCGATGCCAGAGACCAGCCATTCCGCCACCATCACCCCCAGCAGGGCCATGGGCGCCACCATCTTGGCCGCCGCAAAGAGGTAAGAGATGGAATAGGGAATGGCGATGCGCCACAGCAGCTGCCAGCGCGAGCCGCCATAGACCGAAACCAGGTCGCGCGCCGCGGCGGGCACCGAGGCCAGCCCCTGGTTCAGCAGCACATAGGCCGGGAAGAAGACCACCAGCATGGCCAGAAAGACCGAGGCCGCCACGCCGCGCCCGAAGGCCAGCACCACGAAGGGCACCAGCGCCACCAGCGGCGTGTTCTGCACCACCATGGCCACCGGCACCAGGGCGCGGGCGATGGCGGGCGACAGGATCGACATCGAGGCCAGCACGAAGGCGAAGGCCAGCCCCGCCAGCAACCCCAGCACCGCCATGGGCAGGGTCACCGACAGCGCCTCCCAGATGGGAAAGGCGTTTTCGGTAAAGATGAAGCGGATCGTGGTCAGCGGCCCCGGCGCGATGATCGAGGGCATGTCGGCCAGGTCGATCAGGAAGGCCCAGAGCAGGAAGGGCATGACGAAGGCCAGCGCCCCCGCGCCCAGCCGTTCGATCCAGGTCCCGCCGCGCGCGGGCGCGGCCATGGCGGTGGCCAGGGTCGCGCTTTCGGTGGTGCGGCGCAGCCAGACGGCGGGGATCATGAAGAGCAGATAGCCGCAAAGCCCGATCATCGAGGTCGAGATGGCGATCCCCCACAGCCGCGTCGGATTGGCCTGCGGCAGGGTCGACAGCAGGAAAGAGCCGAAGCCAAAGCGCGTGCCTGATCCGAACTCGCCCAGCACGGCGCCCAGAACGGCGATCGGCGCGGCCACCCGCAGCCCGGCAAAGATCGAGGGCAGCGCGCCGCGCAGCCGCACATAGCGCATCAGGGCGCCCTCGTGGCCGCCGTAGACCTCGATCAGGTCCGACAGCCGCTGGTCGACCTGTTTCAGTCCCAGCAACATGGTGGACATGGCCGGGAAATAGACCATCAGCGCCGACAGGATCGTCTGCGGCCAATCCCCCTTGAAGAACAGCACCAGAAGCGGGCCCACGACGATGGCGGGCATGGTGTAGACGGCGATGTTCACCCCGCGAAAGGCGGTGTCGAGCCAGGGAAAGACGCAATAGAGCAGGGCCATGACAAAGGCCGTGCCACAGCCGATGGCAAAGCCGGTGGCGGCGATCTTGACCGTGGCGGCGCCGTGCAGAAGGTACAGATCGGCGCCCGACCACATATCCCCCAGGATATAGACCGGGCTGGACAGGATCAGCCGCCCCATCCGGGTCTGGGTGCCCAGCAGGTGCCAGACCAGCAGCACCGCCAGCACCAGCGCCACCTTCAGCGCGATCAGCGCGGCGGGGGAACGCATCAGGGCCAGCAGCGGGCGCGGGGCGGTCTCGGGCAGGGGCAGGGTGTCGGACATGGGCGGCGGGACCTTTGCTGAGGCTGAGGCCGCCGCAGGGGCGGCCGAAGAGGCGGGGGCCTGTCACATCGAGTCACGGACGCCCGGGTCGGATCAAGCCTGCCCGCAAAGGCGCCCGGGGGGCCAGAATCCTGCGTCGCCCGGTGGCGCGGCAAAACTTGGCCGCAGATGCGCACCCCTTGGCCCATGGGGCCTGTTTGGCGCGGGCAGGCGCCGTGGGGCGGTATTTTTGTGCAATTCCTGTGCAAACGGCGCCTTGCCGCATCGCGGCGATTTCGCCGCCTGCGGGCCCGAAAATGCCGCCAAAGCGGCAAAAACAGACCGAAGCGGGCTGATTTGCATGGATTTCATGCGCTTTGCAAAGCCGATTTGCCGCTTCGCAGAAACCGTCAAGTCAGCGCGCATGAAATGCCAAGCCTGCCAAATTGACCGCGCCCCGATCCGCTACCTAGGCTGATCCCTATCGCCGGGAACCGGAAAAACGGACCGCGCCAGGAAAACGATAACCTCACCCAACAGGATCTTCCCCATGACCAAGCTTTCCCGTCGCGCCTTCACCGCCTCCGCCCTGGGCGGTCTGGCCGCTGCCTCTGTCCCCGGCCGCCTGTTCGCCCAGGATCTGACCACGCTGACCCTGCAAGCGATCTGGATCAACGACCCCGAATTCAACGGCTATTACATCGCCATGGAAGAGGGCTATTACGCCGATGAAGGTCTGAAGATCGACTATATCCCCGGCGGCCCCGACGTCATTCCCCAGGCCTCGCTGCTGACCGGCAAGGCCGATATCGCCCTGGTTTCGCCCATGGAAACCGCCGAGGCGATCTTTGAAAAAGGCGCCAACTTCAAGGTGATCGGCGCCCAGTTCCAGAAAAGCCCCGACTCGGTGATCTTCCTCAAGGACAGTGGCATCGAGACCATGAAGGACCTCGAAGGCCGCACCGTGGCCTGCCCGCCGCTGAACGTCGGCCCCTTCAAGGTGGTGCTGGGTCTGGCCGGTGTCGACGGCGAGAAGGTGAACTTCGTCCCCTACACCTTCGACCCGACCCCGCTGGTCGCCGGTCAGGTGGACGCGGTCGTCGATTTCATGACCTCGATGCCCTATGTGATCAGCCAGGCGGCGGGCAAGGAATCCGGCTTCATCTTGTTCTCGGACGTGGGCATGGTGATGGGTCAGGACCTGGTCTGCGCCAATGTCGAGACCATCGAAAGCCGCCGCGAAGACCTGGTGGGCTTCCTGCGCGCCTCGCGTCGCGGCTGGGAGAAGGAATTCGAGGCCCCCGGCAAGGCGGCGCTGGAATGGGAAGACAGCTGGTTCAAGGGCAACGGCTATACCCCCGACATGACCCAGTTCCACTCGAACATCCAGGTCGACCTGATCAAGCATCCCGATGGCATCTTCGCCATGGATGACGAATGGATCGCGGCCACCATCGAATCCATGCACAAGGTGGGGATCGAGGCGGACGAAAGCATGTTCGACACCTCGCTGCTGAAAGAAATCTGAGCTGGACCGAATGACTGACAAGACTGAAGGGCAAAGCGCCCTGTTCACCCCCCTGTCCATCAGGGGGGTGACATTTCGTAATCGCCTGCTGCTGTCGCCCATGTGCCAATATGCGGCCGAAGAGGGCCGGGCGACGGGCTGGCATTTCGACCATTACGCCCATATGGCCATGTCGGGCCTGGGCGGCGCCGTGATCGAGGCCACCGCCGTGCTGCCCGAGGGGCGCATCACCCCCGATTGCCTGGGGCTGTGGTCCGACGATCAGATCCCCGGCCTGGCGCGGGTCGTCGAGGGCTTCCACCGCCACGGCGTGCCGGTCGGTGTGCAACTGGCCCATGCGGGGCGCAAGGCCTCGACCGAGACGCCCTGGAACGGGGCAAAATTCCTGCCCGAGGGTGACCATCGCCGCTGGACCTGCGCCGCGCCCTCGGCCCTGCCCTACGCCGAGGGCTGGCCCGCCCCGGCCGAGATGAGCGCGGCAGACATCACCGCCTTCCGCACGGCCTTTGTCGCCGCCGCGCGCCGCGCCGTGGCCGCCGGGTTCGACTTTGTCGAGATTCACGGCGCCCATGGCTATCTGCTGCACAGCTTCGTCTCGCCCCTGTCGAACCATCGCGGCGACGGCTACGGCGGCACCGCCGAGGCGCGCCACCGCCTGTCGGTCGAGATCGCCCAGGATCTGCGCGCGGCCCTGCCCGAGGATATGCCGATCTTCTACCGCGCCTCCTGCGTGGATCGCGTGGCCCAGGGGATCGAGATCGCCGATACCGTCGCCCTGGCCGCCCGCCTGGCCGCCGCCGGAGTCGATCTGATCGACTGTTCCGCCGGGGGCATCGCGCCCGGCACCAATGGCTCTCAGGTGGGCGCCGAGATCACCGCGCAGCACGACATGGCCGCCCAGGTCCGCGACAGCGCGGGTGTGGCGACCATGGCCGTGGGGGGCACCCATAGCCCCGCCGTGGCCCTGGCCAGCATCGACGGCGGCAAGGCCGATCTGGTCGCGGTGGCCAGCGAGATGCTGAACAATTTCGACTTCCCCCGGCAATGCGCCGAGGCGGCAGGGGTCGAGAAGCCCGACTTCGTCCAGCCGCAGCGTTATGCCTTCTACAACCAGTTCGCCCGGGGGGCGACGTGAGCAGCCTGGCCACGGTGCCCCTGGGGGGCACCGGCCTTCGCGTCAGCCGCCTGGGTCTGGGCACCGCGCCCCTGGGCGATTTCTACGAACGCCTGGACGAGCATCAGGCCATCGCCACCGTCGAGGCGGCGCTGGCCGCCGGAATCACCCTGCTGGACACCTCGCCGCATTACGGCAACGGCCTGGCCGAGCATCGCACCGGCACCGGGCTGCGCAGCGTGCCCCGTGACCGGGTGGTGCTGTCCAGCAAGGTGGGGCGGGTCATGGACCCGCATCGCTGGGGCGATGTGGCGCCGCCCGCGCGCGGCTTCGTCGGTTCGCTGCCGCATCGGCCACGCTTCGACTATTCCTATGACGGCACCCTGCGCTCGATCGAACAGTCGCTTTTGCGGCTCGGGACCGACCGGCTGGACCTGGTGCTGATCCACGACGTGGACAGCTGGACCCATGGCGAAGAGATGATCGAGGCGCGCTATCGTCAGGCGCTGGACGGCGCCACCCGCGCCCTGGCCGAGCTGAAGGCCCAGGGGGTGATCGCGGGCTACGGGCTGGGCCTGGATGACCACGAGATGGCCGAACGCTTCCTGCGCGATGGCGAGTATGACGTGGTGCTGCTGGCCGGGCGCTATTCCCTGCTGGAACAGCCTGCCCTGGCCTCGATGATGCCGCGCGCCCAGGCGGCGGGAACCGCGCTGATCCTGGGCGGGGTGTTCAATTCCGGCATCCTGGCCACCGGGGCGGTGGTCGGGGCCAAGTACAACTACGCCGAGGCCGAGCCTGCGATCCTAACCCTTGTGACCCAGATCGAGAGGGTCTGTGCCGCCCATGGGGTCGCGCTGCCCCATGCCGCCTTGCAGTTCGCCCTGGCCCATCCGGCGGTCGCCTCGGTGGTGCTGGGGGCCGTGCGCCCCGAAGAGGTGACGCGCAACATCGCCGCCCTTCAGGCGGCGATCCCCGCGGGGTTCTGGTCGGATCTGAAGGGCGAGGGCCTGCTGGACCCCGCCGCCCCGGTGCCCCTCTAGGGCCGGGCGGCGGCCAGTCGGCCGACGGGCTCCCCTGTCAGTCGAACATCTGGCCCCAACCGGTGATGGCGGGGCGCACCCCGGCCTTCAGGCAGGCATCCAGATAGGTGACAGAGATGGAATCGGCCAGCGGGATCCCCGTCTCGGCCTCGAACTCTTCCGCCAGCGCCGTGGCGGGGAAGTTGGTGCAGACCACCGCGACGCAATCTGCGGCATCGTCGGCAGCCTCGTGCAGCAGGGCGCGCATCCGGTCGAGGGGTGTTGCGCCGATGTCCACATTGGCCACGCAGCCCAGCGAGACGGCCTTCACCACCTCGAACCCCGAGCGGGTGTAATTCTCGACGATGGCCGCCGTCACATCCTCGGTATAGGGCACGGCCAGCGAGATCTTGCGCCAGTTCTTCGCGGCAAACAGATCGAAGTAGCCGATGGTGGCCGAGGTCGCGGTGATCCCGGTTTCCGCCTCGATCAGCTCGCACAGCTTGCGGTCCTGGTCGATGCCGCGCCAGCTGGCGGCGGTGCCGTTCCAGGTGATCACGTCCAGGGGCGCATCGGCCAGAAGGCGCGCGGCGGCCAGCATCGGCTCGTACTGGAAATGGCTTTCCGAGCTTTCGTTCAGCGCCAGCGTCTTGACCACGATCCGCGAGAAATGGTTCGAGATCCGCGCCGCCTCTTGCATATTCAGCGCATAGGTCAGCGGCTCGGCCCAGGTGTTGGACGAGGGCATGATATGGCCGATGCGGGTATAGCTGGCGGGGTCGCTGTAGGGATAGGGCAGGGTCATGTCAGGTCCATGGGCAGGGTGCGGGTAAAGCCGAGGTCGGGTTTCGGCCGGGTGTCGAGGAAGCGCTGGATATGGGGCAGGGCGGCCTCGGATGCCGCCCGCTGATCGGCGCGGGCGGCCTCCAGCGCGGGCATGTGGCGGGCGATGCGGGCGCGCAGGGCGCGGGTGTCGAAACGGGGCTCTCCATCGCTCAGCACTTCGCGGCCTGCGACGAAGACCGAAGCGACCGAGCTGCCGGTTTCCGCCGTCACCATCTGCACCACCGGATCGTTCAGGGGGGTGAAGGCGAGGCTGTCGAGGGACAGGATCGTCAGGTCGGCGGGGGCGCCCGGTTGCAGGGTCGAGGGCGCCAGCCCCATGCAGGCCGCGCCGCCCTGGGTCGCCATCCCATAGGCGGTGGCGGCGTCGATCCAGCGGTCGCGCGAGGTCTCGGTCAGGCGCGACAGGTTGGTCGCATGGCGCATCGCCTCGAACATGTTCATGGCATCGGACGAGTTCGCGCCGTCGGTGGCCAGACCCGGGGTCAGCCCGGCCTCGCGCATCATCTGAACCGGCGCGATGCCCGCGCCCAGACGCTGGTTCGAGGCCGGGATATGGGCGACCGTCGCCCCATGCCGCGCCAGGGTGGCGAAGTCGCGCGCCCCCAGCCAGACCGCGTGACCGGCGGTGAAATCGGGGCCCAGAATGCCCAGGCTTTCCAGCCGGTCGATGGGCGATCCGCCCCAAAGCTGGCGCGCCACCTCGGCCTGCAATCGGCTCTCGGCCACATGCATGTGCAGCCGCCAGTCCCGGCGCCGGGCCAGATCTGCGGCCCCGCGCAGGAAGGTTTCGGAGCACTGGTGCGGGATCGTGGGCGCAAGGCCCCAGCTGATGCCTTCGGGCAGGGCAAAGCCCATGCCCCTGTCGATCCGGGTCAGCAGGGCCTCGGGGTCTTGCGGCGCGGCGGAGAGGCTGGCGGCGATCTCGGGCGGCAGGCTGTCCAGCAGCCCGGGGATGCTGGCGGCAAAGCCGATGTCGGCGACCATCGGCGCGATCACCGCGCGCAGCCCCGCATCCGCATAGGCCTGGGCCACGGCGGCCAGATGTTCGGGATCGGGCGCGGGCATTCCCACGGCCAGGTCATAGACCGCCGTCACCCCCTTCGACAGCATGTCCCAGGCGCCCAGAAGGGTGCTGTCATAGACCATCTGCGCGTCGCGCCCGGCGGCCATCCAGCCGCCCGAGGTCAGCGAGAATTCCAGCGGCCAGCGGTCGGCCACGCCCTTGTTCAGGTTGGCGTGCCCATGGGTATGGGCATTGACCAGCCCGGCGATCACCATCTGCCCGCCGATGTCGCGGCGCGGCAGGCCGGTCGGGTCGTCGCTGATCATCCCGTCGCGCAGGATCACGTCGCGGGCGGTCACCTTGCCGGTTAGTGGGCTGGCCACCAGGCCGCCGGTCAGGACAAGGCCTGTCATCTCGGAGCCTGTCATTTCGGGCAGACCTGCGCGAAGTGGCGGGCCACCTCGGCGCGGGGCGCGAACCAGACGCCGGGGGTGCCCGCGACCTCTTCCAGGAAATTGCGGATACCTTCGAACCGCGCGGGCTGGCCCGAGATGCGGTTGTGCAGCGAGATCGTCATCAGCCGGGGCGAATGGGCGCTTTCGCGTAGCAGGGTGCGGAAGGCCGACCAGAGGTAGGCGTGGAAATCGCCCGGCGTCGGCAGCTTGGCGGTGGCCAGGCGGTTGTCGTTCAGGGTGAAGGTATGGGGCACCACCAGGCGCCCTTCGGTCCAGTATGGTAGATCGTCCGCATAGCCGTCTGCATCGTAGATCAGGCAGGGGTGATCGGCCAAAAGCATACGGGTCCGTTCGGAGGCAGCGTAGCGGCATTGCCAGCCTGTGGGCGCGCGGCCCGTGGCGGCGGTGATGCCTTCGACGGCGGCGGCAATGGCGGCGCGTTCTTCGGCTTCGGTCATCAGGAAATGGCGCTGAAAGCGGTTGCCATGGGCGCAGATGTCCCAGCCTTTTTCGGCGATGAACCCGGCCGCCTCGGGGTTGCGCGCCAGGGCCTGGGCGCAGGCGCCGATGGTGGGGGGAATGTCGAGCTCTTCGAACATCTCGGCCAGCCGCCAGAAGCCCGCGCGGCTGCCGTATTCAAACAGGCTTTCGGCCACCAGGTCGCGTTGGCCCAGGGGCACCTCGCCGGGGATCGCGTCGGTCAGGGCCAGTTCGGTGGCCGGGTCGCCGTCGGGGATCGAGGGCTCGGCGCCCTCTTCGAAGTTCAGCACGACCACGACCGCCAGTCCGGCGCCGCCGGGCCAGCGGAAGTCGGGCTTCACCCGCCCGTATCCGACGAAATCGCGGGTCATGCGGCGCCCTCTGGCAACTGCGCGTAGAGATCGGCGGCGATGGCCAGCAGCCGCTCTTCGCCGCGCGGACCGGCGATGAAGGACAGGCCCACGGGCACCCCCTCGACCGTGGTCGCGGGGATGTTCAGCTGCGGCAGCCGGGTCAGCGAGGCCACGCAGGTCAGCGCCAGGGTCTTCTCTCGGAACTCGATCAGCGTTTCCAGCCCGCCGCCGATCTCGGGCGGCAGGTCATGGGCCGTGGGAATGCACAGCACGCCGTCGTCGCCCAGAAGGTCCACCATGTAGCCGGTCAGCGCGTCGCGCCAGATCGTGGCGGGGGCGATGTCGGCGGCGGTGACCGTGCTGGCCAATTCCATACGCTGGGCGATGGAGGCCGAGACCTGCCGCCCGGGCTGCGCGGCCCAGGTGCCCAGGGTGGCGTGCAGGTCGCCCAGTTGCAGCGGGCGGAAGGTGTCCAGCCAGTGCTCGACCCCGCCGCGATAAAGGTCCACCTCGGTGGTGGTCAGCGCCCGCGCCAGCGGCGTCAGCGCCTCGGCCACCCGAGGATTGGGAATGGCGAAGGCATCGCGGGCCAGCATCAGGCGGGTGGGCGACAGGGGTTTGGGCGCGCCGAAATAGGCCGCGCCGACGCGGGCCATGACCTCGGGCGTGCGGGCCATCCAGCCCACGGTGTCAAAGCTGGGCGCCATGGCCATGACGCCCGCCACCGACAGCCGCCCGAAGGTGGTGCGCAGCCCGAAGATGCCGCAGAAACTGCCCGGCACGCGGACCGATCCGCCGGTGTCGGTGCCAAGGGCGAAATCCGCCAGCCCCCCCGCCACCGCCGAGGCCGAGCCGGAGGAAGAGCCCCCCGGCACGCGCCCCGGCGCGCGCGGGTTGATGGGGGTGCCGTAGAATTCGTTGTCGCCGAACATGCCGCAGGCGACCTCGTCGGTGTGGGTCTTGCCCAGGCACAGCGCCCCGGCGGCCAGGGGCACCTGCACCGCCGGTGCCGTGGCCGCCGCGACCACCCCGGCCTTCAGCCGGTCGGGGTTGCCGCAGGCGGTGACGCTGCCCGCGATGTCGAAGAGATCCTTCACCGCAAAGCTGAGGTCGGCCAGCGGGCCGGTCTCCGCCGCCCGGAAGGGGGCGGGGGAATGGCCCACGAAGGCCGCGCGGCGGATCGTCTCGGGTTCCATGCTCACTCTGCCGCCGCCCGGGCCAGCAGGTTGTCGACCTCCAGGTCATAGGTGCCCATGAAGCCGTCGACCCGCGATTTCACCTCGTCCCAGTCGAAGAAGCGGAAGGAATTGCCGCGAATGACGAACTGGGCGCCCGAGTAGAACATCTCGTACTGCAAGTGGCGCGAGCCGAATTCCGAGCCGACCGCGTCCCAGGCCAGTTTCATCAGCTTCACCCGGTCGTGGCTGTCCACCACGGGCGAGCGCTGCGTGCGGCCGATGATCTCGGCCGTCTCGGGGCTGGCGAAGTCGAGATCCGAAGAGGGCACCATGATCATCCCGCCGCCCGACAGGATGCGGATCGCCTCCACCACCTCGGGGTAGGTCGTCTGGGCGATGACCTGGGCGGTGACCAGGATCGAGCGGTCGGGGACATAGTATTTCCCGTATTGCTCGCCCTTGGCCTCCATCGCCAGGACCAGGGCATCCATGTTCTGCACCTTGGCGGCGATCAGGCCCAGCTGTTCGCGCACCTGGGGATAGCCGATGATATTGTTGATCTCGGCGATCTTGCGCGCCAGGCCCAGCAGGAAGTGCAGCTTTTGGGTCAGGCGGATCATGCACTGGTAGTTCTGCATGACATGGGCGCGGGTCTGGTGCCATTGCGCCTGGGCCATCTTCAGGTCGCGGTGCAGGAAGACGCGTTCCCACGGGACCTTCACATCGTCGAAGACCACCACGGCGTCATTCTCGTCGAACTTCGCGGACAGCGGATAGTCGAAGGTCGAGGTGGCGCCCGCCTCGTAGCTGCGGCGCGACAGCATCTTCAGACCCTTCGTGCCAAGCGGCATGGTCAGGGTAAAGGCGTAATCCTCGTCGCCCGGTTGCAGGGGCGTGATGCCCGAAACCATGATCTCATTGGCGACGATGCCCGAGGTGGCCAGCATCTTGGCGCCCCGGATCGTCAGGCCTTCGCTGTCTTCATCGACGATGCGGGCGACCAGATCGCGGTCGGCCTGACCGGCGGCGGATTTCGCCTTGTCCGCCTGCGGGTTGATGATGACGTAGCTGAGGTACATGTCGTTGTCGCGCACGTAGTCGAAGTAATCGGCCAGGGCGGCGGCGCGTTTGGGGTCGTGGGCCTCGTAGACGTCCAGCCCCATGCGGAAGCCCGCGAAGGTCGAGGCGACGTGATCGGGCGAGCGGCCCATCATGCCGCAGGTCAGGGCCGACCATTCCTCGATCGACTTCCGGCGCTCGACCAGCTCGGCGTAGTTGGTGGGCATCATCCAGGACTTGTTGACCCGCTTGCCGGTCTTGGGCGAGGCAAAGGTCATCCGTTCCTGGTTCTCGGGCGCGGCCTGGTAGTCATACAGCGCGCAGGCCGAGGAGACGGCGCCGCGAAAGGCGGGGTCTGTGTTGATATCCGCGACGCGCTTGCCGTCGAGATAGATACAGCGGTCATCCTGAAGCGAGGCGAGGTGGTCGGCACCGTTCTTGGGCATCTTGGGTCTCCGGGTCTGGCGGCGCAGGGGGAACCTTATCTTGCGATGCACCGCGAAGGGGTCTCTCTGGGGTCCGAGGGCCCCCGTCTCCTCTTGCCCTTTTTCGGGTCAGGCTCCGGGTCTCGGTCTTGGGTCAGGGTGGAAAGCGGGCTTTCCCCGGTCAATCCCGGCGGGGGGCACCCGCAGGGACAGGCATTGTCGGGCGCAGGTCCGGCCATGCGGCCTGCGCCGCTGGTCAGGTGGCCAGCATGTCGGCGTCGAACATGTCTTCGGGGGTGATGTTTGTCTTCAGGAGACCCTCATCGCTCATGTAGCGGATGATCGCCTCTAGCGTGGGGCGGTTGCGGGCAAAGCCGCCCGACCAATAGCCCTGGCCCAGGCGCTTTTCGGTGTCCAGCAGCGCCTCCAGCTGCCAGGGCAGCATCGTTTTCAGCACCCCGGAATGATAGATCTGGGCGCGGGCCATGTCCTGGGCATCGCCAAGGGCGGTGTAAAGGCGCCGGGTCAGGCCCGGGTGGGCCTCGGCGATGGCGCGTTTGACCGCGAAGATATGCATGGGCGGCAGGATCCCGGTCTTCTGATAAAAGGCGGTTTCGGCCTCGCGCGGATCCTCGAACAGGCGGGTTACCGGGCAATTGGGGTCGAAGGGATCCCAGGTGGACGGCGCGGCGGCGGTATAAAGCGCGTCGATCTTGCCCTCGGCCAGCATCCGCGCCAGCCCGCCCTCGTCATCGGCGTGGACGATCTGGAAATCCTCGGGGTACTGCTGCGGGTGTTCATCCCCGCTGCGGCCGAACTCCAGCCCGTTGGTGACATAGGTGGGCGCGCGCATCGGCAGGCCGTAGTGTTCGTCGAAGATGCCGCGCAGCCAGACGGCGGCGGCCATGTCCCAGATCGGGATGCCGACCCGTTTTCCGGCCAGATCGGCGGGCGAGGTCAGCCCCGCTGCGCGGTTCACGAAGACGCAGGAAAAGCGGAAGTGCCGCGAGGGGAAGATCGGCACCGCCAGATAGCGGCGCGGCCCTTCCAGATCGCGCAGATAGGTGGCCAGGGGGTATTCGGCGGCGTCGTAGACGTGGCGCGAGCATTGCAGGTTGAACAGATCCTGCACCGGGTGGGTGTGCCAGGTGGCCTCGACCCCGTCGATGCGCACCTCGTCATTGATCAGCGGGCGCAGGCGGTCGTTGTCGGAGGACCCGATGGTCAGGGACAGGGTCATGCGTCTTCTTTCTCCAGGATGTTTTCAACCAGCACGTCCAGCAGTTCCGGCAGGGCCAGGGGCGTGGCGTTGGCCCCGCCGCGCGACCAGTGGCTGCCGACGCGGTCCGGCGTGGTGCCCAGGCGTTTGGCCAGCCGTTCGATGGCATCGGTGCAATCGGCCGCCAGCGGCAGGCAGGTGATCTTCAGATGCTCGGGCAGCAGGTCGTTGGCGCCGGTGAAGGCCAGGTTCTCGCCCGCGACCTTCTTGAAGGCGGGCACCCCATGGGCCTTGCGCGCCGCCCGTTCCAGAACGAAGGACCGGTGGGTCAGCCCCGGCGCGACCCAGGAAATGCGCGCGTCGTACAGCCCGCCGATCCGCTCCATCGCCTTGGCCAGCAGGCGGGCCATTTCGTTATGCATCTCGACATAGGCGCGTTTTTCATTGTCGCCCCAGGCCCATTTCGACGGGCCGACCTGAACCGCCGTGCTGTCTTCGCGCCAGGGCGAGACGGCATTGCCGCGCTTCTCGAACAGCCCCGGATCGTCATAGGCATGACAGGGCGAGGGCTTACCCTCATAGCCGGTGATCGTCTCGTAGGGGACCAGCGCCATGGGTTCGGAAATCACCGCGCGGTGAATGTAGGTGCCCTTGCCGTCGCTGAGGATCGACACATCCAGCAGTTCCTGCGGATCGTCGGGGCCCAGACGCGCGCAGAGTTCCTGCGCCAGGGGCTGGCGGGCGACGGGACGGAACCCCTCGTCATAAAGACGGCGGTTGATCGCCCGGTGCTCGGTCGAGAAGGGATAGGGCTTGGTCGCCGTGCAGGGCATCATCAACAGCACCTTGCGCCCGCCCTCGGGCAGGGGCGGCATGTAGCGTTCGGTGACAAACTCGATCCAGTCGGCAATGCGCGGATGCGACAGCGAGTCCATATTGTCCTGGGGGCAATAAAGGCACAGCTCTGGGTCGAGCTCGTAGGGGGCCTGGATCTTCTCCTGGGATTGGAGGAAGCGGGCGGCCTTGTCTTCGACGATGACCTGGTTCGACATGGGATCCTCCTAGATGGTTTCCGGCGTCAGGCGGGGCAGGGGGGCGGTTTCGGGGCGCAGCTCGGGCTCGTCATAGGCGCGCAGGGTCGCCAGATGCAGGGCCGCGTCTTCGGTGAACAGCTGGCGGGTGATGCCGCGCACCACCCGTTCGGCGCCGAACTTCAGCGCCGAGATCCCGGCGGAACAGCCCTGAGAGACCATGGCGGCGAAGGTGTAGCAGTAGTGGCGCGACAGCATGGCGTCGGTGGCGGCGTCGTCGCCCTGGAACTGGAAGGCGTCGCCCAGATAGGGATAGGCGCCCAGCCCATAGGCCTCGGGGCCCGCGGCGGGGGCGAAACGGTCGGCCCAGGTGGCGATGGCCGGGGCCAGGCGCGCCAGTTCGGGGCGCAGGGTCGGGTCAATGGCCATGCCGGTGCCGACGATCAGGAAATCCGCGTCAAAGCTGCCCTGGGGCGTGGCGATCTGCACCTGCCCGTCCACATGGGCCAGGGCGGTGAAGGGGCTGTCGTAGTGGATGTCGAAGCTTTGCCAGACATGGCAGCGGTTGAAGGTGTCCTGCGGCGGCGGCTGGTTCATGCGGAAGATGGTCTGCATGAAGTCCCACTTCATCGTGTCGTCCAGATCGGGGAAGTGGCGCAGGAAGCCGGTGTATTCCATCCAGCGATAGGGGTTCACCGGCGGCAGTTTCGGGCGCCGCACGAAGAGATCCACCTTGGCCGCGCCCCCCTCCAGCGCGCAGGCGGCATTGTCGAAGGCCGAGGCCCCGCCACCCAGCACCGCCACCCGCTTGCCCGCCAGCGCGGCAAAGTCGATGGCCTCGGCGGTATGGGCATAAAGCGTCTTGGGCAGGGCGTCGCGGACGAATTCGGGCACGGCCCAGGCGCCGGTGGCCTCGATGCCCGGCGCCAGCACCACGGCGCGGGCATAGTCCACGGTTTCGTGCCCGTCACGGTCGCGCAGGCGGACCGCCGTGATGCCACCCTCCAGCGGCTCCAGGTCCACCACTTCGACCCCGTGAAAGACCGGCGGCTGCACCACGCCCGAGACCCAGGTGACATAGTCCTGCCACTGGTCCTTGGGGATCTTGTCCAGCCCTTCCCAGGCGGCATCGCCGTAGCGGGCGCGATACCAGGCCTCCGGCGTCAGGGCGGGGATGCCCATCTCGGGGCCAGAGACATGTTTCGGCGTGCGCAGCGTCTTCATCCGCGCGTAAGAGGTCCAGGGCCCGGCCTCGCCGGGGCGGTTGCGGTCGTAGACGCGGATGTTCGAGACATTCTCGCGCATCAGGCCAAAGGCGATCGACAGGCCCGACTGGCCGCCGCCGACAATCGCCACGTCCAGCACCGGCTGATCCTTGTAGCGGCGGGACGTGACCCAGCATTTGCGGGGGTAGGACAGCGCATCAATCTGCGCCTGCGCGGCCTGGGCCAGCGCGTCGAGCGGGTCGGACATAGGGTCTCCTGATCAGGACGTTTGACGCGCCCCGCAGGGCGGCCACACGGCCGGACCCGATTTTCCGGTTGCCACGGCCTTTGGCCCGACCGTTCCACGTTCCGCCCCGCCGGTCAGCGGGCGGAGAGGGGCTTTGCCAGCCCAGACAAGAAAAACCGCGCCCCTGTCCGGCGCCCTGCCTATTTCGTGACCGTTTCGCCGGGCTGAGGTGCCGCCGGGGTGGTGTCCAGCGACAGCAGCAGTTCGCGCGACTGCGAGGCGAACTCGCGCCGCCACAGGATCGCGCAGGTCAGCAGCGTCGTGGCCAGCAGGCCCCAGGGCCCCAGGAACCAGCCGGTGGCGGCCATGGCGAAATAGATCGACCGCAGACCCCGGTTGAAGCTGCGCGCGGCGAAGATGTTGATCTGCGCCGCCTTCTGCGCCCGGGGGCCTGCGCGCGGATCGGCGGGTTCGTTCGGGATGGCCCCCATCAATACCCCGCAATAGCCGAACAGCCGGTTCGCCCAGACGAACTTCAGGAAGGCGTTGACCATGAACATCAGCACCAGCATCAGCTTGATTTCCCAGAACACTTCCGAGCTGCGGTCGGTCACGCCCAGGTCGCTGGCGATGCCGCGCAGCTGGTCGGAATTGCCCAGCAGGGCCAGGGTGCCGCCGATGGCGATCATCGTCGAAGAGGCAAAGAAGGAACTGTTGGCGCGCAGCATCCCCAGGATCTGGCTGTCGACGATGCGATTGCTGCGTTCGATGGTCATGCGCAGCCATTCGCGCCGATTCTCGGCCATCAGGATAGAGACCGAGGGCCGCGCGCCCGGGTGTTCGATGCGCCAGCCGATGCCCAGCCAACCCACCAGGATCAGCAGGACAACCACCGCGTCGGCGGTCGAGAAGAGGGAAAGAAAATGGGCCAGGGTCATGGCCCTACCTAGCCGCGCGGCCGGGGGTGAGGCTATCGAAAAAATTGGTTCAAAAAACTTACCAATCCTGTTATCCCGGGTGCAGCAATCCGCGATTGAGAGGGGGGAGAGCCATGCAGATGCCGGAACCGGACGCCAGGGTCCTGTCGAAAAAGCCCGCGCTGGTGGCCCGTCTGCGCAAGGTGCTGCCTGCGGGGGCGGTGATCGACGACCCCGCCGAGACGCGCGCCTATGAATGCGACGCCCTGACCGCCTATCGCTGCGCCCCCCTTTGTGCCGTTCTGCCCAGCTCGACCGCCGAGGTCGCGGCGGTGCTGAAGATCTGCCACGAGATGGAGGTGCCGGTGGTGCCGCGCGGTGCGGGCACCTCGCTGGCGGGCGGGTCGCTGCCCACGGCGGATTCGGTGATCCTGGGCGTGGCACGGATGAACGCGGTGCTGGAAACCGATTATGCCAACCGTTTTATCCGGGTGCAGACTGGGCGCACCAACCTGTCGGTCTCGGGCGCGGTCGAGGCCGACGGGTTTTTCTACGCCCCCGACCCCTCTAGCCAGCTGGCCTGTGCCATTGCCGGGAACATCGCCATGAACTCGGGCGGGGCGCATTGCCTGAAATACGGTGTGACCACCAACAACCTGCTGGGTGTCACGATGGTCACCATGGAGGGCGAGGTGATCGAGCTGGGCGGCGCGCATCTGGACGCCGCCGGGCTGGATCTTCTGGGCCTCATCTGCGGCTCCGAGGGGCAGTTGGGCGTGGTGACCGAGGCGACCCTGCGGATCATCGCCAAGCCCGAGGGCGCGCGGCCCGTGCTGATCGGTTACGACAGCCTGGAGGTGGCGGGGCAGTGCGTGTCGGACATCATCGAGGCGGGCGTGCTGCCCGTGGCGATCGAGTTCATGGATCGTCCCTGCATCCGCGCCACCGACGCCTTTTCCGGCGCGGGCTATCCCGATTGCGAGGCCCTGCTGATCGTCGAGGTCGAGGGATCGGAGGGCGAGATCGCCGAACAGCTGGAGATCATCACCGCCATCGCCCGCCGCCATGATCCGGTCGAGCTGCGCGAAAGCCGTTCGGCCGAGGAAAGCGCGCGGATCTGGCTGGGGCGCAAGTCGGCCTTCGGCGCCATGGGGCAGATCAACGATTACATGTGCCTGGACGGGACCATTCCGGTGACCGAACTGCCCCGTGTGCTGGGCCGCATCGGTGAGCTGAGCCGCGAGTTCGGTCTGGACGTGGCCAATGTGTTCCACGCGGGGGACGGCAACATGCATCCCCTGATCCTGTTCAACGCCAACCAGGAGGGGCAGCTGGAGTTGTGCGAGGCCCTGGGCGCCGAGATCCTGAAGCTTTGCGTCGAGGTGGGCGGCTGTCTGACCGGCGAACATGGGGTGGGGATCGAGAAGCGCGACCTGATGGGCCACCAGTACCGGCCCGCCGATCTGGAGGCGCAGATGCGGGTGAAGGATGTTTTCGACGGCCAATGGCTGCTGAACCCGGCCAAGGTGTTCCCGCTGGAGGCCTCGGCACCGCGCCGCGCAGGGGGCGTTGCCCCCCGGGTCGCCTGACGGCGCCCCTCCCCCCAGGATATTTGGCCCCCAGAGTATTTGGAGCTTTCGGATGATGAGACCCGGGACAGAGACCGAACTGGCCGAGCTGTTGCAGGCCGCGCGCGCGCCGCTGGCGGTGCGGGGCGGGGGCACGCGGGGGGTGGCCCTGACGGGCGAGGCGCTGGAGACCGGCGGGCTGTCGGGGGTGCGCCTTTATGAGCCCGGCGCGCTGACCCTGGTGGTGGCGGCGGGCACGCCCCTGGCCGAGGTCGAGGCGCTGCTGGCCCAGAAGGGCCAGCGCCTGGCGTTCGAGCCGATGGATCACCGTGCGTTGTTGGGCACGGGCGGCGAACCGACCATCGGCGGCGTGGTGGCCGCCAATGTGTCCGGCCCGCGCCGGGTGCAGGTCGGCGCCTGCCGCGATCACCTGCTGGGGGTACGCTTTGTCACCGGCGCCGGGGAGGTGGTGTCGAACGGCGGACGGGTGATGAAGAACGTCACCGGCTATGATCTGGTCAAGCTGATGGCGGGCAGCTGGGGCACCCTGGGGGTGCTGACCGAGGTCAGCCTGAAGGTGCTGGCCCGGCCCCAGGCCGAGGCGACGCTGATCCGATCAGGGCAGGGGGCCGAGGCCGCCGTGGCCCAGATGTGCCGCGCCATGGGCACCCCCTATGACGTCAGCGGCGCCGGTTGGGTTGGCGGCACGACGCAGCTGCGCCTTGAGGGGCTGGCGGGATCGGTGGCCTATCGCGCCTCGGCCCTGGCCGAGGCCCTGGGCGGCGGCTGGGATCTGGTCGAGGGCGACGACAGCGCCGCCCTGTGGCGCGCCTTGCGCGATGTGGCGCCCTTCGTGGGCCAGCCGGGCGCGGTGTGGAAACTGTCGGTGAAACCCACCGAGGCGCCGGGCCTGCTGGCGCGGCTGGCGGGGGCGGGCGTCGAGCACGAGGTGCTGCTGGACTGGTCCGGCGGGTTGATCTGGCTGCGGGTGCCCGAGGCGGAGGACGCAGGCGCGGCCCGGATCCGGGGCGAGATCGCCCGCATCGGCGGCCATGCCACGCTGATCCGTGCGGGCGAGGCCCTGCGCGCCACCGTGCCCATGTTCCAGCCCCGCCCGGCCCCGGTCGCCCGGCTGGAAGCGGGCCTTCGGGCGAAGTTCGACCCCCGGGGCCTTCTTAATCCCGGCCTGATGGAAGGGGCCTGACATGCAGACCAATTTCACCCCCGAGCAATTGCAGGATCCCGGCACGGCGACGGCCAACAAGATCCTGCGCGCCTGTGTGCATTGCGGCTTCTGCACCGCCACCTGTCCCACCTATCAGGTGCTGGGCGATGAGCTGGACAGCCCCCGGGGCCGCATCTACCTGATCAAGGACATGCTGGAGAATGAGCGGGTGCCGGATGCGAAGACGGTCAAGCATATCGACCGATGCCTGTCCTGCCTGGCCTGCATGACCACCTGCCCCTCAGGCGTGCATTACATGCATCTGGTGGACCATGCCCGCGCCTATATCGAGACGCATTACACCCGCCCCTGGCATGACCGCGCCCTGCGCGCCCTGCTGGCCCGCATCCTGCCCTATCCGGGGCGCTTCCGCCTGGCGATGATGGGGGCCAAGATCGCCCGGCCCTTCCGCCGCCTGATCCCCGATGCCCGGTTGCGCGCAATGCTGGAGATGGCACCGCGCCACCTGCCCCCCGTCTCGCCCAACGACCGGCCCCAGACCTTCGCGCCCGCCGCGCCGCGCCGGATGCGCGTGGCGCTGATGACCGGCTGTGCGCAGCGCGCGCTGAATACCGACATCAACGATGCCACCCTGCGCCTGCTGCGCCGTCTGGGGGTCGAGGTGGTGGTGGCCAAGGGCGCCGGTTGCTGCGGCGCCCTGACCCATCACATGGGCCGCGAGGGTGACAGCCACGCGGCGGCGGCGGCCAATATCCGCGCCTGGGAGGCCGAGATGGAGGGCGCGGGCCTGGACGGCATCGTCATCAACACCTCGGGCTGCGGCACCACGGTCAAGGACTATGGCCATATGTTCCGCGATCACGACCTGGCGGGCCCGGCAGCGAAGGTCGCGGGCCTGGCTATGGACATCACCGAACTGCTGGCCAAGCTGGACCTGCCCGAGGTCGCCGCCGATCACCCTGCACGCGGAATGCGCGTCGCCTATCACGCCGCCTGTTCCCTGCAACACGGCCAGAAGGTGACCGACCCGCCCAAGGCGCTGCTGAAGGCCGCAGGCTTCGAGGTGCTGCTGCCCGCCGACGGGCATCTGTGCTGTGGCTCGGCGGGCACCTACAACCTGATGCAGCCCGAGATCTCGGGGCAGCTGAAGGCGCGCAAGGTGGCGACGCTGGAGGCGCTGAGCCCGCAGGTGATCGCCGCAGGCAACATCGGCTGCATGATGCAGATCGGGTCGGGAACGGGGGTGCCGGTGGTGCATTCGGTGGAACTGCTGGACTGGGCCACGGGCGGGCCGATGCCACCCGCGCTGTCGGGTGATCCGCTGCCGCAGCCCCGGGCGATGCCGGTGCCGTTGCTGCGCGACTGAGGGGCTGCGCGATTAAACCGCGCCTTCGCCCAAATTTGGCCCGAAGCGGCGCGCAGGATGGCGGCAGAAAGACCCGGAGATCCGATGCCCCGCATGCCCATCCGCCCCCTGTTTCGCCCCTTGGCCCTGGCGCTTCTGGCGCCGTTCCTGCTGCTGACCACCGCCCAGGCCGCCGATTCGGAGCTGCAACGGCTGGACACCGGCGATGCGGGCCGCGGCTGGGAGGCCGTGGGGCGCCTCGACATCGGCGGCAAGGGGTTCTGCACCGGCGCCCTGGTGGCGCCCGACCTGGTGCTGACAGCGGCGCATTGCCTGTACGAACGCGGCAGCGGTGCCCGCATCGACCCCGATGAGATCGAGTTCCTGGCCGGGATGCGCAATGGCCGTGCCAGCGCCTATCGCCAGGTGCGCCGCGCCGTCACCCATCCCGACTATGTCTTCGAGGCCGCCGTCTCGGCCGAACGGGTGGCCAATGACCTGGCCCTGCTGGAACTGTATCAGCCCATTCGCAACACCACCGTCATCCCCTTCCAGACCGACATGCGCCCCGCCGCCGGGGACAAGGTGGGCATCGTCTCTTACGCCCATGACCGGGCCGAGGCGCCCTCTTTGCAGGAAATCTGCGGCGTGATCGCGCGCCAGAGCGGTGTGCTGGTGACCTCGTGCAATGTCGATTACGGCAGCTCCGGCGCGCCGATCTTCTCTTTTGCCAGCGGTGTGCCGCGCATCGTCTCGGTGGTCTCGGCCAAGGCCGAGGTGGACGGCGGGCCGGTGGCCCTGGGCACCGAACTTGCCGCGCCGCTGGCGGTGCTGAAGGCGGAACTGGCCGCCGGGCAGGGCTATGGCCTGGCGCCCGCGCCGCGCGCCAACCGCATCACCGTGGGCGGCGGGCGCAGCGACATCGGGGCCAAGTTCATCCGCCCGGGCGAGTGACCGGCGCCCCGACACCCCCCTCTTGAAAACGCGATTTTGCCTTCCCAGATCAGGGATACGGGACGCCAAACGGGTCCCGTCAGACCGGCCTGTCCCCTGGGGAAGGCCACCAGACATAGTTATCGCTTCAAGAAGGATGACCCCATGCGTAACTTCGATCTTGCGCCGCTCTACCGTGCCACCGTCGGTTTCGACCAGCTGGCCGACATGATGGATCGCGTGCTGACCAATGACGGCGCCCAATCCACCTATCCCCCGTACAACATTGAGAAAACCGCCGACGATGCCTATCGCATCTCGATCGCCGTCGCAGGCTTTGCCGAAGACGAGCTGACGGTCGAGGTGAAGGACCGCGCCCTGGTGGTCTCGGCCCGCAAGGCCGAAGAGACCGAGCCGCGCACCTATCTGCATCGCGGCATCGCCACCCGCGCGTTTGAGCGCCGCTTCCAGCTGGCCGATCATGTGCAGGTGACGGGCGCCACCCATACCGACGGGATGCTGCATATCGAGCTGGTGCGCGAAGTGCCCGAAGCACTGAAACCGCGCCGGATCGAGATCGCCCGGGGCACCACGGTGAACCATCGCGCGATCGAAGCCCAGGACGCCTAAGGCCCTCGGGCCCCTCTGGGTCTGGGACCGAGACCGCCCGGGACTTACCTCGAAACGGGCCTCCCTCGGGCCTCAGTCAGGCGCGGCCTCCCCTCGGGGGTCGCGCCTTCTGCTGTCTGGGCCTCAGCCCAGCACCACCTCGCCGCCGGGGCCGTGCAGCCGCGCGGACAGGCCGATCTCGGGCGCCGTCTGCCAGTGGACCCGGTCGTCGCGCAGGATCGGCGCCAGCAGGGCCTCGGCCTGGGCGGCGCGGGGATGGTGCAGCTCCAGCGCGGTCAGGGTGAAATCTCCGCCGGGCATGGCGCGCGGCGGAATGACCGCCTCGTCGCATTCCCAGTCCAGGAAAGAGGGGAAGACCCCATCGAAGGGCCGATGCCCGTCCTCGGGCACCGAGATCTTCCAGCGCAGATCGCCGCGCTGCTGCGCGATCACCTGGCCGTTCACCCGTGGCAGATCGGCCCGCGCCGCCAGGCCGGGCAGCCGCACCAGCCAGTGGCCCAGGCGCGGGCTGGCGGGGGGATGATCCAGATCGAACCAGCGGGCGCGGCCCGGATCCGCCGCCTCGGGGTCGGGGGCGATCACCTCCAGAAAGGCCGCCGCGCCCAGGCGCATGACCCGGTTATGGGTGCCCATCAGGGGATGCTTGCCCCCCGCCTGGGGCAGGGTCCCGCCCAGCCTCTCTTCGGTCCAGGCGATCCCGTCGGAAAGATCCGCCGCCACCACCACGATATGATCCAGATAGACCCCTGCCTGCATCTGTTGTCCTCCGCCGGGCCAGGCGCGCGACGGTTCCCCCGGGCGCCCCGCCCCTCTCTTCTCGTTTGCCAAAAATATCCCGGGGGGAATTGAGCCCGCATGGGCTCAAGGGGGGCAGAGCCCCCATTCTCCCTTTCATTTGTCGCCTCCGGCGACGGAGGGGGCAGCCCCCCTCACCACCTACTGAAGATCGGCAAAGGCCTTCTGCATCCGGCTCACCGCCTCTTCCACCCGCGCGCGCGGCGTGGCCAGGTTGAACCGCTGGTAGCTTTCGCCGCCCAGGCCGAAGCTTTCGCCGTAGTTCACCGCGATCTTCGCCTCTTTCAGGATCCGGCGCTGCACCTCGGCGGCCTCCATCCCGGTGCCCGAGAAATCGACCCAGGCCAGATAGGTGCCTTCCAGCGCCATGGATTTCAGCCCCGGGATCGCCTCGATCCCGGCGTCGAAGATCCGGCGGTTGCCGTCCAGATAGGCACACAGGGCATCGACCCAGGCGGCGCCTTCGGGGGAATAGGCGGCGGTGGCCATGTGCAGGGCGAAAGAGTTGGGCGAGATGCCCAGGGCGCCCAGCACCTTGTCGAACCGCTGCCGCAGGGTGCTGTCATGGATGATGACATTGCCCACATGGCCGCCCGCCAGGTTGAAGGTCTTGGTGGTGGCGGTCATCATCACCAGCCGGTCGGCGATCTCGGGGCAGGCCACGGCCATGGGGATGTGCTTTTGCCCGGGCATCACCAGGTCGTGGTGGATCTCGTCCGAGACCACGATCAGGTCATGCCGCCTGGCAAAGGCCGCCATCCCTTCCAGCTCGGCCTGGGTCCAGACCCGGCCGCCGGGGTTGTGGGGCGAACAGAGCAGCAGCATCGTCTCATTGCCGGTCATCTGCGCGTCATAGGCGTCGAAATCCAGGGCATAGCGCCCGTCTTCCAGCACCATGGGGCATTCCACCACCTTGCGGTCCGCCGCGCGGATGACCCGGGCGAAGGCGTGGTAGATGGGCGTGAACATGACGATGCCGTCGCCCGGCCGGGTGAAGGCCTGCAAACACAGCCCCGTGCCATTGACCAGCCCGTGGGTCGAGAAGATGGCGCCCGGCGCGACCTGCCAGCCGTGGCGGTTCTGCATCCACCAGATGATCGCGTCCTTATAGGCGCTGTCGTCGCCGAAATAGCCGAAAACGCCCTGGTCGATGAAATCCTGCAAGGCCCGGGTGACACAGGCCGGGGGACGGAAATCCATGTCGGCCACCCACATGGGGATGCCCTCGTCCGGGGACAGGCCGTAGTAGGTTTCCATGTTGTCCCATTTCGCGGAATGGGTGCCGCGGCGGTCGATGATCTCGTCGAAATCGGGGGTCGTCATGCGGGGCTCCTTTGCGTCGGTGCCGACGCTAGCGTCTGGGTGCCTCGGCGCAAGGCGATTCCGGCAGGATGGTGGACGGCCCCTGTGCGGTGACGCAAAGGCGGGCGGCTGGCGCATCGGCAGGGCTTGCCCGGGGCGGGCGGGGCGGCTACCCGGGAAGGACCCGCGACCCAGACCAGAGGACAGCCCATGACAGACCCCCGCACCCAGACGCTTGTCGAGACGATCCGTGCCCGGGCGGGCGACGCCCCGGTCGAGATGGCGATGATCCTGGGCTCTGGCCTGGGGCCGCTGGCCGATGAGGTCGAGGGCGTGCACATCCCCTATACCGAGCTGCCCGGCTTTCCCCATTCCGGCGTTTCCGGCCATTCCGCCGAACTGGTCATCGGCACCCTGCACGGGATGCGCGTCGCGGTGATGAGCGGGCGCGAGCATTACTACGAAAACGGCCGCTCGGACGCCATGCGCCTGCCGCTGGAGGTGATGGCGGCCCTGGGCGCCAAGGCACTTCTGGTGACCAATGCCTGCGGCAGCTTCCGCGGCGACATCCCGCCGGGCGATCTGATGATCATCGCCGATCACATCAACTATTCCGGCCTGAACCCGCTGATCGGCGAGCCCACCGACGCGCGTTTCGTCAACATGACCGACGCCTATGACCCGGCCATCCGCGCCGCCATCGAAAAGGCCGCCGGGGCCGAGGGCATCGCCATCAAGTCCGGCGTCTATTCCTGGTACTCGGGCCCCAGCTTCGAGACCCCGGCCGAGATCCGGATGCTGAAACTGCTGGGCGCCGATACCGTCGGCATGTCCACCGTGCCCGAGATCATCCTGGGCCGCTTCCTAGGTCTGCGCTGCGCCGCCGTCTCGGTGATCACCAACATGGCCGCGGGCCTGTCGGACGAAAACATCAGCCACGAGCACACCAAGAACAGCGCCCCCATTGGCGCGGCCAAGCTGAAGGGCATCATCGCCCGGCTGCTGCCCGCCCTTGACGGCGCCCTTTGACCCTGCGGCAGGGCGCGCGGGCCTGTCGGGACGCGTGCCTTGCCATTTGACATCAGCCATGGTGAGGCTAGCTGAAAGCTGACTTTTTCGCCCCGGGGCGCGCCACCATGGCCCATGCCGATCCTGCTGTTGACCCGCTTGCCGATCTCATCGCCTGCCCGCGATGCGACGCGGTGCAGCGCGTGGTCGAACCGCAGCCGGGGCAGCGGGCGGTCTGCGGGCGCTGCGACCATGTGCTGATCGCGCCGCGCAAAAGCGCGGGCAAGCAGATCATCGCGGTGGCGGTCTCGGTGCTGATCCTGGCGCTGACCGCGACCTCTCTGCCCTTCCTGCGCATCAGCCGCGCCGGGCTGGCCCATGCCTCGTCGATCCTCGATGCGGCGCTGGCCTTTTCCTCGTCGCCTCTGTTCACCCTGCTGTCACTGCTGCTGGCGGCGCTGATCGTCTTCATCCCTGCCCTGCGGGCGCTGCTGTCGATCTATGTGCTGTGGCCGCTGGTGCGCGACCGCGCCCCCTGGCCCGGCGCCATCGGCGCCTTCCGCCTGTCCGAGGCGCTGCGCCCCTGGTCCATGGCCGAGGTCTTTGCCATCGGCTGTGCCGTGGCGCTGATCAAGGTCAGTGACCTGGCCCGGGTGGAATTCGGCCCGGCCTTCTGGATCTTCGCCTTCCTGGTGATCCTGGTGCCGGTGCAGGACGGGCTGACCTGCCGCCAGTCGGTCTGGCGCAGCCTGGACCGCAGCCTGGTCCACCCCGGCCGCAAGGAGCGCCGCGCGGCCCGCGCCGCCGCCCGCCCTGACGAGGCCCGCGCATGAGATCGGCGCGCGACATGGGCCTGGTGGCCTGCACCCGCTGCAACCGGGTCTGGCCCCAGGGCACAGAGACCTGCGGGCGCTGCGGGCATCACCTTCAGGGGCGCAACCCGCGCGGTCTGCAACATGTCTGGGCGTGGTGGGTTCTGGGGCTGATCTGCTACATCCCGGCCAATCTGGACCCGATGCTGATCACCCGCACCCTGGTCAGCCGCCAGGACAATACGATCATCGGCGGCGCGCTGGAACTGGGGCGCCATGGCAGCTGGGGGATCGCCCTGGTGATCCTGGCTGCCTCGGTGGCCATTCCGGTGGCCAAGTTCTCGGTCATCGCGGCCCTGGCCCTGGGGGTGCGCCACGGCAGCCGCATGTCCGCCGGACGGCGCCAGCACCTGCACGAGATCGTGGAATATATCGGCCGCTGGTCGATGATCGACGTCTTCGTCGTCGCCATCCTCAGTTCGCTGGTGCAACTGGGCTCTGTGGTGGCGATCCGCCCCGGCCAGGCCAGCCTGTACTTTGCGCTGTCGGTGATCTTCACCATGTTCTCGGCCATGGCCTTTGACAGCCGCCTGATCTGGGACGCCGAGGCGGAGGGCCCGGCGCCCGCCGCCCCCGCCCCGCCGCAAGACCCCATGAAGGAGCCCGCCGGATGAGCGAGACCCCCGACGTTCACATCACCTCGACCCGCCGGTCGCTGATCCAGCGGCTGTCGGTGATCTGGCTGCTGCCGGTGCTGGCGCTGGTCATCGCCCTGGGCGTCGCCTGGCAAAGCTATGCCGAACGCGGCCCGCTGATCGAGGTCAGCTTCGGCAATGCCGAGGGCGTGGCCGCGGGCGAGACCGAGCTGCGCTATCGCGACGTGGCCGTGGGGGTGGTCGAGAAGGTGGGCTTCAACGCCGGGCTGAGCCAGGTGCAGGTCTTCATCCGGCTGGACAAGGACGTGGCCGACTATGTCGATGCCGAGGCGGAGTTCTGGATCGTCCGGCCCCAGGTCACCGCGCGCGGCGTGACCGGCCTCGGCACCGTGCTGTCGGGCGTCTATATCGAGGGGCTCTGGGACAGCGACCCCGAGGGCGGCCAGGAGCGGTTCGAGGGGCTGGACCGGGCGCCGCTGAACCGCGAGGGGCGCGAGGGCCTGCGGATCCGGCTGCGCGCGGCCAATGACGGCGGGCTGACCAGCGATGTCCCGATCGAGTTTCGCGGCATCGAGGTGGGCCACCTGGGCCAGGCCGAGGTCAGCGAGGACGGATCCACCGTCGAGGCCGACGCGATCATCTTTGCCCCCCATAACCGGCTGATCAGCTCTGCCACCCGGTTCTGGGACATCTCGGGATTCAACTTCTCGCTGGGGCCGAACGGGGCCAGCCTTGATTTCTCCTCGGTGGCCTCGCTGCTGGCGGGGGGCGTGACCTTCAACACCGTGGTCTCGGGCGGCGAGACGGTGACGGCGGGCACGGTCTTTACCGTCTATCCCAACGAGGGCGCGGCCAGGGCCAGCGCCTTTGGCGAACGCGACGGGGCGCCGATGACCTTCAACGCGATCTTCGATGAGAACGTGGCCGGGCTGTCGGTGGACGCGCCGGTGACCTATGGCGGGCTGCGCATCGGCCGGGTGGACGCGGTCAGCGGTATCGTCGACCCTGAACGCTTTGGCGACAACCGGGTGCGGCTGGCGGTGACGCTTCAGATCCGCCCGCAGCGTCTGGGGCTGGAGGCCGCGGGCGTGGCGATCGAGCCGCTGCAATTCTTCCAGGACCGGGTGCGCGAGGATGGGCTGCGGGCGCGCCTGGCCACGGCCTCGGTGCTGACCGGCGGGCTGAAGGTGGAACTGGCCGAGATCGAGGGCGCCGCCCCGGCCGAGGTCTTGGTGGCTGAGGACGGCACCATCACCTTCCCCACCACCGAGGGCGCGATTTCCGATGTCTCTGCCACTGCCGAAGGGGTGATGGAGCGGATCAACAACCTGAAGATCGAAGAGCTGATCGACAGCGCCATTCACACCCTGGACAATATCGGCACCCTGGCGGGCAACGAGGAGCTGAACGCCGTGCCGGGCGATGTGCGCGACCTGCTGGGCGATGCCCGCAGCCTGGTGGGGTCGGACGCGGTGCAGGCCCTGCCCGAGCAGATCGGCGGCATCGCCGACCAGGTCGAGGAACTGGTGGCGGCGCTGAACGCCCAGGCGGCGGCCGAGAAACTGGCCGCGGCGCTGGAGGGCGTGTCGGCGGCTGCCGACAGCGTCAGCGGCGCGGTGGCCGGGGTGCCCGACGTGGTGGCCCGGATCGACGCCATCGCCGCCAGTGCCGAAGAGGTGCCGCTGGATCAGCTGGCCGCGACGCTGGACCGGCTGATGACCAGCGCCGATGCGGTGCTGTCGACCGAAGGTGCCCAGGCCCTGCCCGCGCATCTGAACGAGGCCCTGGACGAGTTGCGCGCCACCCTGGCCGAGCTGCGCGAAGGCGGCGTGGTGGACAATCTGAACGCCACCCTCTCCTCGGCCAGCGATGCGGCGGGCTCTATCGAGGTGGCCGCCGACGGGCTGCCGCAGTTGATCGAGCAGGCGCGCGGGGTTCTGTCGCGCGCCGCCACCGTGCTGTCGGGCTATGACGCCGAGGCCGGTGTGGGCCGCGACCTGCGCGGCACCCTGCGCGAGCTGGACCGCGCCGCCCAGGCGATCAGCGCCCTGGCCCGCGAACTGGAACGCAACCCCAATTCCATCCTCTTCGGGAGATGATCATGCGCCATCTGTTTCTTGCCTCTGCCGCCGCCCTGACCCTGGCGGGCTGTTCCGCCAACGAGCGGTTCTACACGGTGCCCGATGTCTCTGCCGAGGCGCTGGCGCCGGCCTCGATCCGCTATGGTTCGGTCGAGGTGGTCGAGGTGTCGCTGCCCGACTACGCCGAACGCCAGCAGATCGCCCGCCGCGAGGGCGACGGCGCGGTGGCGGCGGCGAAGGATGTCCTTTGGGCCGATCTGCCCGCCCGCGGGATGAGCCTGGAGCTGGCCCGCCATCTGGGGCGGATCAGCGGCGCCCAGGTGGCCTCGGAGCCCTGGCCCTTCAACGACCGCGCCCAGGCGCGGCTGGAGGTTCGGGTGGAACAGATGCTGGCCGAGGCCGACGGCAGTTTCCGCCTGTCGGGGCAGTATTTCGTCGCCCCCGATCTGGGCGGGCGCGGGCGCTCGGGCCTTTTCGACATCACCGTGCCGGTGGCGGGCCCCGGCCCGTCGCAGATTGCGGCGGCCCGGGCCCAGGCGGTGGCCGAACTGGCCGGACAGATCGCCCGCGAGGGGCTGCGCTAGGGCGGTTTCGCGAGACGGAGAGAGGGTGGGGGCTCTGCCCCCCTTGAGCCCTCGCGGGCTCCTTCGCGGCTGAAATCGTCCCCCGGACGATTTCTGAGACGCCGCTCAGCCCCCGGGATATTTTTGGCAATGAGAAGAGGGGGCGGGGTGCCTGGGGTAGGCTGCCCTGGCGCCGGGATCCGGGCGGGCAGGGGCCCCTTGGGGAAAGTGGGGCGCGCCGGGGTGTGGGTGCGCCTCGTTGATGTCAGCCGCGCAGGCGGGTCAGTAGGGCGACCGAGGGGTGGCCGTCGGGCGTGGCGCCGATCGAGCGCTGATAGGCGCGGATCGCGGCGATCGAGCGCGAGCCCAGGATGCCGTCCACACCGCCGGTGTCATAGCCGCGCCGGGTGAGCAGCCGTTGCAGCTCGGTCCGTTCGGCGCGTTTCAGCAGCCGTTCGCCCTGGGGCCAGGGGCGGGTGATGTCGCCCGCGCCCGCGATGCGGTCGCCCAGGATGCCGACCGCCAGGGCGTAGGTGTCGGCGTTGTTGTAGCGTTTGATCACGTCGAAGTTGTGGAAGACCAGGAAGGCGGGCCCGCGCGCGCCGGCCAGCAGCAGCAGCCGGGCATTGCCGTAGTCGCGCAGCTGGCCGCGGGCGGGTTGCACGCCAAGTCGGGCCCAGGCCGAGGGCAGCCGTTCCGGGCCGTTGGCCTGCGCGTAGTTGAAATTGGCGGGCAGGGTCACCTCGACCCCCCAGGGCTGGCCGCGCCGCCAGCCGTGTTTCGCCAGGTAGTTGGCCGAGGAGGCCAGGGAATCCGACGGATCCTCGGCCCAGATGTCGCGCCGCCCGTCGCCGGTATAGTCCACCGCATAGCTGAGGTAGGAGGTCGGCATGAACTGCGTATGGCCCGAGGCGCCCGCCCAGGAGCCCAGCATGTTCTCGGGCTGGCTGTCGCCATGCTGCACGACCTTCAGCAAGGCGATCAGCTGCGCCTCGTAGAAGGACCCGCGGCGCCCGTCATAGGCCAGCGTGGCCATCGAGGAGATCAGCGGCGTCTTGCCCCGGTAAGAGCCATAGGCCGTTTCCAGCCCCCAGATGGCGGCGATGTACTGGCCCGGTACGCCATAGGCGCTTTCGATGCCGGAAAAGAGCCGCGACTGGCGCGAGAACTCGCGTCGGCCGTTGCGCACCCGGCTGTCGGAAACGGCGCCGTCCATGTAGTCGCGGATCGACTTGGTGAACTCGGACTGGTTGCGGTCCTTGGCGATCACGTCGGGCATGAACTGTGCGTTGCGGAAGGCCCGGTCGAAGGTGGCACCGGTGATGCCCTGGGCCATGGCGCGGCCCCGGAAGCCGCGCAGCCAGGCGGTAAAGCCCGGGTCGGCGGCGGCGGGCGTGGCCTGGGGCGTGGCAGCGGGGCGCGGGCTGCTCAGGGCCTGGGGCCGCAGGCGCGGGCGCAGCGAGGTGGCCGAGGCCAGCACCACATCGGCGCGGGGCGCGGCGGGGCCGCTGGCGCGCGCCGGGGCGGCGGCAGGGGTGGGGGTCGCCTGGGCGATGGTCTGC
Source organism: Pseudooceanicola aquaeponti (assembly GCF_050897975.1). NCBI lineage: Bacteria > Pseudomonadati > Pseudomonadota > Alphaproteobacteria > Rhodobacterales > Paracoccaceae > Pseudooceanicola > Pseudooceanicola aquaeponti. The sequence continues at coordinate 152,872 of NZ_JBPAXY010000007.1, forward strand.
GCCAGCGAGGCGGCGGTGACCGATCCGGCGATGACCACCGGCCGCGCCTGGGGGCGCAGCGAGGTCTGGGGGGCCTCGGCCACCGCAGCGCCGCTCATGGGCGGGGCAAGGGTGGCCGCGATTGCGGCAAGGGCAAGGGCCTTGGCGGGAACGCGCATGGCTGAAAATCCGACTGCTCTGACTTTATTGTTGCCCCGAGTGTAGCCTGAAACGGCCCGTCCCGAAAGCCGGGGCGGGCGCGATTGTGTCAGGCCGGCAGGGGGCCGCCTTAGCCGTTGCGCTTGCGGGTCAGCTTGCGCTTGGTCTTGTCGGTCTTGGCCTTGGCGCGGATCAGCTTGCGTTTCGGGCTGCCCTTCGACTTGGGCTTGCCCTTGCCAAAGCTCTTGCGGGGCCCGCCGCGCCCGGGGCGCCCGCCACGGGGGCCGGGGGTGACGGCGTCGCCGTCCAGCTCGATCAGCTCCAGCTCCAGCCCGCCGGTGACCGGCGCGGCCTCGGCCAGGCGCACGGTGACGCGCATACCCGGTTCGATCAGCATCCCCGTCTGCGAGCCCATCAGGGTCATCGCCTCGCGGTCGAAGTGGAAGAACTCCTGCCCGAGCGAGCGGATCGGGATCAGCCCGTCGGCGCCGGTTTCATCCAGCCGCACGAAGGCGCCGAAGCGCGCCACGCCCGAGATGCGCCCGGTGAATTCCTGCCCGATGCGTTCCGACAGATAGGCGGCCAGGTAGCGGTCGGTGGTGTCGCGTTCGGCCATCATCGAGCGGCGCTCGGTTTCCGAGATATGGCTGGCGGTCTGTTCCAGGTTCTCGATGTCCTGGGCGGTCAGCCCGTCCTTGCCCCAGTGGTGGGCGTTGATCAGCGCGCGGTGCACGATCAAGTCGGAATAGCGCCGGATGGGCGAGGTGAAATGGGCGTAGTTCTGCAAGGCCAGGCCGAAGTGGCCAAAGTTCACCGGCGCGTAGTAGGCCTGCATCATCGACCGCAGGGTGGCCATGTTGATCAGTTCCGCCTGATCGGTGCCCGCCGCCTGATCCAGCAGCCGGTTGATATGGGCGGTCTTCAGCACCTGCCCCTTGGCCAGGCCGAAACCGGCGGCATCCGCCGTCTCGCGCAGGGCGTTCAGCTTTTCGGGGCTGGGTTCCTCGTGCACCCGGAAGAGCAGCGGCGAGTTCTTAGCGATCAGGGTCTCGGCGGCGGCCACATTGGCCAGCACCATGAATTCCTCGATCAGCTTGTGCGCATCCAGCCGCTCGCGGAAGTTGACCGACAGCACCTCGCCCTCGTCCGACAGCACGATCTTGCGCTCCGGCAGATCCAGGTTCAGCGGCTGGCGCGCCTCGCGGGCGGCCTTCAGCGCGGCATAGGCCTCGTACAGCGGCTTGATCACCGGCTCCAGCAGCGGCGCGGTCTTGTCGTTGGGATTGCCGTCGATGGCCGCCTGCACCTCTTCATAGGCCAGCGAGGCGGCAGAGCGCATCAGGACGCGGTGGAAGCTATGGCGCAGCTTCTTGCCATGGCGGTCCAGCACCATGCGCACGGCGATCGAGGCGCGCGGCACGCCCTCGTGCAGCGAACACAGGTCACCCGACAGCCGGTCGGGCAGCATCGGCACCACCCGGTCGGGGAAATAGCTGGAGTTGCCGCGCTTCTTCGCCTCGCGGTCCAGGGCCGAGCCGGAGGTGACGTAATGGGCCACATCGGCAATGGCGACCCACAGGATATGGCCGCCGGGGTTTTTCGGGTCGTCGTCGGCTTCGGCATAGCAGGCGTCGTCGTGGTCGCGGGCGTCAGAGGGGTCGATGGTGACCAGCGGCATGTCGCGCAGGTCTTCGCGGCCCGACAGGCCCGCGGGTTTGCGGGCGTCGGCCTCGGCGATCACCTCGTCGGGGAAGGCATCGGGGATGCCATGCTGGTGGATGGCGATCAGCGAGACGGCGCGCGGTTCGGTCGGATCGCCCAGGCGGGCGACGATCCGCGCCTTGGGCAGGCCCATCCGGGCGCGCGGCCCGGCCTGTTCGCCCTCGACCAGCTCGCCGTCCTTGGCACCATGGGTGGCGCCCGCGGGCACCATCCATTCCTTGTCGTTGCCCTTGTCGATGGGCACGATCCGCCCGCCTTCGGAGCCTGCGCGGAAGACGCCCAGGATGCGGGTCGGATTGCTGCCGATCTTGCGGATCAGCCGCGCCTCATAGGCGTTTTCGCCGTCGATCATCGACAGCTTGCCCAGGATCCGGTCGCCCGCGCCCAGGGCCGGGTCCGAGGCGCGCAGGATCAGGTGCACCACCGGCTCCACCCCCTCGCCATGCCATTCCAGCGGCCGCGCCGTCAGGTCGCCGTCGGCATCGGGGGCATTGACCATCAGCACCGAGACCGGCGGCAGCCGGTCCGGGTCGCGATAGGTCTTGTGGCGCTTGGCCAGCACGCCTTCGTCCTCAAGCTCCTTCAGGATGCGCTTGAGGTCGATCCGGGCGGCGCCCTTGATGCCGAAGGCCTTGGCGATGTCGCGTTTGGCCGTAAGGGTGGGGTTGGCAGAGATCCAGTCGAGGATCTGTTGCTTTGTCGGAAGCTGGGACATGGGCCAGCCCTAGCACGGGCGCGCGGGCGGGTCATCGGGAAAAGGGGGCAGGGCAGAAGGCTTGACCTTTTCCCGCCGCCGCCCTCTTCTGCTGCCGTTTCCCCTGCCCGGAAGGCCCCGTCCATGCTGCCCGACCTTGCCGTCCTGCCGGATCTTGCCGCCGTCCTCGTCACCCTGGCGGCGGCGGGGATGATCGCCTTCGTCAAGGGCGCCTTCGGCGGCGGTTTCGCCCTGATCGGCATCCCGCTGATGTCGCTGGCCATGGACCCGCTGACGGCCGGAATGGTGCTGGCGCCGCTCTTCCTGGCGATGGATCTGTTCGGGCTGCGCTACTGGTCCCCCTCGACCTGGAGCCGCCGGGACGTCAGCTGGATCGTGCCGGGGGTGCTGGCGGGCACGGCCCTGGGCACGCTTCTGCTGGGGGTGCTGCCGGAACCGGCGGTGGCCATCCTGGTGGGGGGCATCGCCCTGGTCTTTACCGCGCTCTGGCTGCACGGCGGGCGCAAGGCCGGGCACCGGGCCTTCAGCGCGCCGGGGGCGCTGCTGTCGGGGCTGGGCTGCGGCACCACCTCGATGGTGGCCCATGCGGGGGGCGCGCCCCTGGCCATGTACCTGCTGCCGCGCGACCTGCCGCCCCGGCTCTACGCGGGCACGACCTCGATCGTCTTCACGGCGGGCAACCTGGCCAAGCTGGTGCCCTGGATGCTGGTGGTGCCGCCCGGCGCCTCCGAGCTGCTGCTGATGGCCGCCGCCCTGCCGGTGATCCCCCTGGCGCTTTGGGCGGGCCACCGGCTGCACGGGCGGATGGACGCCCGCCGCCTTTACGCCATCTGCTATGGCCTGGTGGCCCTGGCGGCGGTGAAACTCCTGTGGGACGGGATCGCGGGCCTCTCCTAGGCCAGGCTTTCATCCAGCAGCCGGGTCAGGCCGTAGACCCCTGCCATGGCGGGGACGGCCATCTCCAGCTTGGCGGCCAGTTCCACCAGCGCGCCCAGGATCGGGTCGATCTCCAGCCGCCGCCCGGCCTCGACATCCTGCAGCATCGAGGTGCGGATCGGGCCCAGCTTGCGCGTCGTGGCGATGCGCTCTTCCATGTCGTCAAAGCCCGGCAGGCCGATACGGGCGCCCAGATCGGCCATCTCGCGCATCATTTCCAGGGTCAGGGCGCGGACGCCTGCGTCGGCCAGCATGGCGGCGGTATCGGCGCGCGACAGGGCCGACAGGGGATTCATGTTGGAATTGCCCCAGAGCTTGGCCCAGACCTCGCGCCGGATCTCGCCGGTCTCTTGCGCCGGGATGCCCCCCTTGCGGAAGACCTCGGCCAGCGCGGCGATCCGCGCGGCGGGCCCGCCCGGGGTGATCTGTCCCAGCAACAGCGTGTTGGCCTTCACCAGCTCCACATGGCCGGGCGCAGGGGTGCGCGAGGCGGCATGAACCACATTGCCGATGATCTGCTCGGCCGGAATGGCCCGGGCCAGGGCGCCGCCCGGATCGACCGCATCCAGCACCAGCCCCTCGGCGGGGCCGCCGAAATCCTGCAAGAACCAGAAGGGCAGGCCGTTCACGGCGGGCATCACCAGGGTCTCGGGGCCCATGGCCGTCTCGATGGCGGGCAGCAGGCCCGGCAGGGCATGGGCCTTCACCCCCAGCACCAGCAGATCGGCCCCGGCCAGATCCGCCGGATCCTCAGTGGCGGTCACCGCCACCCGCTCCGGCCCCGCGCCCTCGTCCAGCATCAGCCCCTCGGCCCGCAACGCCGCCAGGGTCGCCCCCCGCGCCAGCACCACCGCCCGGGCGCCGCCGCGCACCAGACCCGCCGTCAGCCAGCCGCCGATGGCCCCGCATCCGATCACCGCAACCTTCATGCTCTCTCTCCCTGCGCTTGCCGCCTGGCGCGGCCCTTCTTCCCATTCGATGGCTGAAAATACTCCGGGGGAGTCGCCCCCCGGGCGACGGGGGCAGCGCCCCCTTCCCCTCACGCCTCCAGCCGCAATTCCATCTCGCGATGCGGCACGCCGCCATCGTCGTATTCCGGCCCAATGGCCCGGAACCCCAGCCCCTCGTAGAAGCCCATGGCCCGCACCTGGGCGCCCAGCACGATGCGGGCGTGTCCCCGCGCCGCCAGCCGCTCGATCCCCGCCCGCACCAGGGCCGCGCCAAGGCCGGTGCCGCGCGCCGATTTCACCACGCAGATCCGCCCGATGCGCCCGGCGCCGGGCTCTTCCAGCAGCCGCGCGGTGCCGACGGGCACCCCGTCCAGGCGCGCCAGCAGATGTTCGGCGCCCGCATCCAGGTCGTCCCATTCCTCCTCGGCGGTGAACCCCTGTTCGGCCATGAAGACCTCTTCGCGCAGGGCGAAACAGGGGGCGGGATCGGCAACCGGGGCGATGGTCAGGCTCACGCGAAATAGTCCTTCAGGATGCGCGCATAGATCGCCTTCAGCTGCGGGATCTGATCGACCGGCACGTTCTCGTCCACCTGGTGCATGGTCTCGCCCACCAGGCCGAACTCGACCACCGGGCACAGATCCTTGACGAAACGCGCGTCCGAGGTGCCGCCGGTGGTCGACAGCTCCGGCGTCACGCCGGTCTCGGCCTCGACGGCGCGGGCCACCAGCGCCGACAGCTCGCCCGGGGGCGTCAGAAAGGCCTCGCCCGAGATCTTCAGGCGCGGTTCGATCAGGATGTCGAACTGGCGCGACACGTCCTGCGCTTCGCGGCGCAGCCACTGGCTCAGGCTTTCGCCCGTGTGGATGTCGTTGAAGCGGATGTTGACGGCGGCGCGGCATTGCGCGGGTATCACGTTGGTGGCCTCGTTGCCGGTGTCGAACTGCACCACCGCCAGGGTCGAGGGGTCGAAATGGTCGGTCCCCTGGTCCAGCTCGGCGCTGGCCAGCCGGTCGATCAGCCGCGCCATGGCGGGCAGGGGGTTCTTGGCACGGTGCGGATAAGCGGAATGGCCCTGTTTGCCGGTCGCCGTGAACCAAGCGGTCATCGAGCCGCGACGGCCGATCTTGATCATCTCGCCCATGGTGGTGGGGCAGGTCGGCTCGCCGACCAGGCAATGGGTCATGGTCTCGCCATTGGCAGCCATCCAGTCCAGCAGGGCGATGGTGCCATCGGTCGAGTCGCCCTCTTCGTCCCCGGTGATCGCCAGCACCACGGCGCCTTCCGCAGGCGGGGTCTGGGTGACAAAGTCGATGGCGGCGGCCACGAAACAGGCGACGCCCGATTTCATGTCGGTGGCGCCGCGCCCGTACATGCGCCCGTCGCGGATCTCGGCGCCGAAGGGATCGGCGGTCCAGGCGGCGGCATCGCCCACGGGCACCACGTCGGTATGACCGTTGAAGCCGAAGGTGCGCGCCGCCCCCTTCTCGCCCCAGCGGGCAAAGAGGTTGGCGATGCCGTTCCGGTCGGCGCGGACACAGGTAAAGCCCGCCGCCTCCAGCCGGTCCTGCAACAGCACCAGCGCGCCGCCCTCCTCCGGGGTGACAGAGGGGCAGCGGATCAGATCGGCGGTCAGGGCGACGGCATCGGTGGGCGCGGTCGTGTCGGCGGACATGAGAGGTCTCCTTTTCTGGCCGAATGGCTAGCGGGTTTCGCGCCCCTTGCAAAGGTCCGGGCAGCGAGGAGGCGCCGCCAGGGGCCGGGGCGGGGGCCCTAAAGAGGGGGCGCGCGGGGGCAGATCTGCCCGCCTCACCCCGCTTTGACACCATATGATCTTTACCTGAGGCCAAAGGAATGCGATTCTGCCTGCAAGAGCGCGCCACAAGACGCGCCAGGGCGAGGCGCCATGACAGGGCAGACGATCCATCTTTGCAAAGCCGCGCGGGCCGCCGCGCCTTGCGTCGTGGCAGGTGTCGCGCGGGCTGCCCTGACGTGCGCCCGGGGGCGGGGCTAGGCCATGGGCTGGGTCGCCATCTCTTGCCCCGGTGCAGGGGCCATTGCCGCCCATGGGCCCGATGCGGCGCGCGAGCCGGCCATCGGGCGCGGCACCGGGACGCTTTTGCGCAGCGCGGGACCGGCCGAGCTGATGGGCCAGGGCTCGATCCTGATCGAGGCGCAGATCACCGCCACCCGGGTGCTGACCCCGCTGCTGGACATCCCCTTCCGCCATCCCGTCGCCGGGCGCCTGACGCTCAGCCAGGTGCCGGGCGGGGCCCTGACCCTGGTGCTGGAGCGGGGCCGCAAGGTCCGCCATTGCAGCCTGAACCTGGAAAGCGGCGAACGGCCCGAACGGATCCGCGTCATGCTGTCCTGGGAAAGTCGCTCGGGCGTGGCGCGGCTGGTGGTGGAACGGCCCGAACGGGACGTGGCGCCGCTGGCCACGGGCTTTGCCGATCCGCTGGCGCTGCCCTTCCAGGCGCTGACCGAGGCGGCGCTGTACCCCGAGCTGGAGATGCTGGGCGAGGGGGTCGATTTCCTGGCCGTGTCGGACGGGATCGAACCGATCGGGCCGATGCCGGGGCTGACCGGCGAGACGGCGATCGACACGCCCGACGGGCGGCGCGCCCTGCGCGAGCTGCGGCGCGGCGACCTGGTGCGGATCGAGGGCGAGGGCGCCGTGCCGGTGCTGGCCGCCCTGCGCCGCACCCTGCCCGCGCGCGGCCTGTTCCGCCCGGTGCAGCTGTTCGCCCCCTATTTCGGCCTGACCCGTGACGTGGTGGTGGCCGCGGGCCAGCGCCTGGTCACCGAGGGCGCCGAGGTCGAATACCTGTTCCAGAGCGAAAGCGTGCTGGTCGCCGCCCAGCATCTGGTGACGGAAAAGACCGGCGCCTGGGCCGAGACCGGGCCGCTGGTCACCCTGCATCAGCTGCTTCTGCCCGATCAGCAGGTGCTGGGGGTCTGCGGCGCGCGGATGGAAAGCCTGCACGTGGGCCGGTTGCGCCGCTCGGCCGCGCTGGTCGAGGCCAGCCTGCTGGCGGGCTATCAACGCTCGCGCCTGCCGCATCACGCGGGCCACGCCCGGCCGGTGCTGCGCGACTACGAGGCGCAGATGCTGGCCAGCCATCGCGCCGCCTGAGGCCGGGCGCGGGGCGCCTTTCGGAACATCGGGAATGGCACAGGTATGGCGGAGTGGCCTCCGCCCTACGGGGCGTCCTGGCCTAGTTGGGGCGCGCGGCGCTGCCCTGTTCCTCGCCGAAGAAGGGCGTCATCTGGGCCACGATGACCGAGTTCTCTTCCGCCGCGCGGGCCATCAGGTCGCGCTCGTCCTGGTCCACCTCGTGGCCCATGTCGATCCGGTCTTCCAGGGTGCCGTAGCCGGTCACATCCAGCGGCGCCAGATCGGCCTGTTTCAGGATCGCCACGGTCTCGCGCACCGCCTCGGCCTCGTCCACGCCCGAGGCATAGCACATCAGCGCGGCGCCGGTGCTGCCCTCGGGCAGGCCGTCGCCCTCGTGCCGGCCGACCTCGACCAGCAGGGTATAGACCTGCTGCCGTTTCGGCGCCTTCTTCTCCTTGGCGGGCTTGCTGTCCTGGCTCATCGCGCGCTCCTCGCTGATGGGCAGGGCCGTGCCAGAAAGGGCGGGCTGAGTAAAGGGGGGTGTTCCCGTATTCCCCGCGCCGGGGCGAGGGGCTATGCTGATGCGGTCCGGCGTCAGTCGGGCGCGATTTCAGTACGTGCATTTCAGCCCGGTCGGCCCTTGGGCAGCGGGGCGTATCAGTCAGGCCGCTTGCCCGGGGGCATTCGCGCGGCCAGGGGGGGCATCATGGGAAAGAACATCGTCCTGCTGCTGGACGGGACCGGCAACGGCATCACCGAACGGCGCACCAATATCCTGCGCCTCTACGGGACGCTGGTGAAATCCGAGGACCAGCTGGTCTGGTACGACCCGGGCGTCGGCAGTTTCGGCGGCGACGACCCGTTGCGCCTGGTGCCGCCCAACTGGCGCGAGACGGTGCAGCAGGGCACCGGCGCCGGGATGCACCAGAACGTCCGCGAGGCCTACCGCTTTCTGGTCGAGACCTACCAGCCGGGCGACCGCATCCATCTTCAGGGCTTCAGCCGGGGCGCCTATTCGGCGCGGGTGCTGGCGGGGTTCCTCTATGCCTTCGGCCTGATGGAGCCGCGCAACCTCAACCTGCTGGACTATGTCTATCGCGCCTACCGCTCGGTCGACGAAAGCCCCGACCTGCGCGACGCGCGCGAGCATCGCGACCGCGAGGGGCCGCTGGCGGCGATCAACCTGCATCGCCGTGCCCTGCGCCCGCGCGAGGTCGAGGTGGCCAGCATGGGCCTGTTCGACACCGTCGCCTCGATGATCGAACGCAAGGGCTGGGTGCGCTACGGGGTGCGGCTGCACGCCTTCACCCATGAGAACCCCGGGGTGCGCAAGCTGCGCCACGCCATGGCCATTGACGAACGCCGGGTGATGTTCCGCCCGCGCCTGTGGGGCAGCCAAGGGATGCGCGACCTGGAGCTGTCGGCGCGCACCTGGCGCGACGTGAAAGAGGAATGGTTCGCGGGCGTGCATCGCGACGTGGGCGGCGGGCGCGACAGCGAAGAGGACAGCCAGCTGGGCAAGGTGCCCCTGGCCTGGATGATCGACGAGCTGCGCCACGAGGATCTGATCTTCGACGACGCCCTGGTGCAACTGCTGGTGCAGGGCGAGGGGCCGGGTGCGGTACGTGACGGCGAGCGGATCTATTATGCCCCCGATGCCACCCGGCGCCTGGACCTGAGCAAGCTGGGCGGGCTGGAATGGATGGAATGGGTGCCCTTCCTGCGCACCGGCAAGGGCATCGGCGGCGGTGCCCCGGGGCGCAAACTGCTGGGCCTGCCCCTGCCCGGCGGCGCCCGGCGCGAGATTCCCGAGGATGCGGTGATCCACCCGTCGGTCTTCGAACGGATGGCCGCCGGGCTGGGCTATGATCCGCAGAACCTGCCCGCGCCCGCGCGCGAGGCCTATCGCAGCTGGAAAGCCGCGCGGGACGCGGCGCCTGCGGGCTGAGGGGGCGCGCACAGCAAAACGCCCGCCGCGGTATGGCCGGGCGGGCGTGGAAATGCAGGGCGGGATTGAATGGCGCGGGGCGCGCCTCAGGCGCGGCGCAGCCCGCGCACCAGGGCGATCAGCAGGCAGGCGCCCAGCACGGCCACGATCATCTGGCCCAGGATGCCGTAAAGCGTGGCGCCCACGATGGCGGTCAGAAGGAAATTGCCCACCACGGCGCCGATGATCCCCATCAGGATGTTCATCAACAGCCCCATGCTGGAGTTCATGATCTTCTCGGCGATCCAGCCCGCCAGGGCGCCGAGGATGATTGCCAGAAACCAGCCGATGCCGACCATTGTGTCTCTCCTGTCCGTATTTCGAAAGCGTGTTGCGATGCGTCGTCGCCCCCCATGGGGCCTCTTGCCGGATCAACGCGGGCCCCCGGGCGGTGGTTCCCCGAAGAGCGCCGCCGGCAGGCGAAGCGAGGAGGGCCCCCGGGGCCGGGGGCACAAAGGAAAAGGCCCGCCTCCGGCAGGAGACGGGCCCGATGTCACGCGCCGAGGGACGATCAGTCGCGCAGCAGCTCGTTCACGCCGGTCTTCGAGCGGGTCCGCTCGTCGACGCGTTTCACGATCACCGCGCAATAGAGGTTCACGCCGTTCTTCGACGGCATGGTGCCCGCCACGACCACCGAATAGGGCGGCACTTCGCCATAGAAGACCTCGCCGGTCTCGCGGTCGACGATCTTGGTCGACTGGCCCAGGAAGACGCCCATGCCCAGGACCGAACCTTCGCGCACGATCACGCCTTCGGCCACTTCCGAGCGGGCGCCGACAAAGCAGTTGTCCTCGATGATCACGGGGCCCGCTTGCAGCGGTTCCAGAACGCCGCCGATGCCTGCGCCGCCCGAGATGTGGCAGTTCTTGCCGATCTGGGCGCAGCTGCCGACGGTGGCCCAGGTGTCAACCATGGTGCCGCTGTCGACATAGGCGCCCAGGTTCACGAAGGAGGGCATCAGCACCGCGCCGGGGGCGATATAGGCGGATTTGCGCACCACGCAGTTGGGCACGGCGCGAAAGCCCGCGTCTTTCCATTCCTTCTCGCCCCAGCCGAAGAACTTGCTGTCGACCTTGTCCCACCAGGTCGAGCCCTGGGGGCCGCCGGCGTGGGGTTCCATGTCCTTGATGCGGAAGCCCAGCAGGACGGCCTTCTTGGCCCACTGGTTGACGTGCCAGTTGCCGTCTTCGCCCTTCTGGGCCACGCGCAGGGCGCCGCTGTCCAGGGCGTTCAGCGTGTCGAGGATGGCCTCGCGGGTTTCGCCGGTGGTGGCGGGGGTGATCTGGTCGCGCGCCTCCCAGGCGGCTTCGATGGCGGCTTCAAGCTGGGCGTTGGACATGGTCTTCCTCCGGTGCAACAGGGGTCACGCCCCTATAGGGCCTCGCGCATTGGCGCGCAATCGCGCTGGTCCCTACCGCGCCGCTGCGCTAGCTAATGAGACAGGGGCGCCCTATGGTCCCCCTTTTCCGACTTTTCCTTCCCGAGCAGAGATTTCATGACCCAGGACAGCCGCGACAGCCGCCATTCCCGTTTCCGCGACGCCCATGACGACAAGACCACCGCGCGCTATGTCGAGCAGACGCCGCAGACCATGTCGCCCAGTTACCGGCTGGCCTATGCGGACGAGGATTTCCTGCTGCGCGACGAGATGCGCTCGGTCCGCTTGCAGCTGGAGCTGATGAAGCCGGAACTGGCGCTGGAAGAGGCGGGGATCAATTCCACCGTGGTGCTGTTCGGTGGCGCGCGCATCCGGGCGCCGGGGGTGGTGCCCGAGGGGCACCCGATGGCCAAGCTGGCGACCTATTACACCCAGGCCGAACGGCTGGCGGCCCTGGTGACGGAAAAGTCGCTGGCCGCGGGCGGCACCGACTGGGTGGTCTGCACCGGCGGCGGCCCCGGCGTGATGGAGGCGGGCAACAAGGGCGCCCATGAGGCCGGGGGCCGGTCTGTCGGCCTGTCCATCGTGTTGCCGCACGAACAGGTGCCCAACCCCTATGTCACGCCTGAACTGACCTTCAACTTTCACTATTTTGCTGTCCGCAAGATGCATTTCCTGATGCGCGCCCGCGCCGTCTGCGTCTTCCCCGGTGGCTTCGGCACCCTGGACGAGACCTTCGAGGCGCTGACCCTGATCCAGACGGGCCGGATGGAGCGCCAGCCGGTGCTGTTCTTCGGTCGCAGCTTCTGGGAAGGGGTGATCAACTTCGAGGCGCTGGTCGAGGCGGGCACGATCTCGGCCGAGGATCTGAACCTCTTCCGCTTCGTCGAGACCGCCGAAGAGGCGCTGGAGGCGATCGAGAGCTGGGAAGGCGCAGGCACCAAGCGCAGCGAGATCCCGGGGCGCAAGGATCTGGGCGATCCCACCGAGACCGGGGGGACGCAGGCGTGATCACCTGGCTGCGGGTCATCCTGCTGTTCGCTGCCGGGATGGGCGCCGCGGCGCAGTTCGGCAAGGTCTCGGTGCTGTTTTCCGCCTGGGCCGAGGTCTACCCCGACGGCGGCGCGGCCCTGGGTTTCCTGGTGTCGCTGGTCTCGCTCATGGGGGTGGTGCTGGGCCTGCTGGCGGGGTTGGTGGTGATGCGCGTGGGCTTTCGCCGCACCCTGATCTGGGCGCTGCTGGCCAGTGCGGTGGTCTCGGCGCTGGAGGTGTTCCTGCCGCCCTTGCCGGTGATGCTGGTGCTGCGCGCGCTGGAGGGCCTGCCGCATCTGGCAATCGTCGTGGCCGCGCCCACCCTGCTGGCCGAGATCACGGACGAGCGCACGCGGCCTATGGCTATGACCCTGTGGGGCACCTATTTCGGCGTCACCTTCGCCCTCTACGCCGTGCTCGGTCCCTGGATGCTGCGCCTGGGCGGGGTCGAGCTGGTGCTGGCCAGCCATGCGGGGTTCCTGCTGCTGATGGCCGGGCTGCTGTGGCTGGCCCTGCCCGATGACCGCCCGTTGCCCGAGGGCCGGGTCGCGCAGCCTGCCGAACGGCTGGGCCTGCGGATGATCCTGGCGCGCCATGTCACCGCCTATTCCTCGCCCTTCATCGCCGCGCCGGGGGTGGCGTGGCTGTTCTACGCGATCAACTTTGTGGCGCTGATGACCGTGCTGCCGACCTTCCTGCCCGAGGCCACGCGCGAGATGCAGATGACCGTGCTGCCCCTGGTTGGCATCGTCTCGGCCCTGACCTTCGGCGCGCTGGCGCTGAAGCTGTTTCGCGCCGTGCCGGTGGCGATCGCGGGCTACCTGATGGCCGCCGCCTCGGTGGTGCTGCTGGTGGTGGCGCCGGGGGTGGTCTGGGCGCCGGGCGCGCTGTTCATCGCCATGGGCTTCATGCAAAGTGGCGGGTTCGCCTCGGTGCCGCAGATCAACACCGATCCGGGCGACCGGGCCCTGGCCAACGGGGTGCTGGCGCAGATGGGCAATGTGGGCAACCTCAGCGGTACGCCCATTCTGCTGGCGATGACCGGGGCGTTTGATTTCGCCGGGCTGATCGTCTTTTCGGTGCTGTTCTACGGGCTGGGGGCGCTGGTCCATATCCTGGCGGCGCGGATGCGCGCCCGGCGCGGGTCGGGCGAGGGTGCCCTGGGCGCCGCGCGCTAGGCGCGGCGCCGGGTCATGCTGGGGCGGGCGCCCTGCGGTCCAGCCGCCCGGCGCCGAACCAAGACAGGGCCAGCAGCACCGCCGCCGTGCCCAGGCAGGCGGCCAGCCCGCCCAGCTGATAGCTGAGCCCCGACAGCAGCGTGCCCAGAAGCCGCCCGGCGGCATTGGCCATGTAGTAGAACCCCACATCCATGGTCACCCGCGCGCCGCTGGTGAAGGTCAGGATCAGATAGCTGTGCAGCGAGGAATTCACCGCGAAGACCGCGCCGAAGGCCAGAAGCCCGGCGACCAGCGTCACCGTCAGCCAGGGCGCCGGATCGCCTGCCAGGGCCACCAGACCCGCCAGCGCCGCCGGGATCGCCACCAGCGCGCCCACCCAGTGACGCGCGGCGCCGATCAGCTCGGCCCGGGGGCGGCTGGCGGCGCGCAGCAGGCGCGGCGCGCTGGCCTGCACGGCGCCATAGAGGATCGTCCAGATCGCCATGAAGGTCCCGATGGTGAAAAACGCCGCGCGGTTGCCCGCCTCGGACCCGTCCGACAGCACGGCGTAGAAATAGATCGGGATGCCCACCACGAACCACACGTCACGGGCGCCGAACAGGAAGACCCGCGCGAAGGACAGCCAGTTGACGTTCGGATCCCTGGAGAAGACCTCGGCGAATTTGGCGCCCTTGCGGCCCTGCGGCAGGCCCGCGGGCATGAAGGCCGCGACCGCGCCCAGGATCACCGCCAGCACCGCCGCCATGGCCCAGACCGAGGCGGTGAAGCCAAGGGTGCCCAGCAGGGCCGCGCCCAGCAGAAAGCCCAGCCCCTTCACCGCGTTCTTCGATCCGGTCAGCACCGCGACCCAGCGGAAGAGGCCGCCCTCGCCCTCGGGCGCCAGCAGCTTGACCGCCGATTTCGACGACATCTTGGCCAGATCCTTGGCCACGCCAGAGGCCCCCTGCACCGCCATCACGAAGGCGACCGAGCCCCAGAGGGTCCAGCCCGGGTCCAGCTGCGCCAGCGCCACCAGCGCCGCCACCTGAATGGCCAGTCCGGCGTAAAGCGTCCTGGTCAGGCCAAAGCGCGCCGCGATCCAACCCGCCGACAGGTTGGTGACGATCCCCGCCACCTCGTAAAGCAGAAACAGATAGGCCAGCTGCACGGCGGAAAAGCCCAGGGTGTGAAAGTGCAGCAGCACCAACATCCGCAGGGCCCCGTCGGACAGCATGAAGGCCCAATAGGCGGCCGTGACCGCGACATAGGCCGCAAGGCCCTTGGGTCGTGTCGCGGTCACAGCCCTTCCCCAACCATGCGCGCCACGTCGACCAGACGGTTCGCATAGCCCCACTCGTTATCGTACCAGGCGTAGATCTTCACCTGGGTGCCATTCACCACCATTGTGGACGGCGCGTCGATGATCGACGAGCGCGCGTCGTTGAGGAAATCGGAAGAGACCAGCGGCCGGGTCTCGAAGCCCAGGATGCCCGCCAGGGGCCCTTGGGCGGCGGTGTGCAGAAGGGCGTTCACCTCTTCCACTGTGGTCTCGCGTTCCACCTCGAAGACGCAGTCGGTCAGCGAGGCGTTCAGCAGCGGGATCCGCACCGCATGGCCGTTCAGGCGGCCGGTCAGCTCGGGGAAGATCTGGGTGATCGCCTTGGCCGAGCCGGTGGTCGTCGGGATCATCGAGTTCAGCGCCGAGCGCGCCCGGCGCAGATCCTTGGCGGGGCGGTCCACCATGGTCTGGGTGTTGGTCACGTCGTGGATCGTGGTGATCGACCCGTGGCGGATGCCAAGGCCCTCGTGGATCACCTTCACCACCGGCGCCAGGCAATTGGTGGTGCAGCTGGCCGCGGTGACGATGCGGTGCGTCTCGGGGTCGTAATCGGCGTTGTTCACCCCATAGACGATATTGGCCGTGGGCCCATCCTTCACCGGGGCCGAGACGACGACCTTCTTCACCCCGGCCTCGAAATAGGGGGCGATCTTGGCCTCGGTCTTGAAGACGCCGGTGCAGTCGATGACCACGTCGACACCGTCGAGCGGCAGATCGGCAATGTCGCTGGCGCCGATGAAGGGCAGGCGGGTGCCGTCGATGGTCACGCTGTCGGCGTCATGGGCAAAGGTCGCGGGCCAGCGGCCATGGACGCTGTCGAACTCCAGCAGATGGGCGTGCATCTCGGTGTCGCCCTGGGCGTCGTTGATCCAGGCGATCTGCGCGCCGCTTTCCAGCAGCGGGCGCAGGGCGAGTTTTCCCATCCGGCCGAGGCCGTTCAATGCGTAGGTGGTCATGCGGGTGTGTCCTCTTGGGTCAGGGCCAGGTCGTCGACGGCGGCTTGCAGCGAGATCCGGTCAAGCTCGGCCAGGGGCAGGGCGGCGAAGGCGCGCAGGCGGTGCAGCAGGGTGGCATAGGCCTCCTGGAAGGCCAGGGCCTTCTGGGCCTCGGTGCCCGTGGCGCGGGCCGGGTCGGGCAGACCCCAGTGGGCGCTGATCGGCTGGCCCTCCCAGGCGGGGCATTCCTCGTTCGCCGCCTGGTCGCAGACGGTAAAGACGAAATCCATCACCGGGGCGTCGGGCCCTTGGAATTCCGCGACGTTCTTCGAGCGCAGCGCGGTGGTGTCGTGGCCCTTGTCGGCCAGCAGGCGCAGGGCAAAGGGGTTGGGCGCCCCCGCCGGGGCGGTGCCGGCGGAATAGACGTTGAACCGCTCGCCGCCCATGTCGCGCAGCAGCGCCTCGGCGAAAAGCGAGCGGGCGGAATTGGCGGTGCAGATGAAAAGGACGTTCAGCTTGCGTTCGGCCATGGCGAGGGTTCCTTGCGTGGCAGAGGGGGAGGGCAGGCAAAGCGACGGCCGCGCGCGGCAGCAATCGGCGAAGAGGTAGTCCAGCAGTTCCTTGGCCGCGCCCATCTCGGTGCGGTAGCGCAGCGAGGTGCCCTCGCGTTCCTGCACGATCAGCCCGTTTATGCGCAGCGAGGACAGATAGACCGACAGGGTCGAGGGTTTCAGCCCGGTGGCGGCGGCGATCTCGCCCGCGGGCACGGCTTGCGGGTAGCGCCGCATCAGCAGGCGCCACACCGCCAGACGTTGCGGGTGACCGAGGACGGCGAGGATATCTGCGGCATCTTTTTCCATATTTCATGAAATATGGAAAAATAGAAATCGGCGCAATGATTCCTTTGGCCTGCGCCCGGGGAAATCGCGGGCGGCGGCGGCAGGTGGAAAGGGGGGGCGCCGTCAGGCGGTCTTGTTGTCGTCGGGCCGCTCGGGGGCCTCGGCCCCCTCGGCGGGCTCGGCCTCGGCCAGTTCCGGGTCACGATAATCGGCGGGGTCGAAATCCTCGGGGTCGAACCCCTCGCTGTCCTGGTCGATCCCGGTCACATGGGTGGTGCCGGTGTCCTCGTTATAGACCAGCCCGTAATTGGCCCGCCCCTGAGAGCGGAAGCGCCGCAGCTCGTGCACGGCGGCATAGAGGAAGGCCAGGGCGAAGGGCGCCAGAAGGACGGCGGCGATGATCTGGGCTTGCATGGGCGCTCCTTAACGCGGCGCCGGGGGGTGGGGAAAGGGCCGGATCCCGTCCGGGGCACGCCCGAGCAGGTTTGCGCAGAGCCGCCGCCGGGGCGGGTGGGAAAACGGCCAGTTACATGCGCCTTGCGACAGAGAGCGCCCTCAGATCCGCAGGAAGGGCTGCGCCAGACGCGGCAGAAGCGAGCGGAAGCGCAGCCGCGCATCGGTGGCCGCCAGGCAGATGCAATCCATCTGCGGATCGGCGACAGGCGTATGTTCCAGGCTTTCATCGGCCAGTTCCACGTCGCCCGGGCCGTAATGGCCGGTCTCGTCGTGGAAGGCCCCTTGCAGGACCATGGTCAATTCGGTGCCGTGGTGGCCGTGATCGGGCACCGCCTGGCCGCCGGGGATATACAGCAGCCGGACAGAGCTTTTGCCGTCTTCCGCCAGGATCTGCTGACGCACGCCGCCGCCCGCGGCGCGCCAGCGCGGCGGCGCGTGGCGCAGCGCCTCGGCCACCGGACCGGGATAGATGCCCATGCGGGCGGGGGCGGGCCGGGTCGTGGTGGCGGGCGCCGGGCCGTCCAGCCGCGCCAGGGTCCGTTCCAGCAGGTCGCCGGCCACGGCGGCCCGGGGCGCGGCCTCGGCCTCCATCAGGGCGCCGCCCAGCATCTCATGCGCCTCCAGGGCCGCGCGGCACTGGTCGCAGACCGAGACATGGGCCGCGACGATCATCTCGAAGGTGGCGGGCAGACGCCCGGCGGCATAGGCCGCCAGCATCTCGTCGGGGATATGATGCGCGATCTCTTTCATTCGCTGCGTAGGTCCTTCAACTCGTGGCGCAGACGGTCCAGGCCAAGGCGGATCCGCGACTTGATCGTGCCAAGCGGCAGGCCGGTTTCGGCCCGGATCTCGCCATGGGTCAGATCGCCCAGATAGGCGCGCGAGATCACCTCGCGCTGTTCCGGGGTCAGCCGGTCAAGGGCGGCGCGCAATTCGCCCGCCTCCTGGGCCAGGGCCAGCTGGGCGCCGGGGTCCGCCTCGGGCGGGGTCTCGGTTTCGACCGCCTCGGGCAGGGGGCGCCCGGCCTTGCGGGCCAGGTCCACCTGCCGGTTGCGGGCGATCCGGTAGATCCAGCCCGAGACCTGGGCGCGGGTCGGATCGAACTGTGCCGCCTTGTGCCAGACGGCCAGCATCACATCCTGCACCACATCCTCGGCCGCCGCCGCGCCCATGCCAGAGCGCATCAGCATCCCCTTCACCCGCGGCGCAAAATGGGCAAAGAGCCGGGCAAAGGCCGCCCGGTCGCGCTGATCGCGCACCGCCAGCATCCAGCTGGTCTGTTCCGTCTGCTCCTGCTCTCCGTCCACCTGCGACCTTCCGTTCCGGCAGGGCGGCCGCACCATCGGGGCGGGCCGCTGCCGGTCGAGTGTCGCAGGCATCGGATCGGGGTTCAACATGGTCAGGATACGCAGCATTGGGCGGGTCGGATCACCGGGGCGCGAAATTTTTTCGCCGAAAAGTGGCGGCCCATGTGAACCGAAGCCCGTCATGGCCCGTATGCATTCCAAAGGCGCCGCAAACCTGACCGGCGACCACGAGGAACATTCATGTCTTTCGATGCCCTTTCCAACCGCCCGCAACGGATCGCCGTCATCGGTGGCGGCATCTCGGGCATGGCGGCGGCCTGGCGCCTGGCGCCGCAGCACCGGGTGACCCTGTTCGAGGCGGCGCCCCGCCTGGGCGGGCACGCGCGCACGGTGATCGCGGGCAAGAACGGCGATCAGCCGGTGGATACCGGCTTCATCGTCTTCAACTATGCCAACTATCCGCATCTGACCGCGATGTTCCGCGACCTGGACGTGCCGGTGGAACGTTCGGACATGTCCTTTGGCGCCACGATCGACGAGGGCCGGGTGGAATACGGGCTGCAAACCCTGGGCGCGGTGCTGGGCCAGCGGCGCAACCTGGCGCGGCCCGGGTTCGCCGCGATGATCCGCGACATCCTGCGCTTCAACGCCCGGGCCGAGGCGGTCGTGGCCGCCCATCCCGAGATGTCTATGGGCGATCTGATGCGCCATCTGCGCCTGGGACCCTGGTTCCGCGAATATTACCTGAAGCCCATTTCGGGCGCCATCTGGTCCACCGCGCCGGACCGGATCGAGGAGTTCCCCGCCGCCGCCCTGGTGCGCTTCTTCCGCAATCACGCCCTGCTGTCGACCACCGGCCAGCACCAGTGGTGGACGGTCTCGGGCGGGTCGGTCGAATATGTGCGCAGGCTGAAGGCCTCGATGCGGGCGCGGGGCGTGATGATCCGAACCGGCGCGCCGGTCTCGGCGGTGCATCGCGACGGCCCCCTGCCGCAGGTGCAGACCCGGGGGCAAGAGGCGGAAGGCTTCGATCAGGTGATCCTGGCCTGCCATTCCGACGAGGCGCTGGCCCTGCTGGCCCAGCCAACGCAGGCCGAACGCGCGGCCCTGGGCGCGGTGCGCTATCAGGACAATCACGCCGTGCTGCATTGCGACGCTGCCCAGATGCCGCGCCGCCGCGCCTGCTGGTCCTCCTGGGTCTACAAGGCCGACAGCCGCCAGCGGCAACAGGCCATCGGCGTGACCTACTGGATGAACAAGTTGCAGAACATCGACGCGGGCGACCCGCTTTTCGTGTCGCTGAACCCGGTGACCCCGGTCCGCGAGGCGGCGATCTACGACGAAAAAACCTTCCGCCACCCGGTCTTCGATGCCGCCGCGCTGCGCGCCCAGGGCGAGATCGCCCAGATCCAGGGGCAGAACGCCACCTGGTACGCGGGCGCCTGGTTGCGCCACGGGTTCCACGAGGACGGCTTTGCCAGCGCCATGCGCGTGGTGCGCGCCCTGGATCCGCTGCCCGAACCGACCCGGGATCGGGTCGTGGCATGAGCCGCTGGCCCGAACATATCCCCGGCACCACGGTGCACGCCCGCAAGGGCAGCGCGGCGCATTCCTTCCGCTATGGGGTGGACTACGTGCTGATCGACCCGGACAGCCCCGCCGGGCCACGGCTTTTCGCCCGCAACCGCCCGGGCTTTGCCACCGTGCGCGACCGCGACCATGGCGGGACGCGTGGCGCGGGCGAAGGGGCGGCCTGGGCGCGCTGGGTAATGGCCGAGCACGGGTTGGACATGGGGCGGGTGGATCAGCTGCTGCTGCTGACGCAACCGGCCTTTCTGGGGGCGGTCTTCAACCCGGTGTCCTTCTGGATGGCCTTTGAGCGGCAGGACGGGCGCGAGGCGCTGATCGCGGTAATTGCCGAGGTCAACAATACCTTCGGCGACCGCCACAATTACCTCTGCGCCCTGCCGGGATTCGCCGAGATCACCGAATCCGATACTGTCCATACGACCAAAGTCTTTCACGTTTCCCCCTTCCGTGAAATCGCCGGGCACTATAGCTTCCGTTTTCACATGGGAGAGGAGAGGATTTCGATCCGTATCCTCCACGGCGAAGAGGGAGGGGAGACCCTGTTTGCCACCTTGACCGGGCCCCGCCTCAGGTTGACGTCTCTTGGTTTGCTTCGTGCGGCTTTGCGGCGACCCTTTGGCGGGGTTCGTGTCCTTTCGCTCATCTACTGGCAGGCCCTGCGCCTGCGGCTGAAAGGCGCGCGGTATCGCACCCGTCCCGAGCCCCCGATCGAGGAGATCACCTGACATGCCGCTGCTGACCAACCGCGTGAAACGCGATTTCCTGGCCACCTGTGAAGAGATCGAGACGGGCCGCCTGACCGTGGTCACCCCCGAGGGCGAGACCCATCATTTCGGCCGCCACGGCGTCGAGGCCGAGTTCCGCATCAACGACTGGGCAGCGGTCACCGCGGCGCTGGCGCGGGGCGATGTGGGGCTGGGCGAGGCCTATGTGGCGGGGCTGTGGGATACCCCCTCGATCGAGGGGCTGACGGCGCTGGCGCTGAAGAACCTCGATCAGTTCAGCCAATACGCCTATGCCTCGCCCTGGCAGGCGATGAAATTCCGCACCGTGGATCGCATTCTGCGGGCCAATTCCAAACGCGGCGCCTCGAAGAACATTCAGGCCCATTACGATGTGGGCAATGAATTCTTCCAGCTGTGGCTGGATCCCTCGATGACCTATTCCTCGGCCCTTTTCGCCCCCGGCGATGACGATCTGGAACGGGCGCAATACCGCAAGTACGACCGCATCCTGGAAAAGGTCGGCGGCGGTGAGCGGCTTCTGGAGGTGGGCTGTGGCTGGGGCGGTTTCGCCGAACGCGCCGCCCAGCAGGGGCGCCATGTGACCGGGCTGACGATCTCGCCGGCGCAGAAGGGCTATGCCGATGCGCGGCTGGACGGGCGGGCCGATATCCAGCTGTGCGACTATCGCGACAGCGCGGGCCGCTTCGATGGCATCGTGTCGATCGAGATGATCGAGGCCGTGGGCGAACGCTATTGGCCTGCCTTCTTCGACACGCTGAAGGCGCGGCTGGCCGAGGGCGGGCGCGCCGTGGTCCAGGCCATCACCGTGGCCGATGCCTATTTCCCGACCTATCGCCAGGGCTCTGACTACATCCGCCAGCACGCCTTCCCGGGGGGGATGCTGCTGTCCGAAGGGCAGATCCGCGAGGCCGCCGCCCAGGCCGGGCTGCATCTGCGCAACAGTTTCGCCTTCGGTCCCGACTATGCCCGCACCTGCCGCACCTGGCTGGAACGGATGGACGCCGAGGCGGCGCGCATCGCCCGGCTGGGCTATGGCGAGGCCTTCCTGCGCAGCTGGCGCTATTACCTGGGCATCTGCGCCGGGTCCTTTGCCGTCGGGCACACCCAGGTCTTGCAGGTCGAGCTGGCCCATGCCGAGGCGGCCCCCGCCGGGGCCGTTCGCGGCTGATACGAAAGGCACCGCCAGGGTCCGTTTCGGGTGCAATCCGCGTCAGTCCGGGGCGGAATTTGTCGCGCTATAGCGCCACTTGGCGCCCGCGCGCCGAGAAATGCCGCAACCTGAGCGGGAAATCGCCTGACCGGCGCAAACCCCCCGGATTAGGGGTGGTCCGACCGGGCCGGGTGAACCACACTTCGTAAGGAATGTGACGTCACGGAATACCTCGCAACCCGGTCGGGGCGCCCGCTATGGGCGGCTTAGGACAAAAGGCCTGCGACATCTCCAGGACGTACCGCAGACTGCATCAGCCCTGTTCGGATGCCCCCGCTCCGGACGCCAGACGAAGAAGGAATGCCCCGGATGCCCAATCCCCGCCCGGTGAAGGACAAGACCTATTGGATCATCGGCGCCAGCGAGGGGCTGGGCCGTGAGGTTGCCCGCGAGATGCATCGCCTGGGCGCCCGGCTGATCCTTTCGGCGCGCTCTGCCGAGCGTTTGCAGGAGCTGGCCGAAGAGCTGCCTGGCAGTGAGATCCTGCCGCTGGACGTCACCGACCGCGACGCCCTGGTGGCCGCCGTCGACCAGGCCCGCCATGCGGATGGGCTGATCTATTCCGTGGGCCTCTACGAGCCGATGCGGGCGCAGGAGTGGGACCCCGAGGTGGCCGAGACCATGGTCGAGGCGAATTTCACCGGCGCCCTGCGAATCCTTGGCCGCCTGGTGCCCGGCTGGGTCGAACGCGCCTCGGGCCATGTGGTGCTGATCGGCTCTCTGGCCGGGTTCAGCGGCCTGCCCGGCGCCATCGGCTATGGCGCCAGCAAGGCGGCGCTGCGTCACCTGGCCGAGGATATGTACCTGGATCTGAAGGGCACCGGCGTCGACGTGCAGGTGGCCAACCCCGGCTTCATCCGCACCCGGTTGACCGAAAAGAACGATTTCGCCATGCCGCAGATCATGGAGCCGAAAGAGGCCGCGCGCCATGTGATGGTGCTGATCCGCAACCCCGAGCCGCGCCAGGTCAGCTTCCCGCGTCCCTTCGCCTGGGTGTTCACGGTGCTGGGCCGCTGCCTGCCCTTCCGCCTATACGCCCGCGTCGTCGCCCCGACCCCCGCCGAATAGGCCGCGCCGGGCATCGTCCCCGTTCCAAAGACCAGAGTTCCAGCCCCCGGGCGCGCCCATGTGGTGCGCGCGGGCCTTGGCCTGCGCGGGATGCGCAAAGGCACATGGTCTGGCCCAGGGGGCCAGCATCGTCATCAGGATCTGTCAGGGGGGGGATTTGGTAGCGGAGGAGGGACTTGAACCCCCGACACGCGGATTATGATTCCGCTGCTCTAACCAACTGAGCTACTCCGCCAAACCGTGGCGCTTCCTAAGATAGGGACCCGGACAGGTCAAGCGCAAAAATCGGGGTTTTTTGCCCGCCCCGCGAAGCGCTTGTTCTTCCCCTGCCGGAGGGTCAATATGCGCCGCGCAAGAGCGGAGTGACCATGATCGACAGGCTGGAAGAAATCGTCGGGGCGGCCCATGTGCTGACCGGGGCAGAGGCGGAACCCTATGGCTGGGACTGGGCCCATGAACGGTTCGAGGCCCCTCTGGCGGTGGTGCGCCCCGCCAGCACGGCCGAGGTCTCGGCGCTGATGAAACTGGCCCATGAGACCGGCACCCCGGTCACCCCCATGGGCGGCAATACCGGCATGGCGGGCGGTGCCCAGGGCGCGGGCTCGCTGGTGATCCGGCTGGACCGGATGAACCGCATCCGCGAGATCCGCCCCGAGGCGCGCTCTGCCGTGGTCGAGGCGGGGGTGATCCTGGCCCGGCTGCACGAGGCGGTCGAGGCCGAGGGGCTGATCTTTCCGCTGTTCTTCGGCGCGCGCGGCTCGGCGATGATCGGTGGTGCGCTGTCGACCAATGCGGGCGGGTCCAACGTGCTGCGCTACGGCAATACCCGCGATCTGGTGCTGGGCATCGAGGCGGTGCTGGCCGACGGCACCGTGGTTGACCTGATGCAGAACCTGCACAAGGACAACTCTGGCTATGACCTGCGCCACCTGCTGATCGGCGCCGAGGGGACGCTGGGCATCATCACCGGCGCCGTGGTGCGGCTGAAGCCGAAGCCGGGTGCCTATGTCACCGCCATGGTGGGGCTGGGGGCGCTGGAACCGGCGCTGGATCTGCTGAACCGGCTGCAAACCGTGACCGGCGGCGCGGTCGAGGCCTTCGAATACATGCCCGACACCTATCTGGACGATTACCAGACCATGCGCCCCGAAACCCGCCGCCCCTTCGAGGATCGCCACAAGGTCAACATCCTGCTGGAAATCGGCGCGCTCAGCCCGCGCGACTGTACCCCCGGGCCCGACGGCCAGCTGCCGATCGCCAGCTACCTGGAAGAGGTGCTGGGCGGGATGCTGGAGGCGGGCGAGGTCGACGACGCGGTCATCGCCAGCTCCGAGGCGCAGCGCCGCGAGATGTGGGCGATCCGCGAGGCCGCCAGCGAAGTGGCGGGCCTGCGCCCCAATCAGATCATCATGGACGTCGCCGTGCCGGTGGACCAGGTGGGCGCCTTCCTGAGCCGCGCCGATGCCACCCTGGCGCGGCTGGACGGCCAGGCCGAGACCTCGGTCGTGGCGCATCTGGGCGACGGCAACGTGCATTACACGATCTTCCCCACCGACCCGGGCCGCAAGGACCAGCTGGTCGAGGCGATCGAGGATGTGGTGGCCGATCTGGGCGGGTCCTTCTCGGCCGAACATGGCATCGGCAAGCTGAAGCTGACCACCATGGCGCGGCGCAAGGATCCCGGGGCGCTGGCCGCCATGCGGGCGATCAAGGCGGCGCTGGACCCCAAGGGCATCCTGAACCCGGGCAAGCTGCTGCCCTGACCCGTCGCGGCGCGCGCGTCTCGCGCCCGCGCCGCAGTTGCGCAACCGTCAGCCATCGCTTAGATCGAGCCCATGAAACGCCCTATCCTGATCCATCCCGATCCGCGCCTGAAAAAGGTCGCCGCCCCCGTCGAGGACAGCTCGGACGAGCTGCGCAAGCTGGCCGACGACATGCTGGAAACCATGTATGACGCGCCCGGCATCGGCCTGGCCGCGCCGCAGATCGGCCTGCTGCAACGGGTGATCGTGCTGGACTGCGTCAAGGAAGAGGGCGAGGCGCCGCGCCCGCTGGTGATGCTGAACCCCGAAGTGGTGGCCGCCTCGGACGAGACCTCGGTCTACGAGGAAGGCTGCCTGTCGATCCCCGAGCAATACGCCGAGGTGACCCGCCCCGCCGAGGTCACCGTGCGCTGGATGGACCGTGACGGCAAGGCCTGCGAAGAGACCTTCGACAAGCTCTGGGCGACCTGCGTGCAGCACGAGATCGACCACCTCGAAGGCAAGCTGTTCATCGACTACCTGAGCCCGATGCGCCGCCAGATGATCACCCGCAAGAGCCAGAAGCTCAAACGCGAGCGGGCGCGCGGCTGATGGCCGTGCTGGACATCCTGCGCTGGCCCGATCCGACGCTGAAGACGGCGGCAGAGCCGGTGGCGCAGGGTGCCGATCTGGGCCCGCTGCTGGCCGATATGTTCGCCACCATGTACGACGCCCCCGGTCGCGGCCTGGCCGCGCCCCAGGTGGGCGTGCTGAAACGCGTCTTCGTCATGGATTGCACCTGGAAAGAGGGGCCGCGCAGCCCGCGCGCCTGCCTCAACCCGCAGATCCTGTGGCGCTCGGACGAGATCGCCACCCATGAAGAGGGCTGCCTGTCGATCCCCGGGGTGGTGGCCCGCCTGCCGCGCCCGGCGCGGGTAAGGATGCGTTGGCACGATGCCGACTGGGCCTTGCACGAAGAGGAACTGACCGGCTTCGAGGCGGTCTGTGCCCAGCATGAGTTTGATCACCTGGAGGGCCGCGTCTACCTGGACTACCTGGCCCCTGCGCGCCGTGCCGAGGTGCTGCGCGCCTATGAAGAGGCCCGCGCATGACCGCCCGCACCTGCATCCCCTGGCCCGACAAGCGCCTGCGCACCCCCGCCGCCGAGGTGACCGAGATCACCGACGAGATCCGCGCCCACTGGGATGACATGATCGACACGATGGAGGCCATGCCGGGCGTCGGCCTGGGCGCCAACCAGATCGGCGTGATGCTGCGCCTGGCGGTCGTCGATGCCTCGGAAAGCCGGGGCCAGGCGGTGCGCATGGCCAACCCGGAGGTGCTGCACGCCTCTGTCCAGCTGCGCGAGCATGAAGAGGCCAGCCCCAACCTGCCCGGCGTCTCGGCCAAGATCAAACGCCCCCGCGCCGTCACCGTGCGCTTTCTGAACGCGGCGGGCGAGATCGAGGAAAAGGATTTCGTCGGTCTTTGGGCGACCAGCGTTCAGCACCAGATCGACCACCTGGCGGGCAAGATGTATTTCGACCGGCTGAGCAAGGTAAAGCGGGACATGCTGCTGCGCCGCGCCGCGAAACGGCGCTGAGCGCCGACACGACAGACAGGACAGGAAAGGGCAGGCGATGCGCGTGATCTTCATGGGAACGCCCGAGTTTTCGGTGCCGGTGCTGGAGGCGCTGGTCAAGGCCGGGCATGACATCGCCTGCGTCTATTGCCAGCCGCCCCGCCCCGCCGGGCGCGGCAAGAAGGACCGGCCCACGCCCGTCCATGCCCGCGCCCTGGAACTGGGCCTGCCGGTGCGCCACCCGGTGCGGCTGAAGGACGAGGCCGAACAGGCCGCCTTCGCCGCGCTTGACGCCGATGTGGCGGTGGTGGTGGCCTATGGTCTGATCCTGCCGCAGCCGGTGCTGGACGCGCCGAAACACGGCTGCCTGAACATCCACGCAAGCCTTCTGCCGCGCTGGCGCGGCGCCGCCCCCATTCACCGGGCCATCCTGTCGGGCGATGCCGAGACGGGCATCTGCATCATGCAGATGGAGGCCGGGCTGGACACCGGCCCCGTCCTGCTGCGCGAGGCCACCCCGATTGGCACCGAAGAGGTCACCGCCGAACTGCACGACCGCCTCTCCGTCATGGGTGCGCGGATGATCACCGAGGCGCTGGAGCGCCTGCCGGAGCTGGTGCCCGAGCCGCAGCCCGACGAGGGCGTCACCTATGCCGCCAAGATCGACAAGGCCGAGGCCCAGCTGGATTTCACCGCCCCCGCCGTCGAGGTCGACCGCAAGATCCGGGGGCTGTCGCCCTTCCCCGGCGCCTGGGTGGACCATGAGGGCCAACGCCTGAAACTGCTCGCCTCGCGTCTGGCCGATGGCAGCGGCGCGCCGGGCGAGGTGCTGAGCTCGGGCGACCGGCTGATCGTGGCCTGTGGCCAGGGCGCGGTCGAGCTGCTGAAACTGCAACGGGCGGGCAAGGGGGCGCAGGCGACGGATGTCTTCCTGCGCGGCCAGCCCTTGCCCAAGGGCACCATTCTGGGAGGCTGAGATGCTGCGATCCGAGATCAACGAACTGATCCGCGAAGGCGACGCCTTCTTCCGCCAATACGGCTTTACCCTGCCGCCCTTCGCCTATTGGTCGCCGGAGGAGTTCCGCGCCCGCAAACCCGAGGCCGGGCTGATCGTCGAACAGGGCCTGGGCTGGGACGTGACCGACTATGGCGACGGCCACTACGACACGCTGGGCCTCTTCCTTTTCACTGTCCGCAACGGCAATGCGGCCGATCTGGGCAACCCCAAGGGGGGTCGGGTCTACGCCGAGAAGCTGCTGATCTCCGGCGACGAACAGATCTCGCCCATGCATCGGCACATCGTGAAGACCGAGGACATTATCAACCGAGGTGGCGCGCCGCTGGTGCTGGAACTGTGGAAGGACGGCGCCCATGGGATCGACCGCGCCGCCCCGGTGCGGGTGATGACCGATGGCCTCTGGCGCGATCTGCCCGCGGGCGGCCTCCTGAAACTGATGCCCGGCGAAAGCGTGACCCTGACGCCCGACATCTGGCACGCCTTCTGGGGCGAGGGCGGGCGCGTCTGCATCGGCGAGGTTTCGACGGTGAACGACGACCGCACCGACAATATCTTCGAGGCGCCGATCGGCCGATTTTCCAGCGTCGAGGAAGACGCCGCGCCGCTGCACCTGCTGGTGTCGGACTACGACAACCTGTTGTAACGGGCCGAGGCAGGTGGATTTCATCCACCCTACGAACGCGTCTGGGTCCGTGCCGATCTCGTAGGGTGGATGAAATCCACCTGGATCACGCCGCAGACCGGCCCCCGGGTGCCAACAGTCGCCTGGGCTATCCCTTGAACGGCGCCATGCCCGCCCGAGCCAGGGCGTCGGCGCGTTCGTTCTCGGGGTGGCCCGCATGGCCCTTGACCCATTTCCAGGTCACCTGATGCCGCTTCGCCGCCTCGTCCAGCGCCTGCCACAGCTCGGCATTCTTCACCGGTTTCTTGGCGGCGGTCTTCCAGCCGTTCTTCTTCCAGCCATGGATCCAGCCGGTCACGCCGTTCTTCACATACTGGCTGTCGGTATAGATGGTGATCTCGGTCGACCGGCCCAGGGCGTCCAGGGCGTTGATCGCCGCCAGCAGCTCCATCCGGTTGTTGGTGGTCTGCGCCTCGCCGCCCTTCAGCTCGCGTTCCTTCAGCACCGCCTCGCCCTCGCGGGCCTGTAACAACACGCCCCAGCCCCCAGGGCCGGGATTGCCGGAACAGGCGCCATCGGTGAAGGCTAGGAATTCGGCCATGGGGTCCTCATGCGGCTGGATCGTGGGCGGACACAGCACGGCACGGCGGGGAAGGTCAAGGGGGCGGGCAGGGTCAGGGGCCCGGCCCCCGCCCGCCCGCCGGGATCAGGCGCGCTCCAGCGCCAGCTTCACCCCCAGCCCGGCGAAGGAGGCGGCGAAAAGGCGGCGCAGCCAGGCCATGGCCCGCGCGCTTTCCACCACATGGCGGCGCAGCGCGCCCGCGGCCAGGGCATAGCCCGCCATCACCCCGCCGGTGATCAGCACGAAGCCCAGGCCCAGCCCCACCAGATCCTGGGTCGGCGTGGCGCTGCCCGCAGGCAGGAACTGCGGCAGGAAAGCCAGGAAGAACATCGGCAGCTTGGGGTTCAGCAGGTTCAGCAGCACACCGCGCCACAGCAGTGCCAGCGGCGCCCGCCGCGCGCCCTGCACAGGCGCCACCTCCAGCACACCGCGTCCGCGCAGGGTGCCCCAGGCCATCCACAGCAGATAGGCCACGCCCGCCAGCTTCACCGCCTCGAACAGCAGGGCGGAACTGTAGAGCAGCGCCGCCAGCCCAAGCAGCGCGGCGGCCAGGTGGAAACAGGTGACCAGGGTACAGCCCGCCGCGGCCCAAAGCCCGGCGCGCAGCCCGTGGCCCAGCGAAACCGACAGGGTGTAGATCACCCCGATGCCGGGGGCCAGGCAGACCAGAAAGGCGGTCAGCAGGAAGGGCCCCGACCAGAGAGAGACAAGATCCATGACGGCTCCTTCACAGCGCGCGTTGACAACCGCCAAAGCCTAGCCGGATCGGACCGGGCGCGATAGCCCGCAATGGGATCGCTCCGCCCGCCACGGGCGCCCCTTTGCCCCTTCACCGGGCTGAAAATACTCCGGGGGAGTCCCGGCTGGCCGGGACGGGGGCAGAGCCCCCCCCTCGCCGCCTTCAGGCCGGTTGCCGCAACACCCGGGGCACCTTGAACTCGACGTTTTCCTTGGCGGTCTCCACCAGCTCTTCGGTCACGTCATAGCGCGCCTTCAACGCGTCGATCACCTCGTTCACCAGCACTTCGGGGGCCGAGGCCCCGGCGGTGATTCCGATCGAGCGGATCCCCTCCAGCGCCCGCCAGTCGATATCGGTCGCGCGCTGCACCAGCTGGGCATAGCCACAGCCCTGGCGCGCGGCCACCTCGACCAGGCGGCGCGAGTTGGACGAGTTCGGCGCGCCCACCACCAGCATGGCGTCGATCTTGCCCGCCATGGCCTTGACCGCCTCCTGGCGGTTGGTGGTGGCATAGCAGATGTCTTCCTTGTGCGGCCCGACGATGGCCGGGAAGCGCGCCTGAAGGGCGGCGACGATGCCCTTGGTGTCATCCACCGACAGCGTGGTCTGGGTGACGAAGGCCAGCCGCGCGGGATCGCGCACCGACAGGGTGGCCACATCGGCCTCGGTCTCGACCAGCAGGACCTCGCCCTCGGGCAGCTGGCCCATGGTGCCGATGGTCTCGGGGTGGCCCGCATGGCCGATCATGACGATCTGAAGGCCCTCTTCGGAATGGCGCTCGGCCTCGATATGCACCTTCGAGACCAGCGGGCAGGTGGCATCCACATAGATCATTTCACGCGCGGCGGCGGCGGCGGGCACCGCCTTCGGCACCCCGTGGGCCGAGAAGATGACGGGCCGGTCGGTGGGGCATTCGTCCAGCTCCTCGACAAAGACCGCGCCCTTGTCGCGCAGCCCGTCGACGACGAACTTGTTGTGGACGATCTCGTGGCGGACGAAGACCGGGGCGCCCCATTTCTCCAGCGCCATCTCGACGATCTTGATCGCCCGGTCGACACCGGCGCAGAAGCCGCGCGGCGCGGCAAGGTAAAGGGTAAGGGGCGGCCTGGGGGCGGTGGTCATGATGCGTCTCCTGCTGCCCTCCACAGGTAGGGGACGGGCGGCGGCACGTCCAGAGGGGGCGGCGAAAGGCGGGGCCTGTCACGCGCGCGGCGCCGCCGCCCGCGGCCATGTCTGGCGGCGGGGCAGGCGGTGTGGCGGGAGATCTGGCTGCGGGCCGAGTGGGGGCCCGTCTGGCTGGAAACTGTCTGGCTGGGTTCGCCCGGCGTGCGGCGTCCGGCAGGGGGCCGGCGGGCCTGGCGATGTCTCGCCGGGGGCCGGCCGGAGGCGTGCGGCGCCGGGGCGCCGCCACGCTTAGGCGGTGGTGCGCAGGCTGCGGGTCTCGTCGCTGCTTTGCTCGCGGGGCGGGCGGCCGATCACGTCGCGCAGCTCGTCCAGTTCGATGAAGTTGTCGGCCTGGCGGCGCAGTTCATCGGCGATCATCGGCGGCTGGCTGCGGATGGTCGATACGACCGAAACGCGCACGCCCTGACGTTGCAGGCTTTCCACCAGCGGACGGAAATCGCCATCGCCGGAGAACAGCACGATGTGATCCACGCGCGGCGCCAGCTCCATGGCATCCACGGTCAGCTCGATGTCCATATTGCCCTTCACCTTGCGCCGTCCCTGGCTGTCGGTGAATTCCTTGGCGGGCTTGGTCACCATGGTGAAGCCGTTGTAATGCAGCCAGTCGACCAGCGGGCGAATGGGGGAATATTCGTCATTCTCCAGCAGGGCGGTGTAGTAGAAGGCGCGCAGCAACTTGCCACGGCGCATGAATTCCTGGCGCAACAGCTTGTAGTCGATGTCGAACCCAAGCGCCTTGGCGGCGGCATACAAATTCGACCCGTCGATGAACAGCGCAAGCCGTTCGTCCTTGTAGAACATGAAAATACCTTTCTAATTTGCCGTCCGGGATCAAATACGGGCTGAGTGAGGACCCGATCCGGGACGGATAGGTGAAAATAAATGTTATACGACCATGCATCAAGGGATCTGACTTGTCCAAGTTTAACCAGACACAACCTTTGCGGAGTGTGAATAACTCTGCCCTGGTCGCCATCGGCAGCAACGTGGACCCTTCGGGCGCGGGGCTGACGGCGCTGTTCGACGCCACCCTGGCGGCCCTGGCCGAGGGGCCGGGCGAGGTGACGGCGGTCAGCCGCTTCTACCGCAGTCCGGCCTTCCCGGCGGGGTCTGGGCCGGACTACCTGAACGGGGCGCTGGCGCTTTGCACCCCCGAGACACCCCAGGCCCTGCTGGCGCGGCTGCACGCGATCGAGGAACGCTTTGGCCGGGAACGGAAAACCCGCTGGGGCGCGCGGGTGCTGGACCTGGATCTGCTGGCCGTGGGCGAGGCAGTCTGCCCCGATGCGGCGACCCAGGATGCCTGGCGCGCGCTGCCCCTGGCGCGGCAGATGCAAGAGGCGCCGGGCCAGCTGATCCTGCCGCATCCGCGCCTTCAGGACCGGGCTTTCGTGCTGGTGCCGCTGGTCGATGTCGCCCCCGATTGGGTGCATCCCCGGTTGGGTCGAAGCGTGGCGGAAATGTGCGGCGATCTGCCCCGGGCCGAGCGCGACGCGCTGGTGCCCGTGACGTAACGGAACTTTGATCGGCGTGGGCAGGGCGCCCGGGTGCGGCCCGGGGGCGGTTTCGGCGCTGCGGCGCCGGGGCCGGGATCGGGGGTGGGGAGGTGCCAGAATCAGCTTGCCCTCAAGGGGTGAAGGGCTTAGATACCCTCATTCGACCCCCGCTCATGATCCGTTCATGATCCATGCCGCGACCGAGGAGTGACTGATGGCCCGCGTTACCGTTGAAGACTGCGTCGACAAGGTTCCGAACCGGTTCGAACTGGTTATGCTTGCTGCCCACCGGGCGCGCGAGATCAGCTCGGGTGGGCCGATCACCGTGGATCGCGACAACGACAAGAACCCCGTCGTCGCCCTGCGTGAGATCGCCGAAGAGACCCAGTCGGCCGACGAGCTGCGCGAGCGTCTGATCGAGTCGAACCAGACCCAGATCGAGGTCGACGAGCCGGAAGAAGACAGCATGGCGCTGCTGATGGGCGCCGAGGCGGCCGACAAGCCGGCCGAGGACGACATGAGCGAAGAAAAGCTGCTGCGCGCCCTCGTCGAGGCTCAGCGTCAGGAGTAAGTTACCCATGGCCCCCCGTGATGCCGATGCGGCCGACAAGGGGCCGCGCAGGGAAAAGGGGGCCGGGATGGAGCCTGTGTCGGATGCCGGGGCAGATCCCGCGGACATGGTGCCGGTCGACGAGCTGATCACCCTGGTCAGCGCCTACAACCCGA
This sequence comes from Pseudooceanicola aquaeponti, assembly GCF_050897975.1. Taxonomy (NCBI): domain Bacteria; kingdom Pseudomonadati; phylum Pseudomonadota; class Alphaproteobacteria; order Rhodobacterales; family Paracoccaceae; genus Pseudooceanicola; species Pseudooceanicola aquaeponti. The sequence goes on from NZ_JBPAXY010000007.1 coordinate 185,227, forward strand.
AATGTAACGCCGACATGCTGCGTCGCGCCTATGATTTCGGGCGCGACATGCACGAGGGGCAGTTCCGCCGTTCGGGCGAACCCTATTTCACCCATCCCATCGCCGTGGCCATGATCCTGGCCGAGCAGAAGCTGGACGATGCCACCATCGTCACCGCCCTGCTGCACGACACGATCGAGGATACCCGCGCCACCTGGGGCCAGGTCGCCGAGATGTTCGGCGAGGACGTGGCCGAGCTGGTCGATGGCGTCACCAAGCTGACCAACCTGCAACTGTCGTCCAGCGAGACCAAGCAGGCCGAGAACTTCCGCAAGCTGTTCATGGCCATGTCCAAGGACATGCGCGTGATCCTGGTGAAGCTGGCCGACCGTCTGCACAACATGCGCACGCTGAAGGCGATGAAGCCCGAGAAGCAGCAGCAGAAGGCGCGCGAGACGATGGACATCTTCGCGCCGCTGGCTGGCCGCATGGGGATGCAGTGGATGCGCGAAGAGCTGGAGGATCTGGCCTTCCGCGTGCTGAACCCCGAGGGGCGCAACTCGATCATCCGCCGCTTCCTGATGCTGCAAAACGAAAGCGGCGACGTGATCGAGCGGATCACCAAGGACATGCGCAAGGTGCTGTCCGAACATGACGTGCCCGCCCAGGTCTATGGCCGCGCCAAGAAGCCCTATTCGATCTGGCGCAAGATGGAGGAGAAGAAGCAAAGCTTCTCGCGTCTGTCCGACATCTACGGCTTCCGCGTCATCACTGAGACCGAGGATGACTGCTATCGCGCCCTGGGGGTGATCCACCAGCGGTGGAAGTCGATCCCGGGCCGGTTCAAGGATTACATCAGCCAGCCGAAATCCAACGGCTACCGCAGTATCCACACCACCGTGTCGGGCCGCGATGGCAAGCGCGTCGAGGTGCAGATCCGCACCCGCGCCATGCATGACGTGGCCGAGGCCGGCGTTGCCGCGCACTGGTCCTACAAGGACGGGGTGAAATCGGAAAATCCCTTCGCCGTCGATCCCACCCGCTGGATCAGCGCCCTGACCGAACAGATGGGTGCCGACGAGGACCACGAGGATTTCCTCGAAGCGGTCAAGCTGGAGATGTATTCCGACAAGGTCTTCTGTTTCACGCCGAAGGGCGAGGTGGTGAAACTGCCGCGCGGCGCGACGCCGATCGACTTTGCCTATGCGATCCATACCCGCATCGGCTCTGCCTGCGTCGGCGCCAAGATCGACGGGATGCGGGTGCCGCTGTGGACCCGGATCAAGAACGGCCAGTCGGTCGAGATCATCACCGCCGAGGGGCAGGAGCCGCAGGCCACCTGGCTGGACATCGCCACCACCGGCCGCGCCAAGGCCGCCATCCGCCGGGCTCTGCGCGAGGTCGATCGCGAGCGCTACATCAAGCTGGGCCGCGAACTGGCGCGCTCTGGCTTTGAACATGTGGGCAAGAAGGCCACCGACAAGGTGCTGGAAACCGCCGCCAAGAAGCTGCGCATCGAGGACGGCAAGGAAGAGCTGCTGGCCCAGCTGGGCCGGGCCGAGCTGCGCGTGGCCCGTGTGGTGGCCGTGCTTTACCCCGAGCTGATGGAAAGCGACGAGGGCGAGGCGCTGACCCGCGACCGCGCCCTGATCGGCCTGGAAAAGGGCCAAAGCTTCAAGCGGGCGCAGTGCTGTCAGCCGCTGCCGGGCGAGCGGATCGTCGGCATCACCTGGCGGGGCCGCCCCTTGCAGGTGCACGCCATCGACTGCGAGGGCCTGTCGGCCTACGAGGATCAGCCGGACCGCTGGGTCGATCTGCACTGGCAGGTCGGGCGCCATGCGGCCATCTATGTGGTCACGCTGGATCTGGTGCTGGCCAACGACCCGGGCGTGCTGGGGCGGATTTGCACATTGATCGGCGAGCAGAAGGCCAATATCTCGGATCTTGAGTTCCTGGACCGCAAGCCCGATTTCTATCGCCTGCTGGTCGACGTGGAGCTGCGGGACGCGGAACATCTGCACAACCTGATCTCGGCGCTTGAGGCCGAGGCGGATGTGGCCTCTGTCGCGCGCCATCGCAAACCGGAGGAGCCGCCCGTGGCTCCTGCCCCAAGCCCCTGAGGACGCCCAGTTGGTATTCAAGCGTCGCGACAGACGGCCCTACTGGAAGATCGTGTTCGAATTCTTCTGGCCCCGGGGGGGATGGACGCGGGCGTTTCATTACGTGAAACACCGGCTGCGGCGCTTGCCAGATACGCCCGAGAAGATCGCCCGCGGCATCTTTGCCGGGCTCTTCACCACCTTCACCCCCTTCTTCGGGATGCATTTCGTGGTTGCCGCCAGCCTGGCGGTGATCCTGCGCGGCAATGTCCTGGCGGCGCTGCTGGCCACCTTCGTGGGCAACCCGCTGACCTATGTGCCGATCGGGGTGATCTCGCTTCAGACCGGTTATTGGCTGCTTCGGGTGACCGGAGAGGGCGGGCCGCCGCCGGGGCCCCTGGCGCCGCCGGATCATCCCCATGGCCTGGCCCATGGGTTCGGCGGCAAGTTCGTCGCCGCCGCCGATGACCTGAAGGATAACATCTGGGCGCTGTTCACCGATGCCGACGCCAACTGGCACGGGCTGGCGGTCTTCTATCACGAGGTCTTCTATCCCTACATGGTGGGCGGCATCATCCCCGGGGTGATCGCCGGGCTGATCGGCTATTACGTCTCGGTCCCGCTGATCCGCGCCTACCAGGCCCGCCGCAAGGGCGCCCTGAAGGCCAAGCTGGCCGCGATCCGCGCCAAATCCGCCGCCAAGAGCGCCAAGCCCAAGCGCTGAGGGTCTTTGGCGGGGGGCTGTGCCCCCCGTCGCCGGAGGGCGAGAGGTAGAGGGGGGCGGGGGCTCTGCCCCCCCCCTTGAGCCCTGACGGGCTCAATTCCCCCCGGGATATTTTTGGCAATGAGAAGAGGGGGCGGGGCGCGCCGGGGCGGGCGTGGCGCCCTGGGGGCGTTTGGGGGGTGGCGCTTGGGCAAGGGCTGCGGCATGAATTGGCCAACGCGAAGGGAGTCCCGTCATGAGCGATCAGCCGAAACTGCGTCTGGGTGTGAACATCGACCATGTGGCCACGGTGCGCAACGCGCGCGGCGGCGCCTATCCTGATCCGCTGCGGGCGGCGAAACTGGCCGAGGAGGCAGGCGCCGATGGCATCACCGCGCATCTGCGCGAGGACCGCCGCCATATCTCGGACGCTGACATCGAGGCCCTGGCGGCGGCGCTGTCCGTGCCGCTGAACTTCGAGATGGCGGCCACCGACGAGATGCAGGCCATCGCCCTGCGGCACAAGCCCCATGCGGTCTGCATCGTGCCGGAAAAGCGCGAGGAACGGACCACCGAAGGCGGGCTGGAAGTGGCGCGCGAGGAGAACCGCCTGGCCCATTTCATCGCGCCGCTGCGCGAGGCGGGCTGCCGGGTGTCGATCTTCATCGCCGCCGACCGGCCGCAGATCGAGGCCGCGCATCGCATCGGCGCCGAGGTGATCGAACTGCACACCGGCGCCTATTGCGACGCCCATGCCGAGGGGCGTTTCGACGATCGCGATGCCGAGCTGGAACGGCTGCGCGAGATGGCCGCCTTTGGTCATTCCCTGGGGCTGGAGGTCCACGCGGGCCACGGGCTGACCTATGACACCGTCGTGCCGGTCGCCGCCTTCCCCGAGCTGCGCGAGCTGAACATCGGCCATTTCCTGATCGGCGAGGCGATCTTCCGCGGGCTGCCCGCCGCCATTACCGAAATGCGCCGCCTGATGGACGAGGCGCGGGTCTGATCAGGCCCCGCCGCCTGGTCCAGCGTTGACGATGCCCCGGTGGCCCAGCCCCTCGGCCCCGGTGCTGTCGATCAGCCATTTGCGGAACAGCCGCTGTTCCGGCGACAGCGACAGCTCGCCATGGGATAGCAGCCAATAGCGCAGGTCGGTGCGGTGAAAGCGCGGGATCGGGGCGCAAATCCGCCCCTGGTCCAGGGCGTCGCGGCACAGGGTTTCGAAACTGAGGAAGACCCCCGCCCCCGACATCGCCGCATCGAGGCAAAGCGAGGCCTCGGAAAATTCGGGCCCGTCGCGCAGCGGCAGCCCGCCCGCCCCCTCGGGCACCAGCCAGTCGTCCCAGGAAAACATCGCGTTGGTGTCGCGGATAATCGGCACCGAGGCGAAGTCCTGCTGGCTGGTGATGGTGCGCGCCATCTCGGGCGAACAGACTGGCACGATGCGCAGCGGGAACAGCGCCTGGGCGCGCAGTCCGGGATAGGGGCCGCGGCCAATGCGGATGGCAAAGTCGATATCGCCGTCGTTGGGATCGGACAGGGCCGCCTGGCTGTCCAGCCGCACCTTGATGTCGGGAAAGGCGCGGTAGAAGGCGGGCAGCCGCCAGATCAGCCAGCGCGCGGCGAAGATCGGCGCGCAGCTCAGCGACAGCTGTCCGCCCCGGTCGCGCCGCCCCAGTTCCGCTGCCGCCGTCAGCTGGCGAAAGCCCGAGGTCAGCAGGCGAAAGAACTCCTCGGTGCCGGGCAGGGGGCGCAGGCCTTCGGGGCGGCGTTCGAACAGCTTGTGGCCCAGGGTCTCTTCGGCGCGGGCCACCTGTTGCGACACGGCGCCGGGGGTGATGCCCAGCTCTGCCGCCGCGCTGCGCAGGGTGCCGGTGCGGGCCACGGCCTCGACAGCGCGCAGGTTGTTCAGGTGCAGGCGGTTCAGCGGGTTCATATAGCCTAGCTAAACCTGTCTATACCTTTGCTGCAATTAAAAAGGGGTGTGGTGGGTCCTATGTTGGGTTCATCTGAAACCAAGAAAGGAGAAGACCATGTTCAAATGGTTCCGTTCTGCCCCGCGCCCCCTGTCGCGCGACCCGCTGGACCACCCCGAGATCGCGCGGATGACCCTGCGTGAGCTGGCCGACCTGCCGATGGTGCCGCCGATGGCCCCTGCGCGGGCGTCCAGCCGCGCCCCGGCCCCGGCCCCGGCCGCGGTTCCCCGCTCGGCGCCCTGCTAAGGCCGGACGGCCTGGCCCATGCCCCTGTCGCGGCGCCCCGACGCCGCGAAATAGCTCTTGAACCTTCCCCCCGTCCCGCGCCAGTTTCGCCCCGAGAGAAAGGGCGGCACATGATCCTGGGAATTGGAACGGACCTGGCGAATATCGACCGGATTCAAGCTGTTCTGGACCGCCACGGCGACCGGTTTCGCAACCGTGTCTTCACCCCCACCGAACAGGCCAAGGCGGCGCGGCGGCGCGACGAGGCGGGCACCTATGCCAAACGCTGGGCCGCGAAAGAGGCCTGTTCCAAGGCCCTTGGCACGGGGCTGGCCATGGGGATCTCGTGGAAGGACATGGCGGTCAGCAATCTGCGCACCGGGCAACCGGTGATGGAGCTGACCGGCTGGGCCGCCGAACGCCTGGCCGAGATGACGCCGCCGGGTCATCAGGCCATCGTCCATGTCACCCTGACCGACGACCACCCCTGGGCCCAGGCCTTCGTGGTGATCGAGGCCCGCCCGCTTTAGTCCACAACCGGGCGCAAGCGGGGCAAGGCCAAGACGCGCCGCCCTGTCCAAAGGGCAGGCCCCTTGCCGGCCGGTCGCCGGGATATTTAGAGCCAAAAAATAAACGAACCTCTCGCCCATGACGGAACGAGAGGCCCATTTCCTGGCGCGGTCATCGGGATCCCTCCCTGTACCGCGCCCAGAGGTTCGACGATTCAGGTTAAGAAACTCTTTCGTCTATTTGTTGGCCCGAAATATCCCCGCCGGAGGCTGCGGCTTTCGCAGAAAGGCGCAAACCCGCGTCGGCCGTGCCTTCGCCCCTGCCGCAACACGATCCCGAGACGGTCTGGCGCTTTTCCCTGACCCCATGTTGACTTGTCCGCCGCCCCCCCGCATGTAACCCGGGCTGCCCGGGCACGGGCGCGTGGACCAATGCAGGAAGGACCGGAGCGGCATGGCCAAGGCTGAGGGCAAGGGCGAAAGCGGTTTCCTTTGGGAAACCATCAAGACGATCTTCTGGGCGCTGATCATCGCGGGCCTGTTCCGCAGCGTCTTCTTCCAACCGTTCTGGATCCCCTCGGGGTCGATGAAGGACACGCTGCTGGTCGGCGACTTCCTCTTCGTGAACAAGATGGCTTACGGCTATTCCTACGCCTCCTGCCCGAACATCCGCATCCAGCGTTTCGGCATCGACCTGGACGCGAAGGACATCTGCGGCTTCCTCGACAATGACAACACCCGGGTCATGGGGTCCGAACCCGAGCGCGGCGACGTGGTGGTCTTCCGCCATCCGGTCACCGGCGAGGATTACATCAAGCGGGTGATCGGCCTGCCGGGCGACCAGGTGCAGATGATCGATTCGGTGCTGCACATCAACGGCGAGGCCGTGGCCATGGAACCTGCTGGGACCTTCGTCGAGACCTACGAACCCCAGGGGCCCCAGGGCCGCACGCCGCGCTGCTTCAACGACGCCACCGTGGGCCTGGGCGGCACCTGCGAGAAGGAACGCTTCCTGGAAACCTTGCCGGGCGGGGTGACCCATTCGATCCTGAACGTGGGCTATTCGCCGCGCGCCGATGACACCGCCGTCTTCACCGTGCCCGAGGGCGAATATTTCATGATGGGCGACAACCGCGACAACTCGACCGATTCGCGCTTTTCGCAGGCCGGGGGCGGCGTGGGCTTTGTTCCTTACGAGAACCTGATCGGCCGGGCCAACCGGGTGATCTTCTCTTCCGCCGGCCGGTCGCTGCTGTTCGTCTGGGACTGGCGCAAGGATCGCTTCCTCGAACCCATCCAGTGACGCGCGCGTCCCACCCCGGACCAACCGCGCCGCCGCGGCCCTTGCACGGGCCGCGGCTTTGCGCTTTTTAGGGCGGCAATCCGCAGCAGGAACCGGCGATGAAGATTTCAAGCGAGCTGAAGGCCTTTCAGGAGCGGCTGGGACATGAGTTTGCCCGGCCCGAACTGATGCTGCGCGCGGTGACCCACAGCTCGGTCTCCTCGGCCACGCGGCCCGACAACCAGCGGCTGGAATTCCTGGGCGACCGGGTGCTGGGTCTGGTGATGGCCGAGGCGCTGCTGTTCGAGGACAAGGGCGCCAGCGAGGGCCAGCTGGCCCCGCGTTTCAACGCGCTGGTGCGCAAGGAGGCCTGCGCCGAGATCGCCCGCGAGATCGACCTCGGCGCGGTGTTGAAACTGGGCCGGTCCGAGCAGATGTCGGGCGGGCGCCGCAAGCAGGCCCTGCTGGGCGACGCGATGGAGGCGGTGATTGCCGCGGTCTATCTGGACGCGGGCTTTGACGCCGCCAAGCAGATGATCCTGCGCCTCTGGGGCCAGCGCATCCGCGATGTCGAGGAAGACGCCCGCGACCCCAAGACCGCGCTTCAGGAATGGGCCCAGGCGCGGCGCCTGCCGCCGCCCGCCTATGTCGAGACCGCCCGCGAAGGCCCCGATCACGCGCCCGTCTTCACCATCGCCGCCCGTCTGCAAACCGGCGAAGAGGCCCAGGCGCAGGCCAGTTCCAAACGCGCCGCCGAACAGGCCGCCGCCGCCCGGCTGCTGGCCCGGCTGGAGGACGCGGGGTGAGCGCGAACCTGCGTGGCAGCCTGTTCATGGTCCTGGCCATGATCGGCTTTGCCATCGAGGATGCGATCTTCAAGGGGATCGCCGTCACCCTGCCGCCGGGCTTTACCACGCTGCTCTTTGGCCTTGTGGGCACGCTGTGCTTCGCGGTCCTGTGCTGGCGGGCGGGGGAACCGGCGCTGACCCGTGACGCGTTGCGCCCGCGCCTTCTGATCCGTTCGGCCATCGAACTGGTGGGGCGGCTGTTCTTTGCCCTGGCGCTGGCCTTCACCCCGCTCAGCTCGACCTCGGCCATCCTTCAGGCGGCGCCGCTGTTCGTCACCCTGGGGGCGGCGGTCCTGCTGGGGGAAAAGGTCGGCCCGCGCCGCTGGATCGCCATGGCCTTTGGCTTTGTCGGTGTGCTGCTGATCCTCAAGCCCACCCCCGCCGCCTTCGAGCCGCAGTCGATCTTTGCCCTGCTGGGGATGATCGGCTTTGCCGGGCGCGACTTGGCCACCCGGATGGCGCCGCCCGCTGTCTCTGGCCGCCAGCTGGGCACCCTGGGGTTTCTGGTGATCACCTGCGCGGGCCTCGTCTTCATGATGTTCGACACCGCGCCCCCGCGTCTGCCCGCAGGCCACGAGGCGGCGCGGGTACTGGCCCTGGGGCTGGTCGGGGTCTCGGCCTATATGGCGCTGACCCTGGCCATGCGCTCGGGCGAGGTCTCGGTGGTGGCGCCCTTCCGCTATTCGCGGCTGCTGATCGCCCTGCTGATCGCCTATCTGTTCTTCGGCGAGCGCCCCGACCTCTGGACCCTGGCGGGCGGGCTGCTGATCGTGGTCTCGGGCACCTATACCCTGATGCGCTCGGGGCGGGCCTCGGTGCCCCCCGCGCCGGAAGGGCCCTGAGCCCGGGGTCTTGGGGCCCCTTTCGCGCAGGGGGCGAGACAGGGCTGGCGCGCTGCGCTAAAAGCCTCTAGAGAGCGCACTTCGCTTGAAGGACCAGACCATGAGCACATCGGCGGGCTTTGTCGCCCTGATCGGAGAGCCCAATGCGGGCAAGTCGACCCTGACCAACCGCATGGTCGGCGCCAAGGTGTCGATCGTGACCCACAAGGTGCAGACCACCCGCGCCCGCATTCGCGGCGTGGCGATGGAGGGCGAGGCGCAGCTGGTCTTCGTCGATACGCCGGGCCTCTTCCGTCCGCGCCGCCGCCTGGACCGCGCCATGGTCGCCGCCGCCTGGGGGGGCGCTGCCGATGCCGACGTGATCGTCCTGCTGATCGAGGCGCATCGCGGCATCACCCCGGGGGTCGAGAAGATCCTGGAAGGTCTCGACAAGCTGCCCAAGGGCCGCAAGGTCGCCCTGGCGATCAACAAGATCGACCGGGTGGAATCCCCCGTGCTGCTGGCCCTGACCGACGAGATGAACAAGCGCTATCCCTTCGAGGAGACCTTCATGATCTCCGCCGAGAAGGGCCATGGGGTGCAGGCGTTGCGCCTGTGGCTGGCGGGTGAGATGCCCGAGGGCCCCTGGCTTTACCCCGAGGATCAGATCGCCGACCTGCCGATGCGCATGATCGCCGCCGAGATCACCCGCGAGAAGCTGACCCTGCGCCTGCATCAGGAGCTGCCCTATCAGCTGACCGTCGAGACCGAACACTGGGAAGAGCGTAAGGACGGCTCTGCCCGGATCGACCAGATGGTCTATGTCAGCCGCGATGGCCACAAGGGGATCGTGCTGGGCAAGAAGGGCGAGACGATCAAGGCCGTCAGCAAGGCCGCCCGCGAGGAGCTGGAAGAGTTCCTGGGTCGCAAGGTGCACCTGTTCCTACAGGTGAAGCTGCGCGAGAACTGGTTGGAAGAGGCCGAGCGCTATTCCGAGATGGGCCTGGATTTCAAGGACGGCAACGCCTGATCCACTGGTCCCTGATCCACTGGTCGTCGCGCCCGGCATGACGGTTGGGTGGGGGCTCTGCCCCCTCTTGAGCCCTCGCGGGCTCTTCCGGGGCTCCGCCCCTTCTCCGCTGAAATCGTCCACTGGACGATTTCCGGGACGCGGCTCAGCCCCCGGGATACTTTTTGGCAATGAGAAGAGAGGGTGCCGGGCGCAGGGAGCGGGCCGGGGGCTCGGGTTTGCTGGCGCGTGTGTTGCAGGGGTCAGGCGCGGCTTTCGGCGGCGGCGCGTTTGGCGCGGCGGCGGGCGGCGATGCGCCACCACAGCACGCCAATCAGCAGCACCACCACGCCCGCGGCGTGCAGCCCCGCGCCGGTCAGGCCGGGGACGAGGCCCGTCAGGAAGGCGCCGGCGCCTGCAAGGCCCAGAGCGATGAGGATCATTGCGGGTATCGGCATGGTCGCTCCTTCCGGTGGGGCCGAGGGGTGTCCGGTACGGGACGGGGTCGGCCGGGCGCAGCCTAGGGGCGAAATCGGACGAAAGAATGGCAGCGGCGGTGGCGGCTTGCGCGGCGGGGTCGGGCCATGTCAGGGAAGGGGCGCGGGCTGGGTCCCGGCCCCTGGTTGAGGAAAAGTGAGATGCGGCTGACCGCCCGGTTCTGGATTGATGCCTATCTGGCGCGGCTGCGGCTGGCCGATATTCCCGCCTTCGTCACCGCCCATGGCGATGACCATGCGGGCGCGGTTCTGGTAAAGCTGAACACCCTGGACGGGCAGGCGGTGCTGTATCAGCGCGGCTTCGACCTGGCCACCGGGGCGCGGCGCTGGTCGGTGCTGGCCGAGGGGGCCGAGGCAGAGGTGGATCAGGCGGCGGCGCGGCAGCGCGGTTTCGATCCCGATCTGTGGCTGGTCGAGGTCGAGGACCGCGCCGGGCGCCATCTGCTGGACGAGCCGGGGCTGGACTAGACTCCGCGCCGCAGCATCCGGGCCAGAAGCAGCAGGATCAGCCCGCCGCCCAGGAAGGCCAGGCCGATCATCCCAGACCAGACCGCCACCCCGTCCCAGCGGACCTGGCCAGGGTCGAGGAAGAAATAGGGATAGGTGCCATCGGCCCGGCCGCGCGCCAGGGCATAGCCGATATAGATCCCCGGCCAGCTGAGCCAGGCCAGGGCTGCCCAGGGGCGCAGCCGGTCCTTGCGCGCGAAGACCAGCCACCACAGGACCACGGCCACCGGCAGGGCCGTATGCAACCCGCGATCGGCCCAAAGGCCGAGGCCCGCCAGATCGTCCCGGGCCAGCAGCAGGTGATAGATCGCCCCGGTCATCCCCGACCACAGCGCCAGCCCGCCCAGCCACAGCCGGTGCGCGGCGCGCCCTGTGGCCGCCATTCCGGCAAAGCTGAGCAGGCCCAGCCCGGCGGTCAGCACGGTGAAATAGCGCAGCATGTGCCAGGCGGTGTCGAGCGGGCCATAGGCGGGGTGATCGGCGGCGGTGGCCAGGGCCTGGGCGCCGAGGGACACAAGCGCCAGAAGCGCGATCCCACGGGCCGCCATACGGGCGGGAGCGGACAGGGCGTTGGTGCGAAAATCCATGCGCCGGAAGCTGCGCCATCTTGCCCCGGGCCGCAACCCCGCCGATGATGTCATTGGCATGGAATGGCGCGAAGAAGGGATATTGCTGGCGGTCCGTCCGCATGGCGAAAGCGCGGTCATCGCCGAGGTGTTCACCGAAGCGCGGGGCCGCCATGCCGGGCTTGTGCGCGGCGGGGCCTCGCGCCGCATGGCGCCGCTGTTGCAGCCCGGTGCGCAGCTGGAGGTGACCTGGCGCGCCCGGCTGGAAGATCAGCTGGGCAATTTCACCGTCGAGCCGGTACGCTCGCGCGCCGCCCAGGCCCTGGGCGACCGGCTGGCCCTGGCCGGGCTAGGCGCCGTCTGTGCCCTGCTGTCCTTCGCCCTGCCAGAGCGGGAGGCCCACGGGCGCCTATATCGGCAGACCGAGCAGCTGCTGGATCTGCTGGAGCAGGCCGAGCTGTGGCCGCTGGCCTATCTTCGCTGGGAACTGGCGCTGCTGGAGGATACGGGCTTTGGCCTCGACCTGTCGGCCTGCGCGGTGACCGGGGCGACCGAGGGGCTGGAATTCGTCTCGCCCCGCACGGGGCGGGCGGTGACGCGGGCGGGCGCGGGGGACTATGCCGACCGGCTGTTGCCGCTGCCGCCGGTGCTGCGCGGCGAGGGGCTGGCGCCTGATGCCGAGGTGGTGGCGGGGCTGCGGGTGACCGGGCATTTCCTGGAAAACCACCTGGCGCCGGAGCTGGGCATGAAGCCCCTGCCCGAGGCGCGGGCCCGTCTGGTGCGGCTGATCGCGCGGCGCGTCGAAGGCGCGGGGGCTGCGCCCGGCTAGGGCTTGGCCCGGTGGCCCCGGCAGGCCCCGTGCGGTCGCGCAGGGGGCCGCCGGGGCGGGCTTTTCAAAGAGGGGGTTTCAGAAGACGGGAGGCAGAGCGCTGTGGCCCGCCTAGCGCAGGGCCAGGACCAGGTCGACCAGGGTGTCGAGGGGGGCGCTGTCGTCGCGGGCGCTGTCGTCCTGGCCGTCGATGATCTGCGGCAGGCCGATCTGGGCGGCGTAAAGCAGGCGGGCGATCTCGGGATTGGTGACCCCGATACGGGTCAGCAGGTCCTGAAGGTGGCCCAGGCGGGCCGCGTCGATCTGCGCCAGCGTCTCGGCGGCGGCGGCATCGGTGCGGGCCCAGGCGCGCATGGCGCATTCGGCCGCCGGATCGGTCGAGAAGCCGTCACGCACCAGCGCGTGCAGCTGTGCCACCGCTTCGGTCCGGTCCTCGGGCGCCTCGGCCAGCAGACCGCCGGCCTCGCTGCCCCAGAACTTCAGCAGCGCCTGGCGGAAGGCGGGAACATCGGGAAAATGCCAGTAGAAGGAGCCCTTGGTGGTCTCCAGCGTGCGGGCAAGGGGTTCAGCCTTCAGCGCTTCGGGACCGGCGGCGCTAAGGGCATCCAGACCGGCGCGAAGCCAATCGTCGGGGGAAAGTCGTGACCGTTTACTCATGGGTCAGAACGTACCGGAGCCACCGCAGGGCAGCAATCGCGAGGACAGACCTGTAGGGTCCTGAAACCGACAAATCCGAGCTTTTTGTCACGGAGTGAGCAAAAAATTGCCTATCTGTGCGGCATCTTTTCGGGGGCCGCCCTGCGGTGGCGCAGGGGCGATTGTCCTAGGACATATCATCGGCCCGGGGGACCGGCGCAGAGAGGGTCAGGGTCACCGGGGTGAGTCCCTCGATCCGGCCCCGCAGGGTCATCCCGGGGGTCACCGGGCCGACCCCCTCGGGGGTGCCGGTCAGCACCAGATCGCCCGGCCCCAGGGTGTAGAAGCCCGACAGATGCGCCAGCAGATGCGGCACGTCGTGGATCATCAGATCCAGGGTCGAGGATTGCCGCAGGGCGCCGTCTGCCTCCAGCGTGATGGCGCGTCCCTCCAGCGGGCCCAGATCGCCCGCGCGGGTCAGCGGGCCCAGCACCGCGCCCCCCTCGACGTCCTTGCCCAGATCCCAGGGCCGCTGCTTCTTGCGCTCGGCGATTTGCAGATCGCGCCGCGTCATGTCCAGGCCCACGCCGTAGCCATAGACCGCCGCCGCGGCCTCTTCGGGGCTGGCCTGGAACAGCGGCGCGCCCAGGGCGACCACCAGTTCGACCTCGTGGTGATAGTCGGCGGTGCCCGGCGGATAGGGCAGGGTGGCGCCCGACAGGGCCAGGTTGGCGGGCGACTTGGTGAAATAGAAGGGCTGCTCGGGCACCTCGTTGCCCATCTCGGCGGCATGGGCGGCATAGTTGCGCCCGACGCAGAAGATGCGGCGCACCGGGTAGCCCTGGACCTCGTCCAGGACGGGCAGGTCGGGAATGGGGGCGAGGTCGAACAGGGGCATGGGGGCGGTCCTTTGCGGCTTTGCCTCAGGGGTAGCGGCCTGCGCGACAGGCGGCAAGAGAGCTGCGCGGATGCTGGACAAGCGGCGGGGCATCGGGCCTCTTGGGGGAAACCGGCGATGGAGGTCCGCGATGGGACAAGAGCAGATTGCAAAGAGGATTGCCCAGGGGCGCGGCGACGCGCCCGCCGATCTGGTGCTGAAGGGTGGCCGGGTCTGGGACATGGTGACGGGGATGGAGATCCCCGGCGACGTGGCGATCTGCGGCGACCGCATCGTGGGAATCGGCGCGACCTACGACGGCACGCGCGAGATCGACGTCGCGGGAAAGCTCTTGGTGCCCGGCTTCATCGACACCCATCTGCATATCGAAAGCAGCATGGTGACCCCTTTCGAGTTCGACCGCTGCGTCGGCCCGCGCGGCGTGACCACGGCCATCTGCGACCCGCATGAGATCGCCAATGTGATCGGCGTCCCCGGCATCCGGTATTTCCAGGAGGCCGCGATGCGCACCCTGATGGATATCCGGGTGAACCTGTCGTCCTGCGTACCCTCGTCGCATATGGAAACTGCGGGCGCCGAGATCACCGCCGCCGACCTGGCGCCGTTGATGGGCCATCCCCAGGGGATCGGCCTGGCCGAGTTCATGAACTATCCCGGCGTGATCTTCCGCGACCCGGCCTGCCTGGACAAGCTGGCGCTCTTCGAGGGCGCCCATATTGACGGCCATTGCCCGCAGCTGTCGGGGCGCGACCTGAACGCCTATGTCGCCGCGGGCATCCGCACCGAGCACGAGGCGACCACGGCGGACGAGGGGCGCGAGAAGCTGCAAAAGGGGATGCGGGTGCTGATCCGCGAAGGCTCGGTGTCGAAGGATCTGCACGCGCTGCAACCGCTGCTGACCGAGGTGACCAGCGCCTATATGTGCCTGTGCACCGACGACCGGAACCCGCTGGACATCGGCGAGCATGGGCATCTGGATTACATGATCCGGGAACTGATCCGGCTGGGCTGCCCGCCCCTGGCGGTTTACCGCGCCGCCTCGCTGTCGGCGGCAGAGGCCTTTGGCCTGAAGGATCGCGGCCAGATTGCCCCGGGCAAGCGCGCCGATATCGTGGTGCTGGAGGATCCGGCGGACTGCCGCGCCGAGATGGTGCTGGCGGGGGGCGTGGTGGTCGATGATGCCGCCTTCGCCGCGCGGGATCTGATCGACCCGGTGGGGCGCCATTCGGTCAAGGCGCGCCAGGTCACCGGCGCCAACTTCCGCACCTCGGCCAACCATGAGGATACGGATGTGATCGGCATCGACGAGGGCCGCATCATCACCCGCCACCTGCACGAGGACATCGCCATTGTCGACGGCGACAAGCGCCCCGACATCTCGCGCGATCTGGTGAAGATCGCCGTGGTCGAACGGCACGGCAAGAACGGCAATATCGCCACCGGCTTCGTGAAGGGCTTCGGTTTGCAACGGGGCGCCATCGCTTCGACCGTCTGCCATGACCACCACAACATCGCCTGCGTCGGCGTCGACTACGACGACATGGCCCTGGCCGCCAACCGCCTGGGGCAGATCGAGGGCGGCTTTGTCGTGGTCGAGGGGGGCAAGGTCCTGGCCGAGGTCGCCCTGCCGGTGGCGGGGCTGATGAGCCTGGAGCCCTTCGAGGTGGTCCGCGACGCCCTGGTCGATCTGCGCGCCGCCGCCAAGGGGCTGGGGGTCACGCTGGAGGAACCCTTCCTGCAACTGGCCTTCCTGGCCCTGCCGGTGATTCCGGCGCTGAAGATCACCGATCGGGGCATGGTCGACGTCGAGAAGTTCGAGATCATTTCCTGATCTGATTTCGCTTAGCGGAAATTGTTTCCGCAAAACTTGACCCCCTCTGTCCGAGGGCCTAACGTCGCAGCCCAAGGAGGCGCGGCAGAGCGGTCGCGCGGGGAAAGAGGGAGAGTTCCATGCCCGATGGGGTAAGCGGAGAAAGCGTCGTCACGACAGAGGTCCTGGGCGACGTGGCGCTGGTGTGCATCGACAATCCGCCGGTAAATGCCAGCGGCCATGCGGTGCGGGTCGGGCTGGTCGAGGCGATCGAGGCGCTGAATGCGGCGGGCGAGGCCAAGGCCATTGCCATCTGGTGCGCCGGGCGCACCTTCATGGCGGGCGCCGACATTCGCGAGTTCGGCAAGCCGTCGCAACCGCCCGCGCTGCCGGACGTCTTCAACGTCATCGAGGGTAGCGCGATTCCAGTGGTGGCCGTGATGCATGGCACCGCCCTGGGCGGCGGGTTCGAACTGGGCCTGTGCTGTCACGCGCGGGTGGCCATCGCGGGGTCCAAGGTGGGTCTGCCCGAGGTGCTGATCGGCCTGCTGCCCGGCGCCGGCGGCACGCAGCGCCTGCCGCGTCTGGCGGGCATTCCCTTCGCCCTGGACATGTCCCTGTCGGGCCGCCAGGTGCCGGTGGAAGAGGCGGCGCAAGCTGGCGCCATCGACCGCGTGGTCACGGGCGAGCCCCGCGAGGTGGCGCTGGAGATGGCCCGCGCCGTGGTGGCGGGCGATCTGACCACCCGCCGCACCGACCAGATCGAGGCCGCCTATGACGCCGAGGCCCTGGCCCAGGCCAAGGCCGCCGCCCAGGCGAAGAACCCCAACCTGGTGAACCCGGTCAAATGCGTCGAGGCCATCGCCGCCTGCAACCTGCCCCTGACCGAGGGGCTGAAGGTCGAACGCCAGTGTTTCCTCGACTGCATGGAGACCCCGCAGCGTGCCGGTCTGATCCACGCCTTCTTCGGCGAACGCGCCGTGTCGAACATCCCCGAGGCGAAAGGCTCCTCGCGTGAGGTGCAGACCGTCGGCGTGATCGGCGGCGGCACCATGGGGTCGGGCATCGCCACCGCCTGTCTCTCGGCGGGTCTGAACGTGGTGCTGGTCGAGGTCGCGCAAGAGGGCCTTGACCGGGGTGTTTCCACCATCGGCAAGAACCTCGATGGCGCGGTGAAGCGCGGCAAGATGAGCGCCGAGAAGAAGGACGCGGCCCTGGCCCGCCTGACGCCCGCGCTGGAGCTCGAGGCGCTGGCCGAGGTCGATCTGGTGATCGAGGCCGTCTTCGAGAAGATGGAGGTCAAGCGCGAGATCTTCGGCAAGCTGGATGCGATCTGCAAACCCGGCGCCGTGCTGGCCTCGAACACCTCTTACCTCGACATCAACGAGATCGCGGCGGCCACCTCGCGCCCCGCCGACGTGCTGGGCCTGCATTTCTTCAGCCCCGCCCATGTGATGCGCCTGCTGGAGATCGTCCAGGGCGCGGCCACGGCGCCGGATGTGCTGGCCACCGGGTTCGCGCTGGCGAAAAAGCTGAAGAAGGTCGGCGTTCTGGCTCAGGTCTGCGACGGGTTCATCGGCAACCGGATCCTGGCCCATTACGGCCTCTGTTCCGGCTATCTGGTGCTGGATGGCGCCTCGCCGCAGCAGGTGGATGCCGCGCTTGAGGGCTTCGGCTTTGCCATGGGCCCCTACAAGGTCAGCGATCTGGCGGGCCTCGACATCGGCTGGATGACGCGCAAGCGCAAGGCCGACAGCCGTGACCCGGCGGAACGCTATGCGGGCCATATCCCTGACCGGATCTGCGAAGAGGGCTGGTTCGGGCGCAAGACCGGAAAGGGCTATTACCTCTATGACGCCGGCGCCCCGGTGCCCAATCCCGAGGTGGCCGCGATCATTGACAGCGTCCGCGCCGAACAGGGCATCACGCCGCGCGATTTCACCGACCAGGAGATCGTCGATCGCTACATGACGGCGATGATCACCGAGGCCGCCCGCGTGGTCGAGGATGGCACCGCCAAGCGCCCCCTCGACGTCGATATGGTCTTCCTCTTCGGCTACGGCTTCCCCCGCTTCCGCGGCGGGCCGCTGCACTACGCCGATACCCTGGGCGCGGCGGAAATCGTCGCCCGGATCGAGCGCTACGCCGAGGAAGACCCGCATTACTGGCAGGTGCCCGACATCCTGCGCCGCATGGCGGCCGAGGGCAGCAGCTTTGCCGATTTGAACAAGTCTTGACTGGGGATAAGACATGGATCTGAGTTTCACAGCCGAAGAACAGGCCTTCCGCGAAGAGGTGCGTGCCTTCTTCGCCGCTAACCTGCCCGAGGACATCCGCGACGCCGTCCGCAAGGGGGGCGAGCTGACCAAGGACATCATGGACCGCTACCATGCGCTGCTGAACGCAAAGGGCTGGCTGGCCACCACCTGGCCCGAGGAATTCGGCGGCACCGGCTGGTCGCCGGTCGAGCGGCACATCTTCGAGGAAGAGGCCTGCCGCGCCTATGCGCCGCGCATCGTGCCCTTTGGCCTGGCCATGCTGGGCCCGGTGCTGATGCAGTTCGGCTCGGCCGAGCAGCAGCAGGAATATCTGCCGCGCATCCTGTCGGGCGAGGATTGGTGGTGCCAGGGCTATTCCGAACCGGGCGCCGGGTCGGACCTGGCCTCGCTGAAGACCCGCGCGGTGCGCGACGGTGATCACTACGTCATCAACGGCCAGAAAACCTGGACGACGCTGGGCCAGCACGCCAACCGCATCTTCTGCCTGGTGCGCACGGACCCTGAGGTGAAGCAACAAAAGGGCATCAGCTTTATTCTGGTCGACCTGGACACGCCCGGGATCGAAATGCGCCCGATCAAGCTGATCGAGGGCGGGCACGAGGTGAACGAGGTCTTCTTTACCGACGTCCGCGTGCCGGTGGAAAACCTGGTCGGCGAAGAGAACATGGGCTGGACCATCGCCAAGTTCCTGCTGACCCATGAACGGACCAATATCGCCGGGGTCGGCTTCTCGATGCAGTCGCTGGAAGAGGTCAAGGCCCTGGCCCGGCAGGTGATGCGCAACGGCAAGCCCTTGATCGAGGATCCGCTTTTCGCCGCCCGCGTGGCCCAGGTGGAGATCGACCTGGAGGCGATGAAGATCACCAACCTTCGGATGCTCTACAAGGCGCAGCAACAGGGCGCGCCGGGGCCGGAAACCTCGATCCTGAAGATCAAGGGGACGGTCATCGCGCAAGAGCTGAAGGATCTGGCGCGTCGGGCGCTCGGGCCCGCGGCGGCGCCCTTCCCGGGCACGCTCTCGGCCAACTTCGGCCCCGCGCCGGACGAGGCGGCGCACAATGCGGCACGCTATTTCAACAACCGCAAGACCTCGATCTACGGTGGATCCAACGAGATCCAGCGCAACATCCTGACCAAGACCATGCTGGAGCTGTAACGATGGATTTCTCTCTGACCGAAGACCGGCAGATGCTGTCGGACAGCCTGACCCGCTACCTGCGCGAGAAATACCCGATGGAGGCGCGCAATGCCGCAGCCTATGCCGCGCCCTTCCATGCGCCGGCCCATTGGGAGGGCCTCAGCGAGCTGGGCGCGCTCTTTGCCCTGGCCCCGGAAGAGGCCGGCGGCTTCGGCGGCAGCGGCTTTGACATCTCGGTGGTCTTCGAGGCCCTGGGCGGTGCGCTCTGCCCCGAGCCGGTGCTGGCCGCGCTCATGGCCTCGCGCCTGCTGAAGGCGGCGGATGAGGACCAGGAGGCGCTCTTGTCGGGCGCGGTGAGATATGCCGTGGCTATCGGCGAGATCGACGCCTGGTACGACCTGGGCGCCATCGAGACCCAGGCCGCGCCCTCGGGCGAGGGCCACGCGCTGACGGGCCGCAAATCGGTGGTCTATGGCGGCCAGGTGGCCGACAAGCTGCTGGTGGCGGCGCAGCTGGACGGCAAGGTGGCGCTTTTCGAGGTGGCGGCAGAGGCGGCCTCGATCACCGGCTACGCGATGATCGACGGCGGCGGCGCGGCCGAGGTGGTGTTGGAGGCGGCGCCCGCGCGCCTGCTGATCACCGATGCGGGCGCGGCCCTGGGGGACGCGGTCAACGCCGGGATCGTGGCGCTGTGTTCCGAGGCCGTGGGGGCGATGGATGCGCTTTATGCCATGACCCTGGACTATCTGCGCACCCGCAAGCAGTTCGGCGTGGCCATCGGCCAGTTCCAGGCGTTGCAACACCGTGCCGTCGACATGCTGACCGAGATCGAACAGGCCCGCTCGATCACCATCAAGGCGGCGGCAGAGCTGGGTGGTCCCGATGCCGGGCGCTATGCCTCGATGGCCAAGAACCTGATCGGCCGCGCCGGGCGTCTGGTGGCCGAAGAGGCGATCCAGATGCACGGCGGGATCGCCATGACCTGGGAATACCCCGGCTCGCACTATGCCAAGCGCCTGGTGATGATCGACGCCCAGCTGGGCGATACCGATTACCACCTGTCCCGCGTGATGGCCGCCTGACCCAAGGCCGGGGGCTCTGCCCCCGGACCCCCGGAGTATTTCCGGCCCAGTGAAAGAGCAGGAGGTGCCAGCGAGGCGCCCGGCTTCCGCCTCCCTGCGGTTCCAACCTCTCGATTGCAAAAGTCCGGCACTCTCTTGGGCCCGTCTCGCTCTTTCACTGGGCCAAAAGTACTCCGGGGGAGACCGCCGCAGGCGGGCGGGGGCAGAGCCCCCTTCCACTTAACCGGGCAGGCCCTCGTGGCGCCCGGTCTTGTAGGGCGTCCAGTCGGTGATCTCTGGGTAGTACATCTGCCGCCACAGCCGCACGCGCGGGTTCATCCGGCGGCGCCACAGCGGCGGGATCATCGCCAGCATGGTCATCAGCGGATAGCCGTGCGGCAGTTCGGGTGCCTCGCCGTCGGTGTAGGTTTGCAACAGCGGGAAGCGGCGGTCGGGTTTGTAGTGATGATCCGAATGGCGTTGCAGGTTGATCAGCAGCCAGTTGGTTGCCGTGTGCGAGGCGTTCCAGCTGTGATGCGGTTTGACATGTTCGAACTTGCCGTTGCCGAGGTATTTTCGCGTTAGCCCGTAGTGTTCAACGTAGTTGGTCAGCTCCAGCATCCAGACCGCGATGAAGGCCTGGTAGAGGAACAGAAGCAGCCCCGGCAGCCCGCCAAGGATCAGCGCGATCAGCAGCATTGCCCCTTGCAGCGCGGCGTAGCGCCAGAAGGGGTTGCGGCGGTCGGTGGGTGGCAGGTCCTTGCGTTTCAGCCGCGCCACCTCGGCGTTCCAGGCAGAGCGCGGGCAGTCGCGCAGCACGCGCCAGAAATACCGCGGGAAGCTTTCATTATAGTGCGCGGTTACCGCATCGCGCGGGGTGCCGACGGCCACGTGATGGACCAGCAGGTGTTCGCTGCGGAAATGGGAATACAGCGTCATCGCCAGCAGGATGTCGGCCAGCCAGCGCTCGCGCTTGTTGGTCTGGTGCATCAGTTCGTGGCTGTAGACGATGCCGATGGCGCCGCACATCAGGCCTATGCCGTAGAACAGCACGATCACCTCCAGAAGGCCCAGGGTTTCCGTCTGGCGGGTGTACCAGATCGCCCAGAACAGGGTGACGAATTGCACCGGCGCCCAGATCAGGGTGATAGCGCGATACCACAGCAGATCCTCTTCGCCGGTCTCGGGATCGGCGTTTTCGGTGTTCAGACCCAACAGGCGGTCCAGGACCGAGAAGAGGCCCAGCCCGTAAAGCGGCGGCAACAGCACCGTCCAGCCGCCGCAGACCGTGCCGATGACGATCAGCGGCACCATCAGCAGCGACAGCCAGAAGGGCGCCGCGCGGCGGAAACTGGAGAGATCTTGCGAAGTGCTCATCATTTGCCCTCCTGGGGCGAGACGCGCGTCAGGTCCCGACTATGAACCTGTCGCGGGCCAGGTCAAATGCCTTTCTCATCACCGTGGGCAGATCCGAGGGGCGGAACTGCTCGGGCCGCAGGAACTGCCCGCGTTCGGGGTTGGCGCCCTGGGGCACCTCGGCCAGGCGGACCTGAAGACGCAGGTGAAAGTGGGTGAAGGTGTGCAGGGCCTCGCCCTCTGCCTGCCGCCAGTCGGCGGCCAGTGGCGGGTCATGGGCGGGCAGCTCTTCGGCCCAGTCCGAGCCGGGCCAGCCAAGCATCCCGCCCAGCAGGCCCTTGTCGGGGCGGGTTTCCAAGAGGAAGGCACCATCGGCGCGGCGCGCGATATAGGCCACGCCCAGCCGGGTGGGTTTGGGCTTCTTCGGGGTCTTCTTGGGCAGCTCGGCGGCGGTGCCGGCGGCGCGGGCGGCGCAGGGCTCCATCCAGGGGCAGAGACCGCAGGCGGGGGACCGCGGCGTGCAGATCGTGGCGCCCAGGTCCATCACCGCCTGGGCATAGTCGCCGGGGCGGTCCTTGGGCGTCATCTGCGCGGCCTTCTCGGTCAGCTCGGGCTTGGCGGCGGGCAGGGGGGTGTGGATGTCGAAAAGACGCGCCATGACCCGTTCGACATTGCCGTCCACCACCGTTTCGGCCCGGTTGAAGGCGATCGAGGCGATGGCGGCGGCGGTATAGGGGCCGATGCCGGGCAGCTTCAGCAGCGCCTCGCGGCTGTCGGGAAAGCGCCCGCCATGGTCGGCCACCACCACCCGGGCGCATTTCAGCAGGTTGCGGGCGCGGGCGTAATAGCCCAGCCCCGCCCATTCGCCCATCACCCGCGCATCCTCGGCCGCCGCCAGATCCTGCACCGTCGGCCAGAGGGTGGTAAACCGGGTGAAATACTCCTTCACCGCGGCCACCGTGGTCTGCTGCAACATCACCTCGGACAGCCAGATGTGATAGGGATCGGGGCGGTGGCCCGCGCGGCTTTGCGCGGGCGGCACCCGCCAGGGCAGGGCCCTTGCGTGGCGGTCGTACCAGGAAAGCAAAGCTGCCGCTTGCGCCGTGTCACGCATTCTTTATGCCTCGTCAGGGGCGGGCGCGGCCTTTCACATTGGCGCGCCCGGTTCCGCTGACTAGAATAGCGCTGGCCCGGGGGATGCAACCCTTCGGCCAGGATGAAACCCCGCCCGGTGCCCCGATGACAGCGAAAGGCCCGACCCAATGGCGCGACGCGCGACCTCGACCTATGGTTTCAAGCGGACCTATGGCCTGCTGGAGACCCGCATCCGCAAGGCCGGCGAGGCCCGCGGCTTTGCCGTGTCGCGGCTGCTGACCCATTGGGAAGAGATCGTGGGCGCCGACATGGCTGCCATGGCCCGCCCGGTCGAGGTGAAATACGGCCGGGGCTCGATGGGGGCGACGCTGGTCCTGCTGACCACCGGCGCCCATGCCCCGGTGCTGGAGATGGAAAAGGAACGCCTGCGCGCCAAGGTCAACGGCGTCTATGGCTATAACGCCATTTCCCGCGTGCGCATTACCCAGACCGCGCGGACCGGCTTCGAGGAAGGCCGCGTGGCCTTCGAGCGCAGCCAGGCCAGCTATACCCCGCCGCCCCCGCCGCCCGAGGTGGTCGCCCGCGCCCATGAGGTGGCCGAGGGCATCGCCGATAGCGGCCTGAAAGATGCGCTGGAGCGGCTGGCACAGAATGTTTTGAGCAAGACACACAGGACTTGAGAAAGGACGACCCATAATGGATCGCAGGTTCCTCATCGGAGGCGGCGCCGCCGTCGTCGTGGCAGCCGCCGGGGGCGGTTACTGGTACATGAACCGCCCCGCCGAGGCGCAGACCCAGGTGAACGCCGGGGCGGCCAGCCCCGAATTGGACGAGATCGACACCTCTTCGGTGGTCGAGATGGTTCTGGGCGCCGAGGATGCGCCGGTGACGATGGTGGAATACGCCTCTTTCACCTGCCCCCATTGCGCCGATTTCCACGAGCGCGTCTTTAACCGGCTGAAGGTGGATTACATCGACACCGGCAAGGTGCGTTTCATCTACCGCGATGTCTATTTCGACCGTTACGGCCTCTGGGCCTCGATGATCGCGCGCTGCGCGGGCCCCGAGAAGTTCTTTGGCCTGGCGGGGATGTTCTACAAGTCGCAGAACACCTGGCTGCGTGGCGCCGAAAGCGAGGCGCAGATCGCCGACAACCTGCGCAAGATCGGGCGCCTGGCGGGCATGGAAGATGCCACGCTGGAGGAATGCCTGAACGACGTCACCCTGGCCCGGACCCTGACCGCCTGGTATCAGAAGAACGCCCAGGCCGACGAGATCAACGCCACGCCCACCCTGCTGATCGACGGCGAGAAGCATTCCAACATGACCTATGCCGATTTGCAGGAAATCCTGGACGGCAAGCTGGGCGGCTGAAGTGGGGCCCAAGAGCGTTCACGCTCGTCTCTAGTGGTCGCGAGGGCTGCGCCCTCGCACGTAGAAGGAAGCGGGGGGCCAGCCCCCCGCACCACGCCTTTTAGCGGGGGGCCAGCCCCCCGCACCCCCCGGGATATTTTCAGCAATGAGAAGAGAGGGGCGCGGGACCGGGTGGCTGGTCTCGCGCCCTTTTTGCGGGCCGGGCGGGGGCGCCGCGCAGGCGACGCCCCGGCTTCGGCGGGGATCAGAGTTTGACCACCTGCTTGCCGGTATTGCCGCCCCGCAGCATCGAGAAGAAGGCGGCGGGGGTGTTTTCCAGCCCTTCGGCCACGTCTTCGAGATAGGCGATCTGGCCGGATTTCACCAAGGGCGTCACCTCGCGCAGGAAGTCGCCGAAACGGGCCACATGGTCGGTCTGCAACAGGCCCTGGATGGTCAGCCGTTTCACCAGCGCCATGCGCCAGATCTTTTGCAGCGGCATGGCGCCGGTCTCGTCGGTTTCGCCGGAATACCAGGCGATCATGCCGCAGACGATGATGCGGCCGTGCAGGTTCATCAGCGGCAGGGCGCCGCCGGTGACGGCGCCGCCGACATTCTCGAAATAGACGTCGATCCCGTCGGGGCAGGCCTCGGCCAGGGCTGTGCGCATGGCGCGGGCGTCGCCATGGGCGCGGTGGTCGATGGCGGCGTCAAAGCCGAACCGCTCGGTCAGCAGGGCCTGTTTCTGCGCCCCGCCAGCGATGCCCACGGCGCGCAGCCCCTTCAGCCGGGCCAGCTGACCCACCATCGAGCCCACGGGGCCGGTGGCGGCGGCCACCGCCAGGGTCTCGCCCGCCTTCAGCTTGCCGTAGGCCTCGAGCCCGGACCAGGCAGTGAAGCCGGGCATCCCCAGCACGCCAAGGGCGGTCGAGGGGGGCAGATCGGGGTCAAGCTTGCGGCAGGCCTTGGCGGGCAGCACCCCATGGCTGGCCCAGCCGAACATGCCGAAGACCAGATCGCCCGGCGCGAATCTGTCGCTGCGGCTTTCCAGCACCCGGCCCACGGCGCCGCCACCCATGGTCTGGTCCAGCTCTTGCGGGGCGGTATAGCTGGCCACGTCATCCATGCGGCCGCGCATGTAGGGGTCCAGCGACAGATGGGTCACCTGCACCAGGATCTCGCCCTCGGCGGGCTGGGGCAGGGGCACCTCTTCCAGGCGGAAATCCTCGGCCACCGGGAAGCCATTGGGGCGGCGGGCCTGAACGATCCGTTTCATCATCTCGGTCATCTTGAAATCCTTTCTTTGCAGCACAGGTTAAGCCCTCTGCCGGGCAGGGCAACCCGCAATGCGGAAATGTTTTCCGCAAGTGGCGCGGGGCGGCGGAAAGCCCCGATGGACAGTCCCCGCCCGGCTGGCGTAAAGAGGCCCGATCATGGCGAAGAAACCAGACAACCCGAATTACAAGGTCATCGCGGAGAACCGCCGCGCACGCTTCGATTACGCGATCGAGGACGATCTGGAATGCGGGATCCAGTTGCAGGGGTCCGAGGTGAAAAGCCTGCGCACCGGCCAGTCCAACATCGCGGAAAGCTATGCGGCGGTCGAGGATGGCGAGCTGTGGCTGGTCAATTCCTACATTGCCCCCTACGAGCAGGCGATGTTCGGTCACGAGGACCGGCGTCGGCGCAAGTTGCTGGTTTCCAAGAAGGAATTGGCCAACCTGTGGAAATCGACGCAGCGCGAGGGGATGACCCTGGTGCCGTTGGTCCTGTACTTCAACCATCGCGGCATGGCGAAGGTGAAGATCGGCATCGCCAAGGGCAAGAAGAACCACGACAAGCGCGCCACCGAGGCCAAGCGCGACTGGAACCGCCAGAAGCAGCGGCTGCTGAAGGAACAGCACTAAGGCCCGCGCGGGGCTTTTCCTTGCCTTGTGCGGGCAGGGGGGCTAGGGAATCGGCGGTTTTCATCGGAGAGGCGCATCATGCAGGACGACCCGCGGATACTGGTTTCCACCGACTGGCTGGCCCAACACCTGAAGGATCCCGATCTGCGGATCCTGGATGCCAGCCTGTTCCTGCCCGGCACCGACCGCGACGCCCGGGCCGAATATGACGCCGTGCATATTCCCGGCGCCCGCTTCTTTGACATCGACGAGATCAGCGACCAGCGTTCCGAGCTGCCGCATATGGTGCCCACGGTGGAAAAGTTCATGTCGCGGATGCGCGCCATGGGCGTGGGCGATGGCCACCAGGTGGTGGTCTATGACAGCCAGGGCCTGTTTTCCGCCGCCCGCGTCTGGTGGACCTTCCGCCTGATGGGCCAGTTCGACATCGCCGTGCTGGACGGTGGCCTGCCCAAATGGCTGGCCGAGGGCCGCGAGGTCGAGGACATGGATCCGGTGATCCGCGACCGCCACATGACCGTGCGCCGCCAGAACCAGATGGTGAAGGACGTGACCCAGGTCAGCGCCGCCGCCAAGCTGGGCGATACCGAGATCGTCGATGCCCGCGCCGCCGAGCGGTTCCGCGGCGAGGTGGCCGAACCGCGCCCGGGCCTCCGCTCGGGGCATATCCCGGGGGCCAAGAACGTCCCCTATACGTCCCTGTTGAACGACGACAAGACGATGAAGGATCCCGCCGGGATCCGCGCCACCTTCGAGGCGGCAGGCGTCGATCTGAAAAAGCCGGTGATCGCCAGCTGCGGCTCGGGCGTCACCGCCTGCGTGCTGGCCCTGGCGCTGGAACGGATCGGCAAGACGGACCATGCAGTTTACGACGGCTCCTGGACAGAATGGGGGGCCTTCCCCACCCTGCCCGTTGCCACTGGAGAGTGAGAGAATGTTCGAGAACCTCAAGGAACAACCCGCCGACAAGATCCTGATGCTGATGGAGATGTACCGGGCCGACCCGCGCGAGCAGAAGGTCGATCTGGGCGTCGGTGTCTACAAGAACGCCCAGGGCGTGACCCCGGTGATGCGCGCGGTGAAGGCCGCCGAGAAACGTATCTGGGAAGAGCAGACCTCGAAAAGCTACACCGGCCTGGCCGGTGAGCCGCTGTTCATCGAGGCGATCCGCAAGCTGGTCCTGGCCGACGCCGTGGCGCCCGAGCAGGTGGCGGGTGTCACCACCCCCGGCGGCACCGGCGCCGTGCGCCAGGCCTTCGAGATGATCAAGATGGCCAACCCCGGCGCCCGCGTCTTCGTCTCGAACCCGACCTGGCCGAACCATATCTCGATCCTGAACTATCTCGGCATCGAGACCGTGCCCTACCGCTATTTCGACAGCACCACCGGCGGTATCGACTTCGCCGGGATGATCGAGGACCTGCAAGGGGCACGCCCCGGTGACGTGGTCCTGCTGCACGGCTGCTGCCACAACCCGACCGGCGCCAACCTGACCCTGGATCAGTGGAAGGACGTGGTCGAGGCGCTGAATGCCGCCCAGGCCCTGCCGATGATCGACATCGCCTACCAGGGCTTCGGCGACGGCCTGGACGAGGACGCCGCCGCGACCCGTTACGTGGCCGCCAACGTGCCCGAACTGCTGATCGCCGCCTCCTGCTCGAAGAACTTCGGCATCTACCGCGAGCGGACCGGCCTGCTGATGGCCGTGGCCAAGGATGCGGGCAAGACCAAGGTCAACCAGGGCACCCTGGCCTATCTGAACCGTCAGAACTATTCCTTCCCGCCGGACCACGGCGCGCGTATCGTCGCCACCATCCTGCATGACGACGAGTTGACGGCGATGTGGAAGGAAGAGCTGGAAGAGGTGCGCCTGGGGATGCTGGGCCTGCGCGAACAGCTGGCCGCCGAACTGGCCCGCCTGACCAACTCCGACCGCTTCGCCTTCCTGGCCCAGCACCGGGGCATGTTCTCGCGCCTGGGCTGCTCGGCCGAGCTGGTCGAGAAGATGCGCAATGACAGCGGCATCTACATGGTCGGGGACAGCCGGATGAACATTGCCGGTCTGAACACCGAGACGGTGCCGGTCCTGGCCAAGGCCATTGTCGACGCGGGCGTTTGATCGCGCACGAAAAGCGCTTTGGATCCGCGCCATTGTGCGCGGATCCGCAGGTGCCTGTGGGCCAGTGGCGTTGACCGGGGCGCCGCGCTGACCGACCTTTCTTCTGCAATCGCGGAGGAGACACGTCATGCGCAAGCTTCAGGTTCAGGGGGTGCACCATATCACCCTTACCGGTGCCGACCGGCAGACCAGCATTGATTTCTGGGAAGGCGTCCTGGGGATGCCCTTCGTCTTCGATCAGCCCAATCTGGACGACCCGAACCAGGGGCATCTCTATTTCGATCCCGGCGACGGGCGGCTGATCACCATCTTCACCAACGAAGACCGCAAACCGGTCCATGAGCGCACGCCGATGGACCCGGGCTGTGTGCATCACCTGGCCTTCAACGTCTCTGCGGCCACCTTTGCCCAGACCCTCACGCGGCTGGACGAACGCGGGATCAAGCATTCCGGGGTGAAGGATCGCGGTTTCATGGATTCGATCTATTTCAAGGATCCGCTGGGCCTGCTGATCGAATTGGCCAGCTACAAGTTCTTCCCGCCCGAGGGCGCCACCCATGCGGATGTCCTGCTGGAGGCGCACAAAATCCGCGTCGCCCGTGGCGATTACAACATCGCCGAAGAGCATCTGGCCGATGCGATCGAACAGATCGTCGAACGCCGCACCGGCACCCTGTCGGACAGCCGCGCCGCCGCCGATCCCTACCGCCGCTAGGGGCGCGCCCAGCTGGCCGGATCCAGGGCAAAGAACTGCGTCAGCTGGTCGTAGACCTCGGGCGCATGGGTCTGCACATGGTGCGGGGTCTCGAAGAAGGCCTCGACCGCCACGGCAAAGAACTCCTGCGGGCCCTCGGCGCCGTAGGGGTCGAACAGCGTCTGGCGGTGGTTCTCGACCCGGTAGACATGCTGCGCATAGGCCTGGTCGAAGACATGGCGCCACTCGGCGCGGCTTTGTCCCGGGGCCAGGTCGGGCATCCCGTCGGTGGCCCCCGACAGATCGTCCAGCTGATGGGCGAACTCATGAAAGACCACGTTATGGCCGTCATGGGCCAGCTCGGCGCCGTGCTGCGCATCGGCCCAGGACAGGACGACCGGCCCCTGGGCCCAGCTTTCGCCGCTGCGCACGGTCTCGCGTTCGGTCACCACGTAGCCGTCATGCTCCTTCAGCCGCGAGCGGAAGGCGTCAGGGTAGACCAGCACGCTGCGCAGGGTCTCGTACCAGGCGCCGGAATTGGCGATCAGCAGGCAGGCCTGGGCGGCGATCGACAGGCGCATTTCCTCCGTCACCTCCAGCCCGTTGCAGCCGGTGAATTCGACCTGATCCAGGAAATCGGTGATCCGCGCCTCGAAGGTGGGCCGCAGCGCCTCGGGCAGGGCGCGCGACAGGGGCACCTCGGCGGCGACGATGGCCCGCTGCGCGGCACTCAGCCCCGCCGCCCGCCGCGCCTGCCGCGCGCGGCGGCGCAGGGCAAGCACCCCCAGAAGGGCCGCGACAATCAGCAGGACGACAAGCAGGAACTGGATCATGGGGCCCTCGCAAAGATCTGGACCCTACCTAGTCATCGCCCCGGGGAAAGCAACGCCAGGGCCGGGGCGCCACCCCCGCTCTTTCACTGGGCCAAAAATACTCAAACGCTACAGCCGCCCGCGGGCGCGCCCGCGCAGAAAGGGGCGCGAACGCAAAAGGCCGCCCCGAAGGACGGCCCCTGCATCTCCTAGCGCGCCGTCAGGCGGCGGCGGTCTCGTAAAGGCCCGCGTGACGCATGGCGGCGCGGATCTTTTCCTTCACCGGCTCGGTCGGCTCCAGCAGGGGCAGGCGCACCTCGGGGCTGCACAGGCCCAGTTCCGACATGGCGAACTTGGCGCCCGACACGCCCGGCTCCAGGAAGATCGCCTCGTGCAGCGGCAGCAGCAGATCCTGGTATTCCAGCGCCTTGGCATAGTCGCCCGCCAGGGTCGCGGCCTGCATTTCGGCGCTCAGCTTCGGCGCCACATTGGCGGTGACCGAGATGCAGCCCACGCCGCCCATGGCGTTGAAGCCCACGGCGGTGGCATCCTCGCCCGACAGCTGGCAGAAATCGGCCCCGCAGAGCATCCGGGTAAAGGCCACCCGGTCCAGCTTGCCGGTGGCGTCCTTGACGCCGATGATGCGCGGCAGGCGGGCCAGCTCGGCCATGGTGGCGGGGGTCATGTCGATCACCGACCGGCCGGGGATGTTGTAGATCACGATCGGCAGCTCGGCGGCGTCATGCATCGCGGTGTAGTGCGCGATCAGCCCGGCCTGGGTCGGCTTGTTGTAATAGGGGGTCACCACAAGGGCGGCATCGGCGCCCACTTCGGCGGCGTGACGGATCAGGCGCACGCCCTCGGCGGTGTTGTTGGCGCCCGCCCCCGCGATCACCGGAATCCGGCCGGCGGCGTATTTCACCACCTCTTCCACCACGATCTCGTGCTCGCGCAGCGACAGGGTGGGCGATTCGCCGGTGGTGCCCACGGGCACCAGCCCGTTCGAGCCCTGCGCCACATGCCAGTCGACCAGCTTCTTGAGCGTCACCAGATCCAGCTCGCCGTCCTTGAACGGCGTGACCAGGGCAGGGATGGACCCTTTGAACATGACACGCTCCTTCTACATCGTGACGGGTGGCGGAAAACCGCGCGGACCCGGGGGTGAAACCGTCCTGCCGGATATGTGAGTTGAGAGGCGGGGACGGCGCATTATCGTCGACGTCGCATACCTTCGGATTGGGGCCAAAACAAGTGAGAGTGACAGGTTTTCGGGCGGTTTTCGCCCTGTGCACGGCGCTTCTGGCGCCCTTCGGCGCCGCGGCGACGACCGCCGAACCGGCGCGCGAGGGGCCCGCGCGGATCGCGCCCAGACCTCTGGCCTGGGCGTTTCAGGCCATTGCCCGGGGAGATTGGGACCGCGCCGCCCAGGTGGCGGGCCGCGACGGCCCCCTGGCGCAGGAGATCGTCGAATGGGCCCGGCTGCGCGCCGGACAGGGCAGCGCCTCGGACCTGCTGGTCTTCCTGGCCGCCCATCCCGATTGGCCGGGGCTGGCGCTGATGCGGCGGGTGAACGAGGGCGCCTTTGCCAGCGCCACGCCGGAACAGGTGCGCGCCTTCTTCGACGGTCAGCCCGCCCAGACCGCCGAGGGGGCGCTGATCCACGCCCGCGCCCTGGCGCAGGCGGGCGAGACCGCCGCCGCCCAGGCCGAGGCGATCCGCGCCTGGCGCGAGATGCCCATGTCCGAGGGGCTGGAGGCGCGTTTCCTCGACAGTTTCGGCCCCGCCCTGGCGCGCCATCACGCCGAGCGGGCCGAGGCGATGTTCTGGGCCGGGGCCGCCGATGATCAAAAGCGCATGGCCGCCCGCCTGCCCGCCGACCTGGCCGCCCTGTCAGAGGCGCGCCGCCTGGCCCGCGCCGGAGCCGAGGAGGCGGACAAGGCCATCGCCGATCTGCCCCGCGCGGCCCGCGCCGATCCGGGCCTGGCCTATGCCCGCTTCCGCGCCCATCTGGCCGCCGGGCGCGAGGCCGAGGCGCGCGAGATCCTGCTGGCGCAAAGCGAGATCCCCGGCGGGTTGGGCCAGGCCGAGCTCTGGGGCCCCGAACGCCGCCTCTGGGCGCGGCTGACGCTGTTTGACGATGACAAACCCGAAGAGGCCTATGTGCTGGCCGCCCACCACCAGCTGTCGCAGGGGGGCACCTTCGCCGATCTGGAATGGCTGGCGGGCTATATCGCGCTGAACTGGCTGGACGATCCGGCCACTGCGCTGACCCATTTCAGCGCGCTGGAAAAGGGGGTCGAAGGCTCGATCTCGCTGGGCCGCGCCTGGTACTGGATCGGCCGCGCTCGCGAGGCCATGGGCGACAGCGATCTGGCCCAGACCGCCTATGAGGCGGGCGCCCAGCATCAGACCACCTTCTACGGCCTGCTGTCGGCGGAAAAGGCCGGCCTTCCCTTCGACGCCACCCTTGCGGGGTCCGAAGCCCTGCCCGACTGGCAGGGCAGCGCCGTCGAGGGGGCCGAGCTGCGCCGCGCCGCCATGCTGCTGACCGCCTCGGGCCAGCCGGTGACCGGCGAGATCTTCCTGATGCACTGGGCCGAAAGCCTGGATCCCGGCGACCTGGCCCGCCTGGCGGCGCTGCTGGAGGCGCGCGGCGAGGCCCATCTGGCGGTGCGTCTGGGCAAGCTGGCGGCGCAGGAAAACGTCATCCTGCCGCGCGCCTATTATCCGCTGCATCCGCTGGCCGAAATGCCCCTGCCGATCGCGCCCGAGATGTCCCTGGCCATCGCCCGCCGCGAAAGCGAGTTCGACCCTGGCGTGCGCTCTCCCGTGGGCGCGGCGGGGCTGATGCAGCTGATGCCGGGCACCGCCACCCATGTGGCCAACGGGCTAGAGATCGACCACGATCCCGCCTGGCTGACCGAGGACTGGCGCCACAACGCCACCCTGGGCGGCGCCTATCTGGCCGAGCTGGGCGGCGAGTTCTGGGGCAATGTGGTGCTGATGTCGATCGGCTATAACGCCGGGCCGCATCGCGCCCGCGCCTGGATCAAGGACTACGGCGACCCGCGCGACCCGGATATCGACATCGTCGACTGGATCGAGACGATCCCCTACCGCGAAACCCGCAACTACGTGCAGCGGGTGGCCGAAAGCCTGCCGGTCTATCGCGCCCGGCTGGGTCTGGATCCGCTGCCGATCCCCTTCACCGCCGAGCTTCAGGGCTCAACCCTGATGCCGCTCGCGCCACAGGGTGAATAGGCCCGCGGCAATGACGATCACCGCGCCGATGGCGACATTGGGGCGGATCGTCTCGCCGAAGACCGGAATGGCGATCAGCGCGCCAAAGCCCAGCTGGAAATAGGCGAAGGGCTGCACCGCGCTGGCCTCGGCCAGTTCGTAGACCCGGATCAGCAGGTAATGCCCGAAGGCCCCGGTGACACAAAGGACCGCCATCCAGCCCCAGTCGGGGGCCGTCATCGGTTCCCAGAACCAGACGCCCAGCAGGGTCATCACGACCGCGCCGACCCAGCCGGTCCAGAAGAACGAGGTGGCCGAGCTGTCGCGCCGCGCCACATAGCGGTTCAGCAGGCTGTAGGTGGCGAACATGCCGGCGGCGATCAGCGGCAGGATGGCGGCGGGGGCAAAGACCGACATCCCTGGTTGCAGGATCACCATCACGCCGACGAAGCCCAGGCCGATGGCCGACCAGCGCCGCCAGCCCACCTTTTCGCCCAGCACCGGCCCCGAGAGGGCGGCGATCAGCAGCGGGTAGCAGATAAAGACGGCCTGGGTCTCGATCAGGCCCAGATGGGTGAAGGCCACCACCATGACGCAGACCTCCAGCGCCAGCAGCACGCCCCGGAAGGCCTGAAGACAGGGTTGCGTCGTGGCGGCGGCGGCGCGGATGCCACCGGCCTTGCGCGTGGCCACCCCGATGACGAAGGCGGCGAAGAACCAATAGCGGATCATCACCACCATCCAGGTGTTGTAGGTGCCCGCCAGATGCCGCGACAGGGCATCCTGGCTGGCAAAGATCAGGGTGGTCAGGATCATCAGCCAGATGCCAAGGCGGGTGTTCTGGGGCGTCATACCCGGCCCTCCGTCTCGGGTCGGATAGCGCGGGTCATATGCCGCTTGCGCCCATAGCCCGGGGCGCGCGTCACCTCGAACCCGGCGGCGGCCAGGGCACGGCGCACATGGCCCGCGGCGGTATAGGTCGCCGCCGTGCCGCCCGGGCGGGTGTGATCATGCACCGCCTGCATCAGATCCGCGCCCCAAAGCTCGGGGTTCTTGGCGGGCGCGAAGCCGTCGAGGAACCAGGCATCCGCCGCCCCGTCCCAGGCGGGCAGGGTGTCGCGGGCGTCGCCCTCGATCATGCGGAAGGCCAGGTCGGGCAGGTCGAAGGCACGGGCGCCCAGATGCGGGGCCAGTTCCCGGGTCAGGGGCGCGATCTCGGGAAAGGCCGCCTGGGCGCGGGCCATGTCGGCAGGCGCCATCGGGTAGGCCTCGAAGGTGGTGAAATGCAGCACCCCCGGCGCGCCCGCCTGGCGCCACAGCTGCCACACCGCCAGCAGGTTGAGCCCGGTGCCAAAGCCCAGTTCCGCCACGTGAAAGCCGTCGCGGAAGCGCTGCGGCAGGTCATTGCCCGCCAGGAAGACATGGCCGGTCTCGGCCAGCCCGTCACCGAGGCTGAAATAGGGGTCGTCGAAGCGGGTGGCGACGGGCACATCGCCCTCTTTCCACTCCAGCGCCGGGGCTTCGCTGGGTCTCTGGCCCTGCATGGGGCGATCCTCTAGGAAAGGGAAATCACGGGCAATTTGGAACGGAGGCCGGGGAATGGCAAGCGGTGGCGTGGATGTGACGGTGCGCGGCGCGGGGATCTTCGGCCTTAGCTGCGCCTGGGCCTGCGTGTCGCGCGGCGCGCGGGTGCGGGTGGTCGATCCCTTCGGGCCCGGCGCCGGGTCTTCGGGCGGGCTGGTCGGCGCCCTGGCGCCCCATGTGCCCGAGACCTGGAACGAGAAGAAGGCTTTCCAGCTGGACAGCCTGCTGATGGCCGAGGACTTCTGGGCCGAGGTCGAGGCCACGGGCGGCGTGACGGCGGGCTATGCCCGCTCTGGCCGGTTGCAGCCCCTGGCGGACGCGGGCGCGGTCGAGCTGGCGCGGGCGCGCGAGGGCACGGCGGCCCAGCTCTGGCAGGGCCGTGCCAGCTGGCAGGTGATCGCGGCCACAGGCGCCCCCTGGGAGCCGGTCAGCCCCTCGGGCTATCTGATCCACGACACGCTGACGGCCCGGATGCACCCGCGCCGCGCCTGCGCCGCCCTGGTGGCAGCTCTGCGTGCCCGTGGTGTCGAGGTGGGGACCGAGGCCCCCGACGCAGGGGCGGTGATCTGGGCCACCGGCGCGGCGGGCCTGGCAGAGTTGAGCGCCGAGGCCGGGCGCCAGGTCGGCGTGCCGATCAAGGGCCAGGCGGCGCTTTTGCGCCATGACGCCGGAGCGGTGCCGCAGATCTTTGCGGGCGGGGTGCATGTGGTGCCCCATGCGGATGGCACGGTGGCCGTGGGCTCGACCACAGAGCGGGAGTTCGAGGGCCTGGGCACCGATGCCCAGCTCGACGCGGTCATCGAGGCGGCCCGCGCCGCGGTGCCGGTGCTGCGCGCGGCGCCGGTGATCGAACGCTGGGCGGGCCTGCGCCCCCGCGCCCGGTCCCGCGCGCCGATGCTGGGCGCCTGGCCGGGGCGGGCGGGGCATTACATTGCCAATGGCGGCTTCAAGATCGGCTTCGGCATGGGGCCCAAGGTGGGGGCGGTGATGGCCGATCTGGTGCTGGAGGGCCGCGACACGATCCCCGAAGGCTTCCGCGCCGAGGCGCTGTTCTGACGCGCCGCCTCTTGGGAAAGTGGGAAGGGGGCTCTGCCCCCCTTGA
The DNA here is from genome assembly GCF_050897975.1 of Pseudooceanicola aquaeponti. Lineage (NCBI taxonomy): Bacteria > Pseudomonadati > Pseudomonadota > Alphaproteobacteria > Rhodobacterales > Paracoccaceae > Pseudooceanicola > Pseudooceanicola aquaeponti. The sequence continues at coordinate 220,161 of NZ_JBPAXY010000007.1, forward strand.
GCCCTGGCGGGCTCAATTCCCCCCGGGATATTTTTGGCAAACGAGAAGAGAGGGGCGGGGCGCGGCAAAGCCCCGGGCGGTCCCCCGGCTGAAACGTCCGCCAACGAAAGCGCTGCGCCCGGTTGGTCTACGTCGCAGCCGGGGGGCGGTCGGGGCTTTCAGGTGCCAGCCCCTTGCGCTTCTCATTGCCAGAAATATCCCCGCCGGAGGCTTCGGCCCGGCACGGGCCGAAATCCCCCTCAGCCGCCTTGCCGGACGCGGAAGACGCCGGTGCCGGTGGCGGCGAGAACGCCGGTCTCGTCGCTGATCTTCGCCTCTGCGAAGAAGGTCCGCTTGCCGCCCCCCGTTCGGAAACCCTCGGCGATCAGCATCTTGCCCTGCATCTGGCCCAGAAAATTGACGCTGAGGTTCAGGGTCATCGCCAGCTGCTTGACCTCCGGATCGCCGGTATAGCAGCCGGCAAAGCCCATGGCGGTGTCGCACATCATCGAATGCACCCCGCCATGCAGGATGCCGTAGCGGTTCATCAGGAAGTCTTCCATCGGCAGTTCGAACCGCGCGTAACCCTCGCGCCAGTCGGTGATGTAAAAGCCGATATGGCGTTGCAGGGCGTAGGGGTCTTCGACGAGCTTCGGATCCATGTCCTCTCCCGGGTCTCTGGTCAGACGGTTTTCGCGGCCTCCAGGCCGGCGGCGGCGAAGCGGGGCACCAGCGCGCCCATCTGGCGGCCGCGTTCCGGGTTCGACGCGTTGCCGTCCAGCGCGCGCTTGTAGACACCCTGGATGATGCCAGCCATGCGGAAGAAGGTGAAGGCCAGGTAGAAGCCGAAGCCGTCGATTCCCGGCAGACCGGCGCGGGCGCAGTAGTCGGCGAGGAATTCCTCGTCCTCCATCAGCCCTGCCGCGCGGCGGTCCACGCCCGCCAGGCCACGTCCGTCCGGGCCCTGGGGCATGGACCATTGCATGATCACCGCGGCCACGTCCGCATAGGGGTGGCCGGTGGTGGACAGCTCCCAGTCCAGTACGGCGGCGATGCACGGGCGGTCGCGTTCGAACAGCATGTTGTCGATGCGGTAGTCCCCATGGACCAGGGTGCGCAGCCCGTCATCGGCGGGGATATTGGTGTCGAGCCAGGCCATCAACTCGTCCATCTCGGGGCGGGTCTCGGTCTCGGCGGCGCGGTACTGTTTCGTCCAGCGGTCGATCTGGCGACGGTAGTAGTTGCCTGCGGGGCCATAGTCATCCAGCCCGGTGGCTGTCAGGTCCACCCCGTGGATCGCGGCCAGCACCCGCGACATCTCGGCCTGGATCGGGCGCCGGTCGTCCTGGGACAGGTCGGGCAGGTCGGGCAGGTTGAAATGCCGCCCCTGGACCTCGTCCATCACGTAGAAGGCCGAGCCGATGACGCTGTCGTCCTCGCACAGCAGATGCATCTTCGCCACCGGCACATCCGTGTCGGCCAGGGCCTTTTGCACCCGAAACTCGCGATCCACCGCATGGGCGGATTTCAGCAGCACCCCCGGCGGCTTGCGGCGCAGCACGTAGTTCTTCGTCGGGGTGGTCAGCCGGAAGGTGGGGTTCGACTGGCCAACGGCGAATTTCTCGGCCGACAGCGGGCCGTCGAAGCCCGGCAGATGGGCTTTCAGCCAGGTTTCGACGGCGGCAAGGTCGAGGGTCTGGGTCGTCATCGGGGCCTCCTAGGAATAGGTCAGCAGCGGGTCGCCGGGGCTGGCGAGGAAGGGCGTCTCGTTGAAGCCGTTCAGGAAATGGCGGCGGGGCGAGAAGACGAAGCGGGCGACGGCGCAGTTGCGGGTCTGCAATTGCAGCTCGATCTGGGCCTGGCCGGGGGCGCCGAGGGTGGCGGCGATCATCTGGCTGATCGCGCCCCCGGAAGAGACGGCAAAGACCGTCTCGGCGCCGTCGCGCATCAGGTGGGCGCGGGCGGCCTCGACCCGGGCGGCGAAGTCGGCCCAGGGTTCGGGCGGGTTTTCCACCTCGTCCCGCTGCCACATCAGCACCGTGTCGCGCAGGGTGCGGAAATGGCTGCGGCGGTCGTCGTGCATATGTTCAGGCGCGCCGCCCCTGGCGAAACGCGCATCGAGCAGGGCCTTGAAGTCGAACTCCGACAGGCCGGGGTGCACCTCGGGGTCCGGCGCGCCCTCGATGCCCTCCAGCACGCCCGAAAGCGTGTCGCGCTGGCGTTTCAACCCGCCATGGGCCACCCTGTCGGGCCGGATGCCCTGGGCGGCGAACCAGTCGCCCAGGGCGCGGGACTGGGCATGGCCCACCTCCGACAGCACGTCGTAATCCGCCGCGCCGAAGGAGGCCTGACCATGCCGGATCAGGTAGAGCGTGCCCATCAGAGCACTTCGAAGAGGCCCGCCGCCCCCATGCCGCCGCCCACGCACATGGTGCAGACCACGTAACGGGCGCCGCGGCGCTTGCCCTCGATCAGGGCGTGGCCGACCATGCGGGCGCCGGACATGCCATAGGGGTGGCCCACGGAAATGGCGCCGCCGTTGACGTTCAGGATCTCTTCCGGGATGCCCAGAACGCGCGCCGAATGCAGCACCTGACAGGCGAAGGCCTCGTTCAGTTCCCACAGCCCGATGTCGTCCATCTTCAGCCCGTGGGCCTCCAGCAGCCTGGGCACCGCGTAGATCGGGCCGATGCCCATCTCGTCGGGGTCCAGACCGGCGGCCATGACGCCAATGTAGCGGCCCAGCGGTTGCAGCCCGCGCTTCTCGGCCTCTTTCGCCTCCATCAGCACCGAGGCGGAGGCGCCATCGGAGAGCTGCGAGGCATTGCCGGCGGTGATGAACTTGCCCTCTTTCACCTTCTGGCCGTCCTTGAAGACCGGCGCCAGGGATTGCAGCCCCTCCAGCGTGGTCGAGGGGCGGTTGCCCTCGTCCTTGGCCAGGGTCACCTCGTGGAAGGAGACCTCTTTCGTCTCCTTGTCCATGACGCCCATGGTGGCGGTCATCGGCACGATTTCATCGTCGAACTTGCCCGCCTCCTGGGCGGCGGCGGTGCGTTGCTGCGAGCGCAGGGAATAGGCGTCCTGGTCTTCGCGGGTGACGCCGTAGCGCTCGGCGACGATCTCGGCGGTTTCCAGCATGGACATGTAGATGTCGGGGCGGTGTTCCATGATCCAGGGATCGCGGGCGCGGTCGGTGCGCATGTTCTGGTTCTGCACCAGCGAGATCGATTCGACCCCGCCACCGATGGCGACCTGCATCCCGTCGGTGATGATCTGCTTGGCCGCCGTGGCGATGGCCATCATGCCCGAGGCGCACTGCCGGTCCATCGAGAAGCCCGCGACCGAGGTCGGCAGACCCGCCCGGATCACCGCCTGGCGGCCGATGTTGCCCCCGGTCGAGCCCTGCTGGATGGCGCAGCCGATGACGCAGTCCTGTACTTCGGACCCGTCCAGCCCGGCGCGGGCCACGGCGTGGCTGACGGCATGGCCGATCAGTTCCTGCGCCTGGGTGTTGTTGAAGGCACCGCGAAAGGCCTTGCCGATCGGGGTACGCGCGGTCGAGACGATGACGGCGTCACGCATGGGGGTCTCCTCCCTGAGACTGTGTTGGGGGACGCGGCCCGGGGGCCGCGCCAGGTGTTCTTCGGTTATTCGGGCAGGGCGATGCCGCGCAGCTTGGCCGCCATGGCGGCATATTTGCGCGTCTGGGCGAAGGCGCCCGGCATGACTTCCTGGCCCTCTTCGGCGCGGATCTCCTCCATCCGGGCGGCGATCGTGTCGGGGTCCAGCTCGTCGTCGGCAAAGGCGACGCCGGGGGTCTCGTAGATGCGGGTTTCGGTGAAACAGCCGCCGCCCGCGCCCAGGATCATCCGGCTGGGGGCGTCCTCGTGCAGCAGGGTCAGAAGGCCCGGGGTGATGGTCTCGGGGCGCAGCAGCTCCAGCACCTGTTCGGGCAGCAGGCCTTCGGTCATGCGGGTGGCCGCCGTGGGGGCCAGCAGGTTGGCGCGGATGTTGTACTTGGCCCCTTCCTGGGTCAGCACGTTCATCAGCCCGACCAGCGCCGCCTTGGCCGCGCCATAGTTCGACTGGCCGAAGTTGCCGTAAAGCCCCGAGGCCGAGGTGGTATAGACGATGCGCCCGTAATTCTGCGCACGGAAGTGATCCCACAGCGCCTTGGTCGGCACCACGGAGCCCATCAGGTGGACATCGACCACCTTGGCGAAATCGTCCAGCTCCATCTTGGTGAAGGTCTTGTCGCGCAGGATGCCCGCGTTGCAGACGAGGATATCGACCTTGCCCCATTGGGCCACGGCCTGATCGACCATGTCCTGCACCTGGGCGGCGTCGGTCACATTGGCGCCATGCGCCATGGCCTCGCCGCCCGCCGCGCGGATCTCTTCGACCACCGCCTGGGCCTCGGCCGAGCTTTGGCCGGTGCCGTCGGTGGCCACGCCCAGGTCGTTCACCACCACCTTGGCGCCGCGCGCGGCGAGGCCCAGGGCATGGCTGCGGCCCAGGCCCACGCCCGCGCCGGTGACGATGGCCACGCGGCCCGCAAAGGAAATGCTCATGATGTTTCTCCGAAATACCGCCGGCCCAGCCATTCGGCGACCAGCGCGGGTTTGTCCTGTCCCTCGATCTCGACCGTGACCTCGGTGGTGGTCTGGATCTCGCCCGGGCGGATCTCTTCGACCTTTTGCAGCACGAAACGGCCCCGGATGCGCGCGCCCGAGGGCACGGGCGAGACGAAGCGCATCCGGTTCATGCCGTAGTTCACCGCCATCCTGGTGCCGGTGATATTGGGCATCTGGTAGGTCATGGCCGAGAGCAGCGACATGGTGAGGAAGCCATGGGCAATGGTGCCGCCAAAGGGGCTGTCTGCGGCGCGGGCCGGGTCGGTGTGGATATACTGGTGATCCTCGGTGCAGTCGGCGAAGGCGTCGATGCGGGCCTGGGTGACCTCGATCCAGTCCGACACGCCCAGCTCTTGGCCGGTCAGGGCGGTGTACTCTTCCAGCGTAAGTTCGGTCATGCGTCCTCCAGGAAGGCAGCCTGTGCGGTGGCGACCTGCATCCCCCCGGACAGCGGGATCACCGCGCCCGAGACATAGCTGCCGCCGCGCCCGCAAAGGAATTGCAGCACGCCCGCTACGTCTTCCTCGCGACCCACGCGGCCTGCGGGGACGGTGGCGGCGGTCTTGCGGCGCCCCTCTTCGTGGCCGATGGCGAAGGCCATCATCTTGGACATGAAGGGGCCCGGCGCGATGGCGTTGACGGTGATGCCGCGCGGCGTCAGCTCATTGGCCAGGATGCGGGTCATGTGGTGCACCGCCGCCTTCGAGGTGGCGTAGGAATAGGCGCCCTGACCTTTCGGGATCTCGCCCATGACAGAGCCCACGTTGATGACGCGCGCCGGGTCGTCCGGCGTGCCTGCGGCCTCCAGCAGGGGCAGCAGGGCCTGGGTCAGCTGGAACATGCCGGTGACGTTCAGGTCCAGCACCTTGCCCCAGGCCTCGTGCGGGAACTCACCCAGGGGTGCCCCCCAAGTGCGGCCCGCGTTGTTCATCAGGATATGCAATTGGCCGGTGCGCGCGGCCACGGCCTCGGCCAGCGCCGCGATGCCTGCCTCGCTGCCCACGTCGCCCGCGAAACCCTCGGCGCTGCCCGGCAGGTCCAGCGCGTTCAGCTCTGCCGCCACGGCCTCGCAGGCCTCGCCCTTGCGCGAGGCGATCAGCACGCGGGCGCCTGCGGCCACCAGCCCCTCGGCGGCCATGCGGCCAATGCCCGTGGCGCCGCCGGTCACCAGCGCCACCTTGCCGGTCAGATCGTTCAGATCGGATGGTTTCAAGCTCATCAGAACCCCCTTGCGGCGGCGACACGCGCGGCGTGATAGCCGTAGTCGCCCAGCCATTCGGCGCCCACCCGGGCGCGTTTCATGTAGAACCCCATGTCGAACTCGTCCGTCATGCCGATGCCACCATGCATCTGCACGCCCTCGCTGACCGCCAGTTTCGCGGTCTGGGTGGCGCGGGCCTTGGCGACGGAAACGGCCAGATCGGCCTCGCCGGGCGCTTCGTCCAGCACCCGGCCCGCGTTGGCGACGGCCGAGGCGGTGACCTCGATCTCGCACCACAGATGCGCGGCGCGGTGTTGCAGGGCCTGGAAAGACCCGATGGTGCGGCCGAACTGGCGGCGTTCGCGCAGATAGGCGGCGGTCATGGCGAAGGCGCCAGAGGTCAGGCCTAGAAGCTCCGCCGACAGCCCCGCCTGACCGGCCCGCAGGGCGGGGGCCAGCACGGCCATGGCATTGTCGGCCTCGCCCAGCACATCCTCGCCCGTGGCCTCGACCGCGTCGAAGTCGATATTGGCATGATCGCGGCTGTCCACGGTGGCGCGGGCCGTGCGGGTGATCCCGGCGCGGCTGGCGTCCAGATCAAAGAGGGTCAGGCCCTCTGCCTCGCCCGGGGCGCCTGCGGTGCGGGCCAGCACCAGCACACGCTCGGCGCTGCCTCCATCGGCGACAAAGCATTTGCGCCCCGACAGGCGATAGCCGTTCCCGGCGCGGGTGGCCTGTAGGCCCGCCCGCTCGGGCGCGAATTTCGACGTCTCGTCGAGGGCCAGCGCATAGGTGGCGCCCTCGGCGATGCCCGCCAGCCGCGCGCTGCCCGCCGCGCGCAGGGCGGTGGCGGCAATCACGGCGGAGGACAGGAAGGGCGAGGCGGCCAGCACCTCTCCCATCTCCTCGGCCAGGATCCCGGCGGCGCGGTGGCCCATGTCGGACCCGCCTGCCGTTTCTGGCAGCAGCACACCGGCCCAGCCCATCTTCACCATCTCGGACCAGAGGGCGGGATCATAGGCCCGGCCCCCGTCGCGGTTGGCGCGCAGGGCGCTGACCGGGCTGGCCTCTGCCAGAAAGGCCCGGGCGCTGTCGCGCAGCATCACTTCGTCCCCGGAGGGCACAAGAGAAGCGGTCATCTTGGATCTCCTATTGGCTGGGCAGGTCGAGGACGCGTTTCGACAGGATGTCGAGCATCACTTCCGAGGTGCCGCCTTCGATCGAATTGGCCTTGGTGCGCAGCCATTCGGACGGCAGGGCGCCATGGGCCCCGTCCCAGTCCAGTCCGTCGCTGCCGGTGACGGACATCAGCAGTTCATAGCGGCGCTTGTTCAGCTCGGTGCCCGCGTATTTCAGCATGGCAGAGGCATGGCCGACGCCACCCTGTTTCGCCATGTCCTTGTAGCGGTCCAGGGTCATGGCGGTGGCCAGGCTGTCGACCTCCAATTCCATGGCACGGGTCCGCAGCACCGGGTCGGCCAGCACCTGATCGTCCAGGTCTTGCAGGAAGGCCCCCAGAGAGCGGGTGCCCAGCAGGCCCTGCGCGCCGCCGCCGATCATTTCGCGTTCGTGGGTCAGAAGATGCTTGGCCACGTCCCAGCCGCGGTTCAGCTCGCCCACGATGCGCGACAGGCCCGCCGGGTCTTCCTTCGGCACGACGACGTTGTCGAAGAAGGTCTCGCAGAAGGGCGAGGCGCCCGAGATCAGGCGGATGGGTTTGGTGGTGACGCCCGGGGCCGCCATGTCGATCAGCATGAACGAAATGCCGCGATGCTTGGGCGCCTCGCGGTCGGTGCGCACCAGGGCGAAGATCCAGTCGGCCTTGTCGGCATAGCTGGTCCAGATCTTCGAGCCGTTGACCAGCCAGTGGTCGCCCTTGTCCTCGGCCCGGGTCTGGACCGAGGCCAGGTCACTGCCCGCGCCCGGTTCGGAATAGCCCTGGCACCAGCGAATCTCTCCCCGGGTGATCTGCGGCAGGTAGTGCAGCTTCTGCTCGTGGGTGCCGAATTCCAGCAGGGCCGGGCCCAGCATCCAGAGGCCGAAGCTTTCCAGCGGCGTGGGGGCGTTCAGCCGTGCCAGTTCCTCGCGGTAGATCTTTTCCTGCTGCCGCGTCAGGCCCGCGCCGCCGTATTCGACCGGCCAGCGGGGCGCCGACAGGCCAGTGTCCGCCGCCGCCTGCATCCAGGCCTTCTGCGCGGGGCTGGAAAACTCGAACCGTTTCCCGCCCCAGCAGATCTCTTGATTCGTCCGGGGAACGTCCCGCAGCTCTGACGCGCAGTTCTGCTCGATCCATGAAGAAATATTGGCCCGGAAGACCTCCGGGTCGTCGCTGTGGTCCAGCATACCGTCCTCCCCAACGGTTATCTTTCGCATTGCAGAATAGAATTTCACACATTGCTTGACAAGCCGCCGCCGAGACCTTTTGATCTTGGTAGGGAGACGGGGCGTACATACCCTGTTTTCCATCTAGGGAGGAGAACATTATGAAATCGACCGTGAAAGCCGCGCTTGCGGCTGCCGTGTCGCTGTGCGCCGTTCAGGCCGCACAGGCTGACACCCTGAAGATGGCCTTCATCGACCCGCTGTCGGGCGCCATGGCCTCTTCGGGTGAACCCGCCTATCAAAGCTTCGTTCTGGCCGCCGAACACATCAACGCCAATGGCGGTGTGAACGGCGACATGATCGAGATCCTGGGTCTGGACAACAAGATCAGCCCCAAGGAATCGCTGGTCCAGCTGCAAAAGGCCATCGACCAGGGCGCGCGCTACATCATTCAGGGCAACGGCTCGTCCGTGGCCTCGGCGATCATCGACGCGGTGAACAAGCATAACCGCCGCAACCCGGGCGAAGAGGTTGTATTCTTCAACTATGCGGCCGTGACGCCCGAGTTCACCAACGAGGCGTGCAGCTTCTGGCACTTCCGTTTCGATGCCCATACGGACATGAAGATGAACGGGATCACCGACTGGATCGCCTCGCATGAGGACATCAAGAAGGTCTACCTGATCGGCCAGGACTACGTGCACGGCGAAGCGGTGGCCCATGCCGCCGAGACCCAGCTGGCCGAGAAGCGCCCCGATATCGAGATCGTCGGCAACGAGCTGCACCCGCTGGCCAAGGTGAAGGATTTCACCCCCTACGTGCAGAAGATCATCTCGTCCGGCGCCGATGCGGTGATCACCGGCAACTGGGGTCAGGACATGACCCTACTGGTCAAGGCTGCCGCCGATGCGGGGCAGCAGATTCCATACCTGACTTTCTATGGCGGGTCGAACGGGGCCGTGGCGGCCCTGGGCGAAGGCTCTGTCGACACGCTGTACCAGGTGTCGGAACTGGCCGCGAACATGGAAGGCGTCTCTGCTGAACAGAATGCCCTGGTGGAAGAGTACAAGGAGCGGTTCCCGGACTACGACTATTACTACCACCGCGCCTTCGTGACCCTGGACATGTTCGACAAGGCGGCCGAGCAGGCCGGCAGCAACGATCCGCTGGACGTGGCCTATGCGCTGGAAGGGCTGTCGATCGACGGCGGCTACGGCACCGCGGTCATGCGCGCCGAGGATCACCAGCTGCAACAGCCGCTCTACATCACCACGGTGGCCCATGACGTGACCTACACGGTCGACAACACCGATCTGGGCTGGCGCCTGGTGGACGGCGGGGTGATCTCGGCCGAGGCGGCGGCGACGCCGACCACCTGTGAAATGGACCGGCCCGACTAAGCCTTTCCGCACTGAAACCGCGATGTCACGGGGGGGCGCCACCCGCCCGTGACATCCGCCATCCGCCGGGCCCTCGCCCGACGGGGTGGGGCAACACAGGACTTCTCTCATGGAAACTCTGGTCTTCGCGCTGCTCAACGGCGTGATCTACGGGCTTCTGCTCTTTATGCTGTCCAGCGGGCTGACGCTGATCTTCTCGATGATGGGCGTGCTGAACTTCGCCCATGCAAGCTTTTACATGCTGGGGGCCTACCTGGCCTTCACGATCACCGAGGGCACCTCGTTCTGGATCGCGCTGTTCCTGGCGCCGGTCCTGGTGGGCGGGATCGGCATGGTGGTCGAACGCTACGGCCTGCGAAAGGTCCATGCCCAGGGGCATGTGGCGGAACTCTTGTTCACCTTCGGTCTGGCCTATCTGATCGACGAGCTGGTGAAGATCTTCTGGGGGCGCACGGCGGTGAACTACCGCGTGCCCGAGATCCTGGATTTCCCGCTCTTCACCCTCTACGGGGCGCAATACCCGGCCTACCGGATCTTCATCCTGCTGGTCGCGGCCTTCATGCTGGTCTCGCTGTGGTATCTGCTGAAGAAAACCCGCGCAGGCCTGATCATCCAGGCGGCGCTGAGCCATCCGCACATGGTGGGCAGCCTGGGCCATAACGTGCCGCTGATCTTCATGTCCGTCTTCGGCGTCGGCTGTGCGCTGGCCGGTCTGGCGGGGGTCATCGGCGGCAACTACTTTGTCACCGACCCGGCCATGGCCGTGCAGATGGGCCCCATCGTCTTCGTCGTCGTGGTGGTCGGCGGCCTGGGCAGCCTGGAGGGCGCCTTTGTCGCCGCCATGCTGATTGGCCTGCTGCAAACCTCGGCCATTTCCATCAATGCCTCGCTGGCCGACATCTTCGGCTTCATCGGCCTGGGGGCCGAGACCGAACTGGGCGAGATCACCATCGCCTCCATGGCGCCAATGCTGCCCTTCCTGTTGCTGGTGCTGATCCTGATGATCCGGCCCCGCGGCCTTATGGGGGACCGTGAAGTATGACTGACATGACTGCATCCTATGCCGCGCTGGAACCGACCCGCGCCGAGAAGTTCCGCCAGCGCACCGTGCCGCTGATCCTGTTCGCCGTGGTGCTGCTGGTGATCCCGCTGTTCAACCCGTCGCGCAGCATGGTGACCCTTCTGAACCACATGGGGATCACGATCGTCTTCGCGCTGAGCTACAACATGCTGCTGGGTCGCGCGGGCCTGCTGTCCTTCGGCCACGCGGTCTACATGGGTCTGGGCGGCTATTTCGCCGTCCACGTGATGAACTGGATCGCCGATGGTTCGGGGGTCTGGGGCTCGGTCCCGATGTTCTCGATGCCCGCCTTCGGCTTTGGCGCGGGCGCCCTGGCGGGGGCCGTGATCGGCTGGCCGTCCTGCCGCCGCGCGGGTACGCCCTTTGCCATGATCTCGCTCGGCGTGGCCGAGCTGGTCGCCGCCGCGGGCTTCATGTTCGACAGCCTCTTCGGCGGCGAGATGGGCATCTCGGGCGACCGGATGAACGGGCCGGAACTGTTCGGCCTGTCGCTGGGCCCGGTGGACGAGGTCTATTGGTTCATCGCCTTCTGGACCTTCATCGGCGTGTTGGGCACCTATGCCTTCACCCGCACCCCTCTGGGCAAGCTGTCGGAGGCCACCCGCGACAACCCCGAACGGGTCGAGTTCGTGGGCTACAGCCCGCAGCGCGTGCGCTATCTGGTCTTCATCTTCGCGGGCGCCTTCGCGGGCATGGCGGGGGGCATGTCGGCCGTGCAGGACGAGATCTTCACCCCCGAGAACCTGTCGCTGATCCCTTCGGGCGCGATCCTGATCGCCACCTATGTGGGCGGGATCCGCTATTTCACCGGTCCGATCATGGGCGCCATCGTGATGACCTACATGGGCTCGAACCTTTCCGACTACACCGCCGGCTGGCTGCTGTACCTCGGGCTGATGTTCGTGCTGGTGGTGATGTTCCTGCCTGATGGCATCGCGGGCATCGTCTATGGCACCGCCGACACGATCCGCAAGGGCCGGGCGGGCGAGATGTGGCGCACCTGGGTGCTGCGTCTTGTGGGGCTGGCACTGGTCGCCGCCTCGATCATCACCATCGTCGAAGTGGCCTTCCGCTGGTCCGACGGCTACGGCGAGGTGTTCGAGCCCTTCGGCCTGCAACTGACGGTCGAGAACCCGCTGACCTGGGTATTGGGCGTGGTGCCGCTGGTGCTGGGCGTGATCGCCCTGATGCGCGCCGCGAAGGGAGAGAGCAAATGACCCTGGCACTGGAAATCAACGACCTGCGCAAGAACTTTGGCCCGGCTAAGATCATCCAGGGCGTGAACCTGAAGATCGAAAAGGGCGAACGCCATGCGATCATCGGCCCCAATGGGGCGGGCAAGTCGACGCTGTTCAACCTGATTTCGGGGCGGTTCTTCCCGACCTCGGGCGAGGTGAAGCTGAACGGCGAGCTGATCTCGGGCAAACGCCCGTTCGAGATCAACCGGATGGGGCTGTCGCGCTCTTTCCAGGTGTCGAACATCTTCACCAATATGTCGGTGCGCGAGAACGTGCGCTGTGGTGTGCTCTATTCCATGGGCTACGGCTACAGCTTCTGGCGCAATATCGGCAACCTGAAGGAGGTGTCCGAGAAGACGGCCCATATCCTTGAAGAGGTGGGGCTGATCGACAAGGCGAACCTGCCTGCCGCCTCGCTGCCCTATGCCGACCAGCGCACGCTGGAGATCGCGATCACCATCGCGGGCGGGGCGGATGTGATCCTGCTGGACGAACCGACCGCGGGGATGAGCCATTCGGAAACCGACCGCGCCGTGGCCCTGATCGAGAAGGCCAGCCAGGGCAAGACCCTGCTGATCGTCGAACATGACATGGGCGTGGTCTTCGGCATGGCCGACCGGATCTCGGTCCTGGTCTACGGCGAGATCATCGCCACCGGCACGCCGCAGGAGATCCGCGGCGACGAGAAGGTGCGCGAGGCCTATCTGGGCGAGGATGCCCATGTTCTGGAGGGGGTGGCATGAGCCTGGACGCGAAACCCGAACCGATGCTGCAACTGACGGATCTGCACGCCTATTACGGCAAGAGCCATGTGTTGAACGGCGTCAACATGGAGATCATGCCGGGCGAGGTGATCGCCCTCTTGGGCCGCAACGGCGTGGGTCGGTCGACCACCGCCAAGGCGATCATGGGCGAGGTGGCGCCTGTCGGCTCTGTCCGGTTCAAGGGGCAGGAGATCGGCGGCATGGCCAATCACCGCATCGCCCGCCTGGGCCTGGGCTATGTGCCGGAAAGCCGGGACATCTTCCCCACCATGACGGTGCGGCAGAACCTGATGCTGGGGATCAAGAACATGCGCCGCCCCGGCAAGTGGTCGATCGAGCAGATGCTGGAGATGTTCCCCAACCTGGGCCGCCGGGCGGATAACGCCGCAGGCGTGCTGTCGGGGGGCGAAAAGCAGATGCTGACCATGTGCCGGACCCTGATGGGCGATCCCGAGCTGATCATCATCGACGAGCCGACCGAGGGGTTGGCACCGCTGATCGTGCAACAGGTGGGCGAGATGATCGCCGAGATCGCCAAGGCGGGCGTGTCTATCCTGCTGGTGGAACAGAAGCTGTCCATCGCGCTGAAGATCGCCGACCGGGTCTATGTCATGGGCCATGGCGAGATCGTCTACGGCGGCACCCCCGCCGATTTCGCCACCCGCGACGACATCCGCAAGGAATGGCTGGAGGTGTGATCTGCCGGACCCGGGCTTTGCCCGGGCAAACCCTCCGGGGGAGGGTTTGGGCAGATCACGGGCGGAGCCCCTCCCGAACCGGGCTTTGCTCGGGCAAACCCTCCGGGGGAGGGTTTGGGCAGATCACGGGCGGAGCCCAGCCTGAGGCGATCACGGGTCAGCGCGAACCATGCCTCCCGATCTCAACGACCCGGCCCCGAAAGGGCCGGGTCTTCTCTTTGCAGCCGTTGAAAATCGGCCTGCGGCCGATGCCTTCGGCGAGGATATTTTTGGCAATGAGAAGAGGGGGCGGGGCGCCTTGAAGCCCCGGCGGCGGGCGGGGGCGGAGAGGTCCGCCAACCGGGCGGGGCTTGACCGGCAGGGCGGCGCCGAGGGCGACGAAGGCCCGGAGCTGATCTTTCCCTGATCCGCCGTCCGGGCCGTCAGTGCCCGCCGCCGGTCGAGAGCTTCATCAGCACCAGGCCCGACAGGATCAGAAGGGCGGCCAGAAGGCGCAGCGGCGTCAGCGCCTCGCCCATCCACAGCACCCCCACGGCAAAGGCCCCGAGGGCGCCGATGCCGGTCCAGACCGTATAGGCGGTGCCGAGCGGCAGGCTGCGCATGGCCAGGGCCAGCAGGCCGAAACTGGCGGTCATGGTGACAAGGGTGAGGACGCTGGGCCAGAGCAGGGTGAACCCGGCGGATGTCTTCATCGAGGTGGCCCAGACGATTTCCAGGCAGCCGGCAAGGGTGAGATAGAGCCAGGGCATGACCTGACCTCCTGTGAAGGGGCCGGGCCGTCCCGGGGTGAACACCTGGCGCCGGGTCGTCCCGCCGCGCCCTTGGCCTAGCAACGGGGGGCGGCCCGGTCAATCATCGCCCCATGGCGGCAGGCCATGGCGGCCGTGCAAAGGGGGCGCCCCGCGGGACGCCCCCTTCTTCTTGTCGGGCCCGTGTCGGCCCATGGTGACAGGTCCTGGCCCGCGAGATCAGGCGTTCTCGCGCAGCTCGGGGTGTTTGTAGTCGCCCAGTTGCTGGCGCAGGGTCAGTTTCGACACCTTGCCGGTGGCGGTCATCGGCAGGCTGTCCAGCCAGATGATATCGTCGGGCATCTGCCATTTGGCGAAATGCTCTTGCAGATAGGCGTGCAGGTCCTCGGCCGTGGGGCGCGCCTCGCCCGACGGGACGGCGATCAGCACCGGGCGTTCGTCCCAGCGGGGATGCGGCACGCCGATGGCGGCGCATTGGGCGATGGCCGGATGGGCCGTGGCGGCATTTTCCAGGTCGATCGAGGAAATCCATTCGCCGCCCGACTTGATCAGATCCTTCGCCCGGTCCTGGATCGACAGGAAGCCGTCGGGGTCGACCGTGGCCACGTCGCCGGTGGCGAACCAGCCGTCGGCGTCATGGCTGTCGGCCGAGGCCTCGGGGTTGCGGAAATAGCCCGCGACCACGGCATTGCCGCGCACGTAAAGCTCGCCCACGGCCTTGCCGTCCTGGGGCAACACCTTGCCGTCCTCGTCGACGATCTTCAGGTCGACGCCGAAACAGCGGCGGCCCTGCTTGGTCTTGGCGTCGATGCGTTCCTCGAAGGGCAGCTCTTCCATCCAGGCGGGCAGGCAGCCGTGGGTGCCAATGGGCGACATCTCGGTCATGCCCCAGGCATGGCCCACCTTGACGTCGCGGGTCTCGAAGGCCTCGATCATGCTGCGCGGCGCCGCCGAGCCACCGATGACCACGTCGCCGAAGCCCTGCGGGATGCGGCCCTGGGCCTCGATCTCGGCCAGAAGGCCCATCCAGACGGTGGGCACGCCCCAGGCGGAATAGACCTTTTCCTGGTCCATCAGCTTGAACAGGTTCGGCCCGTCCAGCGCCGGCCCCGGCATCACCAGCGAGGCCCCGACCATGGGCGCGGCAAAGGGCAGGCCCCAGGCGTTGACGTGGAACAGGGGCACCACGGGCAGGATCGGCTTGCCCTCTTCGAAACTGCGCTTCTGGCTGACCATCAGGGTGAAGGCGTGCAGCACCGAAGAGCGGTTGGAGTAAAGCGCGCCCTTCGGATTGCCGGTGGTGCCGGAGGTATAGCACAGCCCGCAGGCGGTGTTCTCGTCCAGCTCGGGCCAGGCGATCACGGTGTCTTCGCCCTCCAGCAGCTCTTCGTAGCACAGCGCCTCGAAGGGGGCGTCGGGCATATGCGCCCGGTCGGTCATGATCACATAGGTCAGGTCGTCGGGCAGGTGATCCTTCACCGCCGCGATCACCGGCACGAAGGTGGTGTCGAGGAACAGGATGCGGTCCTCGGCATGGTTGACGATATAGATCAGCTGTTCCGCCGAGAGGCGCGGGTTGATCGTGTGGCAGACCGCGCCGATGCCGCCGATGGCATAGTAGAGTTCGAAATGCCGGTAGCCGTTCCAGGCCAGGGTCGCCACGCGGTCGCCGATCTGGATGCCGCGGCGGCGCAGGGCATGGGCCAGCTGGGCGATGCGGGCGCCAGCCTCGGGGTAGGTGTAGGAATGGATGTCGCCCTCGGTCCGGGCCGAGGTGATGCCGGCCTTGCGGTGCGCGTTCATCGCATATTCGAGAATGTTCGACACCAGCAGCGGCCGGTGCATCATCATGCCTTCCATGGCGGGGTTCCTCCCTGAACTCTGGGGTCTAATGTATCCTTCGACCGGGCCACCCCCAAGAGGCGACGCAGCGTCTGCGGAATATTTTTCCGCCGAAATTCCGCGCGGCGGAAAAGAGGGCGGCATTGCTGCGGCGCGGCGTGGAAAATCGGTGCATTTCCGCGCATTCCGTAGCGTTTTCAATGCCATATCCGCGATCTGGGCCTAATCTGTCGGCGAAGGGGGCCGCCTGGCGCGGCCCCGGCGAATCGCAAGGGAGGAGCGACGTGAAAGCCATCGTCTGTCATGAATTCGGACCGCTGGAAGATCTGGCCTGGGAAGAGGTTGCCGACCCGGTGCCGGGGCCCGGAGAGGTGCTGATCCGCACCGAGGCCGCGGGGGTCAACTACCCCGACGGGCTGCTGGTGCAGGGGCTTTACCAGGTGAAACCCGACCGTCCCTTCTCTCCGGGGATGGAGGTCGCGGGCGAGATCGAAAGCGTCGGCGCAGGTGTCACCGGCCTGGCGCCGGGCGACCGGGTGCTGGCGGCGGTGCAGATGGGCGGCTACGCGGAAAAGGCGGTCTGCCCGGCGGCGCGCTGTCTGCCGCTGCCCGAGGGGATGGACGCGGCCGAGGCCTGCGCCCTGCTGGTGGCCTATGGCACCTCGCATCACGCGCTGAAACAGCGCGGGGCGCTGGCGGCGGGCGAATGGCTGCTGGTCTTCGGCGCGGCGGGGGCAACCGGCATTGCGGCGGTCCAGATCGGCAAGGTCATGGGCGCGCGGGTGATCGCCGTCTGCTCGACCGAGGAAAAGCGGGCCATCGCGCTGGAGAACGGCGCCGATCACGCCATCGGCTATGACGATCTGAAGGCCGAGGTGAAGGCCCTGACCGACGGGCGCGGGGTCGATGTGGTCTATGACCCGGTGGGCGGGGCGGCCTTCGACGCCGCGACGCGGCTTATGGCGCGGAACGGGCGGCTGCTGGTCATCGGTTTTGCCAGCGGCGAGATCCCGAAGTTCCCGGTGAACCTGGCCCTGGTGAAGGAATTTGCCGTGGTCGGCGTCTTCTGGGGCAACTGGACCCGTGCCGAGCCGGAGGCCTACCGCGCCAATATGGTGGAACTGCTGGATTGGTACGCGACGGGCCAGGTGAAGCCGCTGATCGAGGGCCGCTATCCGATGCAGAGCGCGCCCGAGGTGCTGACCCGGGTGCTGGGCCGCGGCGCCACGGGCAAGATCGCGCTGGTGCCCTGACGGGCGCCTGCGGGTATCGGCCTTGCGGCCGATGCCTCCGGCGGGAGTATTTTTGGCCATCGAATAGGGAAAGAGAGGCGCGCCCGGTGGTGGCGGGCTTCTTCTATTCGATGGCTGGAAATACTCCGGGGGAGGCCGCCGCAGGCGGGCGGGGGCAGCGCCCCCCTGCGATCGGGGGCGAAGGGGCGCGAGGTCGCAAAGGGGGCCGTCGGCCCCCCGCCGCCCCTTTGGGGCGTCTCCCCCCGAGAGTATTTCTGGCTATCGGATAAGAGCAGGGTCGCGCGGAACGCGCGCTTGGAAAACAATCGCGAGACGCTGCTTGGAAAACAGTCGCGGAACGCGCCCCTGGGGCCGGGCGTGGCGCGCTCAGTACCCCGTGCGGCTGACCATGCGCGACAGGTCGACCAGTTTCGGGCCCAACTCGTGTTCCAGCCGGTCGCGGGTCAGCGAGAAGGCATAGCCGCCCAGGTTGAAGGCCAGCATCGGCGTGTCGGGCTGGGGCGAGCGGTAGGGGACAGAGACCGCGTGCACGTCGCGCTGCCAGTCGCCGAAATTGGCGTAAAAGCCCTTGCGGGCGATCTGTTCCTGGGCGTCCTCGATGCCGCGCAGCACCTCGGTCAGCTGTTCGCCCTCATAGCGGGCGCGGATGCGATCCAGGATCTCGGCCCGTTCGGCCTCATGGGTGCCCGCGATAT
Organism: Pseudooceanicola aquaeponti; assembly: GCF_050897975.1. Taxonomy (NCBI): domain Bacteria; kingdom Pseudomonadati; phylum Pseudomonadota; class Alphaproteobacteria; order Rhodobacterales; family Paracoccaceae; genus Pseudooceanicola; species Pseudooceanicola aquaeponti. The sequence continues at coordinate 238,017 of NZ_JBPAXY010000007.1, forward strand.
AGGCCCGGCCCATGGCCGAGCGCGCCAGCGAGATGCGCGAGCCGACGTTCAGTTGCAGCGAGATCACCCCTTCGGAGCGCGCCGCGGCGATATAGGTGACCGCCATGTCGTCGCGCCCGCCGAGCGCCACCAGCACCCCGTCGCCGCAGTCGTCGGCCAGTTTCTGCATGTAGACCTGGGCCGTTTCCCGCACCTGCATCCCCGCCAGGCAGGCATAGCCCAGCGACAGCACCGGCAGGCCCATGCGGTAGCGGCCCGTGCCCTCGTCATAGACCAGGTAGCCGGATTTCAGCAGGGTGAAGGTCAGTCGCGAGACGGTCGAGTTCGGCAGGCCGGTGCGTTCGGCCAGTTCCGAATTGCCCAGGCCCGCCTTGTCTGCCGGGCGGAAGGCCTTGAGGATTTCCAGCCCCCGGTACAGCGCGGTGACGAACTGGCGGTCGCCATCGCCCTTTTCAACCTCGGTTCCCGTCTCGCTTACCCGTTTCCGCATGTACTCTTTCCCCGATGCGCGTCTCGACGCAGCTACAAAGCGGCGGGCAGGGGGTCAAGGCGCCCTGCCTGCCGTATGGTCATGTGACCGGCGCGCTGTCCCGGCGCGCCTCTTTTTCCGCCAGTTCCCGCCACAGCACCTTGCCCGAGGCGGATTTCGGCAGGTTGTCCACGAAATCTACTGATTTCGGGCATTTATAGGCCGCCATCTGGGCCCGGCACCAGTCGATCACCTGCGCCTCAGTCAGGCCTTCGGCCCCTGCGCGCGGCACGGCGACGGCCTTTACCGTTTCGCCCCGGCGCGGGTCCGGCGCGCCGATGATGCAGACCTCGGCCAGATCCGGGTGGGCGTGCATCATCGCCTCGACCTCGGCCGGCCAGACCTTGAAGCCCGAGGCGTTGATCATCCGTTTCACCCGGTCGACCATGAAGAAATAGCCTTCCTCGTCATGATACCCCAGATCGCCGGTGCGGAAGAACCTTTTGCCGTCGCGCGTGAGAAAGGCCGCCGCGGTCTCTTCGGGGCGGTTCCAGTAGCCCTGGAAGACCTGCGGCGCATGGGTGATGATCTCGCCGGTTTCGCCGGGGGGCAGCTCCTCCAGCGTTTCGGGGTCGATGACACGGCTGTCGACGCCCATCACCGGGATGCCCAGGCATTGCCGTTTCGGCCGGTGGGTGGGGTTGATGTGGGTGCCGGCCATGGTTTCCGACAACCCGTAGCCTTCGATATAGTCGAGCCCCGTCAGCCCGTGCAGCTTGGCCGCCACCGCCTCGGGCATGGCGGCCCCGCCGCCGCCGATGCCGCGCAGCGAGCTGAGGTCGTAATCCGACAGGTTCGGCACCTGCAACAGGTCAATCGCCATGGTGGCGATGTTGCGCCAGCGGGTCACCCGGTGCCGGTCGATCAGCGCGCAGGCCGCCGCCCGGTCCCAGCGGGACATCAGCACGATTTCCTGGCCCATCAGGATGGGAATGGACATGCCGTTCTGCATCCCCGTCACATGGAACAGGGGCAGGGTGGTCAGATGCACCTCGTCCTCACCCTCGGACGGATTCCAGGCGGCGCCGCCGTGGATCGTGGCCTGGACCGAGGCGTGGGTATGCACGCAGCCCTTGGGGTGGCCGGTGGTGCCCGAGGAATAGGGGATCACTGCCAGATCCTGGGCCCCGGCGGTGATCGGCCCGGGGGCGTGACCGGCGGCCAGCGCCGCGCGGAAGGGCAGGGTGCCGGGGCCGCGGGCGCCCGCGTCACTGTGCCCGCGCAGGGTGTCGTGCAGGGGGATGTCATGGTCGGGGTCGGCCATGTCCGCATAGGCGGCGGCCAGGATGTGATCCAAGAGGCCTGCCTCGGCCAGGGGCTGAATATGGGGCAGAAGTTCGGTGCCGCAGATCGCCACCCGGGCGCCAGTGTCGCGGGCCAGATGTTCCAGCTCGGCCAGGCGATTCATCGGGTTCACCGGGATCACGGCGGCATCGGCGCGCAGGATGGCGTAATAGGCGATGACGTATTGCGGCGCGTTCTGCATGTAGAGCAAGACGCGATCTCCCTTCGCCACCCCATGGGCCTGAAGCCAGCCCGCCAGGCGCTGCACGGCATCGTTCAGCTCGGCATAACTCAGCCGGTGGCCATGATAGCTCAGCGCGGTCTGATCCGGCACCCGGGCGGCGGAGCGTTCCAGGTTCAGGGCCACCGACTCCTGCGGCAGGGGGAAATCCATCGGCAGGCCCGGGGGCCAGTGGGCATGGTGGCGCGTCGTCATACCTTCATCCCCGGCAGGTTCAGCGAGGCGGTATTGCCGCCATCCACCGGCAGGGCCTGGCCGGTGACGAAAGAGGCGTCGTCGGAGGCGAGGAAGGCGATGGCCGCCGCGATTTCCGAGGGCTGGCCATAGCGGCGCAGCTCGGCGCGCGCGCCCAGCTTTTCCTCTTTCCCCGCCGAGCGGGCATAGTCGAAGACCGGCGCGGTCATGCCGGTCTCGATCAGCCCGGGGCAGACGGCGTTCACCCGCACCCCGTACTGGCCCAGATCGCAGGCCGAGGTCATGGTCAGCGAGATCACCCCGGCCTTAGAGGCGGAATAGGCATTGCCCCCCGCGCCGGACCGGATGCCCGCCACCGAGGCGGTGTTGACCACCGCGCCCGCGCGCTGCGCCACCATCACCTGTCCTACGTGTTTCAGCATAAGGGCGGCCCCGATCAGGTTGACCCCCAGGGTGCGTTCCCAGGTGGCCTTGTCGGTCTCGGTGATCGGCGAGCGGTCGCAGATGATGCCCGCGTTATTGGCCAGGGCGTCGATGCGGCCGAACTGGGCCACCGCATAGGCCACGGCCTCGGCCACCTGGGCCTCGTCCGAGACATCGCAGGCGCGGGTCAGGTGGTCGCCCGCAGGCGCAGCCTCGGCCAGGGCCTCGGCGTTGCGGTCCAAGAGCAGGACGCGGGCGCCCTCTTCGGCCAGGCGCGCGGCGGTGGCGCGCCCGATGCCCGAGGCGGCGCCGGTGACGATGGCATATTTGCCTTCAAAGCGGGTGATCGCGGCCATGGCTCAGACCTCCTCTGCGGTTTTCACCGCGTCCCAGTAGGGCACGCGCAGCTCTCGTTTCAGGATCTTGCCGATCTCGGAGCGGGGCAGATGGTCGCGGAACTCGACCTGGGAAATGCGTTGCAGCTTGCCCAGCCGGGCGTTGGCCCAGGTGCGGATCTCTTCCGGGTCGGGGCTGCCTTCGGGCACCACCAGGGCCAGGGGCGTCTCGCCCCAGTCCTCGGAGGGCACGGCGATCACCGCCACATCGGCCACCGCCGGGTGATGGCGCAAGACGGCCTCCAGATCGGCGGCATAGACGTTGAAGCCGCCGGAAATGATCATGTCCTTGCGGCGGTCCATCAGGTGCAGGAAGCCGTCCTCGTCGATCCGGCCCATGTCGCCGGTGCGGATGAAATCGTTGCCTGCCGCGTCGCGCCACAGCAGTTCGGCGGTCTTGTCGGGCAGGTTCAGATAGCCCGGCGTCATCGAGCCCGACCGGCCCACGATCTCGCCGAAATCGCCGGGGGGCAGTTCGCGGCCCTCTTCGTCGATGATCTTGACCTCGTTGCCCTCGGGCACAATGCCGGCGGTGTCCCATTTGTCGGGGTGCGCGGCGCAATCCAGCACCGTGGTCACGCCGCCCTCGGTCATGCCGTAGAACTCCACCAGGTTGCCGGGCCAGCGGGTCATCACCTGCTTGATCAGGATCCCGGGCAGCGGGGCCGAGGTCGAGAATTTGCACTGGAAGGCCGACAGGTCGAACTCGTCGAAACGCGGTTCCTTCATCAGGCGCATGTATTGCACCGGGACCAGCATGGCATGGGTGGCGCGGTGGCGCGCCGCCAGCTCCAGGAAGCCCAGGGTGTCGAATTTCTTCATCGACACCACCTGGCCGCCGCCGATCAGCCCCGATAGCGCGGCCACCAGGGTGGTGTTGGAATACAGCGGGGTCGACATGATCTGCACCGCGTCCGGGTCGAGGCCGAAGACGGTGAACCGCCCGAACTGGCGCGAGCGGAAGCGGTGTTCGTGCTGGATGCCCTTGGGGGTGCCGGTGGTGCCCGAGGAATAGATGATGTCGAACAGGTCGTCCGGGGTCACGTCGCGGGGCGCGGCCTCGGGGCCCTCGGCCCAGGCGGCCAGATCCTCCAGCGCCACGACCTCGGCGCCCAGGGTGGCGGCCCGGTCGGCCTGGGGGGCCGAGGCAAAGAGCAGCTCGGCGTCGCAATCGGCGCGCATCTTCACCAGGGCCTCGTCCGAGGCCGAGAAGGGCAGCGGCACCATGCAGGCCCCCGCCGACAGCACGCCCGCGTAGACCGCCAGATGGGCGGCCGAGTTTTCCGACAGCGAGGCGACGCGGTGGCCCGGGCCGATGCCGCGTTCGGCCAGCCGTCCGGCGACACGCGCCACCAGGGCGGCGAATTCGGCCCAGCTCAGCGTGCCGGTCTCGTCGGTCACCGCCGGACGCTCGCCCAGACGGGCGGCATTGGCGGCCAGCGTCTGGCCGAAGTTCACGAATATTTCGTCCGGAACCTGCGCCGCGCGCAGCCGGACCTCTGTCATGTTGGTCATGATGGACCCCTCCTCCCCAGGAGTTCTCCTCTGGTCCGGGAAGACTGGCACGGGGGCGGCGAGCGCGTCAATATCCCGCAGATCGGAAAATCATTCCGCAACTTGACGGGCGGTCCCCCGCCGGGCATCAAGATGGGCAAGAGTGGAGGAGACCCAGATGTACGACCATTTCCCGATATCCGATCGGGCGAAAGAGCTGCGCGAAAAGCTTATCGCCTTCATGGACGAGCATATCTTTCCGGCCGAGGCGACCTATGCCGCCCAGGTGGCCGAAGGCGACCGCTGGCAGCCGGTGCCGATCATGGAAGAGCTGAAGGAGAAGGCCCGCGCGGCGGGGCTGTGGAACATGTTCCTGCCCCATTCCAAGCCGGGCTACGAGGGGATGGGCCTGACCAATGTGGAATATGGCACCCTGTGCGAGCTGATGGGCCGCTCGGCCATCGGGTCGGAACCCTTCAACTGCTCGGCGCCCGATACCGGCAACATGGAAACGATCTTTGCCTATGGCACCGATGCGCATCGCGAAAAGTGGCTGAAGCCGCTGATGGCGGGCGAGATCCGCTCTTGCTTTTCGATGACCGAACCGGCGGTGGCCAGTTCCGACGCCACCAACATTGAAACCCGGATCGAGCGCGACGGCGATCACTACGTGATCAACGGGCGCAAGTGGTGGTCCTCGGGCGGCAACGATCCGCGCTGCAAGATCGCCATCGTCATGGGCAAGACCGATCCCACGGCCGAGAAGCACCGCCAGCAAAGCATGATCCTGGTGCCGCTGGACACCCCCGGCGTGACCGTGGTGCGCCCGCTGGAGGTGATCGGCTATGACCACGCGCCCCATGGCCACGCCGAGATCCTCTACGAAAACGTCCGTGTGCCGGTCGAGAATATCCTGCTGGGCGAGGGCCGCGGCTTCGAGATCGCCCAGGGCCGCCTTGGACCGGGCCGCATCCACCATTGCATGCGCTCGATCGGCCAGGCGGAACGGGCCTTGCAGGCGATCTGCGAACGCGGCATGGCGCGCACCGCCTTTGGCAAGCCGATTGCCGAGATGGGGGTCACCAAGCACTGGATCGCCGAAAGCCGCTGCGAGATCGAACAGGCCCGCCTGCTGACCCTGCACGCGGCCTATATGATGGACACCGTGGGCAACAAGGCGGCCCGCAAGGAGATCGCCATGATCAAGGTCGTGGGCGCCAACATGGTGCAGCGCGTCGTTGACCGTGCCATCCAGGTGCACGGGGCGCAGGGCGTCTGCCAGGACACCTTCCTGGCCGCGGCCTTTGCCAATGCCCGCACCATGCGCCTGGTCGACGGCCCCGACGAGGTGCACCGCGAGACCATCGCCAAGCTGGAACTGAAACAGTACCGCAACTGAAGCCTAGGGGGCTGCCCCCGTCGCGCAGGGCGCGACACGTAGAGGAAGGCGGGGGGCTCTGGCCCCCCGTCGCCTTTGGCGACACGTAGAAGGAAGCGGGGGGCTCTGCCCCCCGTCGCCGTTCCGGCGACTCCCCCCGGGATATTTTTGGCAATGAGAAGAGAGGGGCGGGGCACGTCGGAGGGGACTGGCGCGCCCGGGTGAGTCCCGGGGCAGGGGCCTCTTGCCAAAGTCGGGGGCACTGCCCGGATGTCCGGCCCTGCGGAGGGGGCGTTAGCGTTCTCATCGGCCAGGGGCCGCGAAAAGCCGTTTTGCCGCTGGCGGAGTTGTGGAATAACGCGGGCGAAGCCCAAGGAGTTTTCCATGCCCGCCATTGATCCCGCCCGTCTTCCCGCCGATCTGGTTCCCGTCCTCGACGCGCTTTGCGCCACCGGCGCCGCCGTGGCCCGCATCGTGGCGCGCGGCCCCCTGGGGCAGGCCCTGGGCGCGGGCGTGGGCGAGAACAGCGATGGCGACCAGCAAAAGGCGCTGGATGTGCTGGCCGACGAGATGTTCGAGGCCGCCCTGCGTCAGGCAGGTGTGCGCTTTTACGCCTCGGAAGAGCAGGAAGAGGTGCTGGATCTGGTGCCCGGCGGCAAGTACGCCGTGGCGGCCGATCCGCTGGATGGCTCGTCGAATATCGACGTGAACGTCACCATCGGCACGATCTTCTCGATCTTCGAGGCGAAGGACGGGGCCAATGAGAGCTTCCTGCGCCCGGCGTCGGAGCAGGTGGCGGCGGGCTACATCGCCTATGGGCCGCAATGCCTGCTGGCGCTGACCTGGGGCGAGGGCACGCTGCTCTATGTGCTGGACCCCGAGACCGGCAGTTTCGCCCTGGCCGAGGAGAAGATGGCCCTGCCCGAGGCGGCGAAGGAATTCTCCATCAACTCCTCCAACCGCCGCCACTGGACCGCGCCGGTGCTGGCCTATGTGGAGGAGAACGAGGCGGGCAAGACCGGGCCCAAGGGCAAGGACATGAATTTCCGCTGGGTCGGCAGCCTGGTGGCGGAGACCCACCGCATCCTGACCCGGGGCGGCACCTTCCTCTACCCCTCCGACGCGCGGCCCAAGTACGAGAACGGGCGGCTGCGCATGGTCTATGAGGTGGCGCCCATGGCCTTCCTCGTGGAACAGGCAGGCGGCCAGGCCACCGACGGCGTCCGCCCGATCCTGTCGCTGAGCGCCGAGGCGCTGCACGAACGCCGCCCCTTCGTCTTCGGCTCCAGGGAAGAGGTGGCGCGGATCGCCGAGCTGCACGGCTGATCCCGGACCGGTGGATTTCATCCACCCTACGGCGGGGCGCGGCCTCGGTCGCCCCGCCCTTCTTCCATTCGACGGCTGAAAATACTCCGGGGGAGTCGCTCCGGCACGGAGCGGCGGGGGCGGGGCCCCCTCCCTTATGGATTTCTCGCTCCCGGCGCCGGTGCTTCCAATACCCCGCCGCTGCCGCTATATGCGCAGCGAAACCACTGGAGGCCGCCCATGTCCTTTGATCGCAACCTGAAGATCGCCCCGTCGATCCTGTCCGCCGATTTCGCCAATTTCGGCGCCGAGATCGAGGCGGTGGAGGCGCAGGGCGCCGACTGGATCCATGTGGATGTGATGGACGGGCATTTCGTGCCCAACCTGACCTTCGGCCCGCCGCTGGTAAAGGCGATCCGCAAGCATATCCACACGGTGATGGACGTGCACCTGATGATCGCGCCGGTCGACCCCTATATCGACGCCTTTGTCGATGCGGGCGCCGATGTGCTGACGGCCCATCTGGAAGCGGGGCCGCATATTCACCGCACCCTGCAGGCGATCCGTGCGGCGGGCGTCAAGGCCGGGCTGGCGCTGAACCCCGGCACGCCGATCGAGGCGGTCGAGTACCTGATCGACATGGTCGACCTGATTTGCGTGATGACCGTGAACCCCGGCTTCGGCGGGCAGAAGTTCATCCATAGCCAGATCGCCAAGGTCGAGAAGCTGCGCGCCATGATCGGCGACCGCCCGGTGCATATCGAGATCGACGGCGGCATCACGCCGGAGACCGCGCCGCTGATGCGGGCGGCGGGCGCGGATGTGCTGGTGGCGGGCTCTGCGGTCTTCAAGGGCGGCTCGGTCGCCAATCCGGCGCCCTATGGCGAGAACATCCGGGCGATCCGCACCAGCTGCGATACGCTGGTCTGAGAGGGCCGCGACGGAGACCATAAGGGCGCCCGCGAGGCGCCCTTTGCCTATGGGAGAGCGGCGATGGACTTCCTGATCGAGGGCGAGGGGCCGACCCTGCTGCTGGCCCACGGGGCCGGGGCCGCGATGGATACGCCCTGGATGACCGCGCTGAGCGCCATGCTGGCGGGCCACGGGCTGCGCGTGGTGCGGTTCGAATTCGCCTATATGGCCGGGCGCCGCACCGGCGGGGCGAAACGCCCGCCGCCTAGGGTCGAGGCCCTGGCCGAGGAATACCGCGCCGCCATTGCCGCCCTGGCCGCCGAGGGGCCGCTCTTCATCGGCGGGAAAAGCATGGGGGGCCGCGTCGCCAGCCTGATCGCCGACAGCGCGGGCGTGGCGGGTCTGGTCTGCCTGGGCTATCCCTTCCACCCCCAGGGCCAGCCCGAGAAACTGCGCACCGCGCATCTGGCCGGGCTGCAAACGCCCACCCTGATCTGTCAGGGCACCCGCGACCCCTTCGGCACGGCAGCAGAGGTGGCGGGCTATGCCCTCTCCGACGCCATAGAGCTGCACTGGCTCGCGGACGGCGATCACGACCTGAAGCCGCGCAAGCGCGAAACGGGCCGGACGCTCGACGATCACCTGGCCGAGACCGCGCAGGTGGTGGCGGGCTGGATCAAGCGCCGCGCCACCTGAGGGCGCCGCGTCGCGGCTTTGCACAGCGCCTGTGCGATGCCCCACGGTGGCGCGCCGCGCCCTGCTGCCCTACCTTCCCGCCAATGGCCCCGGCGACAGGCGCGGGGGCGGTCTGGCACGGAGGCGCCCCATGGAGGTTGGTCTTTACACATTCGGCGATGTCGGCCGGAACCCGGTCACCGGCGAAGAGGTGGATGCCCCCACCCGGTTGACCCGCCTGCTGGAAGAGATCCGGCTGGCGGATGAGGTCGGCCTCGATGTCTTCGGCCTGGGCGAGCATCACCGCCCGAACTACGCCATCTCCAGCCCGGCCACGGTGCTGGCCGCCGCCGCCGCCCAGACCCGCAACATTCGCCTCAGCAGCGCGGTGACCGTGCTCAGCTCCGAGGATCCGATCCGCGTCTACCAGCAATTCGCCACCATCGACGGGCTGTCAGGCGGCCGGGCCGAGATCATGGCCGGGCGCGGCAGCTTCATCGAAAGCTTCCCTCTCTTCGGCTATGACCTGCGCGACTACGACGCGCTTTTCGAGGAAAAGCTGGCCATGCTGATGGCCCTGAACGAGGGCGAGACCCTGACCTGGCCGGGCACGACCCACACCCAGGCGGTCAATGGCGAGGGGATCTATCCCCGTCCTGTCAACGGGCGCCTGCCGATCTGGATCGCCGCCGGGGGCACGCCGCAATCCATGGTGCGCGCGGGCGGCTATGGCGCGCCGCTGGCCCTGGCGATCATCGGCGGCCAACCGCGCCGCTTCGCGCCCCTGGCCGATCTCTACCGCCGCGCCGCCGCCCAGGCGGGCCATGCGGACAAGGCGCGGGTGTCGCTGAACGTGCATGGTTTCGTCCATGACGACAGCCAGCGCGCCGCCGACCTCTTCTTCCCGGCGCAGAAAGAGGTGATGGATCAGATCGGCCGCGAACGCGGCGGGCCGCCGCAAAGCCGGGCCCAGTTCGACGCCTCGATCACCCCCGAGGGGGCGAATTTCGTCGGCAGCCCGGCGCAGATCGTCGACAAGATCCTGGGGCTGAAAGAGGATCTGGGCTTTGACCGGGTGACCCTGCAAATGGCCATCGGGGTGATCGACCACGCCGAGATGCTGAAGGCGATCGAGACCGTGGGCACCAAGGTGGCCCCCGAGCTGCGCAGGGCGGGCTGAGGCCACAGCGAGGGCGCGCCCTATCAGGCCGGGCGCCGCGCCCCTGCTTCTATTCGATGGCTGGAAATACTCCGGGGGTCCGGGGGCTGGCCCCCGGCCTGCGCTCAGTCGCCGGGCGCCGCCTCGGCCACTTGCAAGGGAAAGTCGAGGGTGATCGTCGTCCCCTCGGGCCCCGAGGCCAGGGCGAAGGTGCCGCCCAGCTGACGCGCCGAGGCCTCGATCACCTGCATTCCCAGCCCCTGTTTCGCGGTCACCCCCTCGGGCAGGCCGACGCCGTTGTCGGCCAGGGTCAGGGTGCAGCGCCCCTCTACCGGCGGATCCACCCGACAGCTGATCTGGCCCGCGCGGCCATCGGGGAAGGCGTGCTTGATGGCGTTCGAGGCAAACTCGTTCAGGATCACCCCCAGGGCGGCGGCAACGCTGGGATCCAGGGCGGCCTCGGGCCATTCCGAGGCGCTTAGCGCGATCTGCGGCGGGGCGGACTGGCCGATCAGCTTGCAGACCGAGGGGCCGAAGCGGGCCAGCGAGATCGTCTCGGCCTGGTCGGCGCGGTAAAGCTGTTCGTGCAGCGCCGCCACCGTCTCGATCCGTCGGCCGACCTGAAGCAGGGCCAGGCGGGTGTCCTCGTTCTCGGTGCTGCGGGCCTGCATCCGGGTCAGGGCCGAGACCGATTGCAACGAGTTCTTCACCCGGTGATCCACCTCGCGACGCATCAGCTTGGCCTGGGACAGGGCGCGTTTCAGCTCCATCTGGGCGATGACCTGGGCCGCCAGAACGCGCAGCGCATCCCGTTGCAGCGCTGTCAACTGGCCGGGGCGGCGGTCCAGCACGCAGAGCGTGCCCAGGGGCGCCCCCTCGCTGCTGCGCAGCACCACCCCGGCGTAAAAGCGCAGCCGGTCCGGCCCGGTGACCAGCGGATTGTCGGCGGTGCGCGGATCCTGCCGGCAGTCGCGAATCTCCAGCAGGTCGTCATCCTCTTGCAGGATGGCATGGGCGCAGATCGATTGGTCGCGCGGCGTGCCGGGCAGGTCGAGGCCATGGCGCGCCTTGAACCATTGCCGGTCGGCATCCACCAGGCTGATCACCGCCACCGGCGTGTCGCACAACGCCGCGGCCAGCTTGACCACATCATCGAAGGGCGCCTCGGGATCCGTGTCGAGGATTTCGAAGGCGTGCAGGATCGCCAGGCGGCGCGCTTCGTCTGGATGCAGGGCGGGGGTCATCGTCGGGTCCCTTGATTGGGCGGGCAATTGTGCCGACCCGAGCAATACCCCGCAAAGGCGTCCTTGCAAAATAATTTGTCACGTTCCGGGTGTTTTCCCTGCGGCAGCCTGTCCTGAAAAGTTAAGTGTATACAGGTGGTTGCGTATGGTGCCGCCGTCGCCCGCCGCCGATCACAGGCCCGGACCGGCCAGGCGGCGGATCAGCCCGGCGGCGCTGCGCACCCCGTATTTCTTCAGCAGACGGGCGCGCACATCCTCGACCGTGCGTGGCGACAGGTGCAGGACGCGGGCGATCTCTTTCGAGGTCTCGCCGCGTTCTAGCCCGGCCACCACATCGCGTTCGCGCGGCGTCAGGCGGCTGTCCTCGGTCCGCAAAAGCGGCGCGAAACTCATCACCACCTGGCTCAGCGGTGCTTCGGGGGTCAGGGTGCGGGCCCGGAAACGCACCCAGAAGGCGCCGGTTTCGGGGTGCCGCATCATCCGTTCGTCGGAATAGACGCCGCTGCCCGACAGGGCCGAAAGGCCGATGTCGCGGATCGTCTCGAATTCCTGATCCGAAGAGTAGAGGACGCGAAAACTCTGCCCCACCAGTGTGTTACGGCTGCGCCCCACCATCTGGGCAAAGGGCAGGTTGCAGGCGCGGATCACCCTGTTCTCGGCCAGGACCAGGCCCATGGGGGCGTGATCCCAGGCCAGGCGTTCCATGGCATCAAGAGGGGGCTGAAGCATCTGTTATATTATCTCACACCGTGGTTCTACGGTATTGAGACCGTAGCCCGTCCCGGCAAAACCTGCCAGTCATGACCACAGCCCAAACGACCCCGCCCGAACTGAAGACGCGCCTGCACGAGGCGATCCTGGCTCGCCGTGACGAGCTGATCGCGTTGACCCAGGATCTGATCCGTATTCCCACCTTGAACCCGCCGGGCGAGAATTACCGCGAGATCTGCGAATACCTGGACCGCCGTCTGCGCGGCAAGGGGTTCGAAACCCAACTGGTGCGCGCCCTGGGCGCCGTGGGCGACAGCGACAAATATCCGCGTTGGAACATCGTGGCCCGCAAGGAGGGCGCGCGCTCGGGCGACTGCGTGCATTTCAACAGCCATATCGACGTGGTCGACGTGGGCCGGGGCTGGACCACCGACCCCTTCGGCGGCGAGCTGAAGGACGGCAAGATCTACGGCCGGGGCGCCTGCGACATGAAGGGGGGCCTGGCGGCCTCGATCATCGCGGCCGAGGCCTTTATCGCCACCTGTCCCGATTTCAGCGGCGCCATCGAGATCTCGGGCACGGCGGATGAGGAATCGGGCGGTTTCGGCGGTGTGGCCTACCTGGCCGAGCAGGGGTTCTACGCCAAGGTTGATCACGTCATCATCCCCGAGCCGCTGAACAAGGACCGGATCTGCCTGGGCCACCGCGGCGTCTGGTGGGCCGAGATCGAGACCCACGGCGAGATCGCCCATGGCTCGATGCCCTTCCTGGGCGACTGCGCCGTGCGCCACATGGGCGCGGTGCTGCACGAGATGGAAGAAAGCCTCTTTCCCGCCCTGGCGGCGAAACGTACCGACATGCCGGTGGTGCCCGAGGGCGCCAAGCAATCCACGCTGAACATCAACTCGCTGCATGGCGGTCAGGCCGAGATCCCGCGCGACGTGAACGCGCTGCCCAGCCCTTGCGTCCCCGACAGCGCACGCATGGTGATCGACCGCCGTTTCCTGATCGAGGAAGACATCGAGGATGTGATCGGCGAGATGCAGAAGGTGCTGGACAAGGTCTCGTCCGAGCGCCCCAGCTTTAGCTACCAGATGCGCGAGATGATGCGCGTGCTGCCCACCATGACCGAGCGCGACGCGCCGGTGGTGCAATCGGTCAGCCGTGCCATCCAGGACACGATGGGCGCCGCGCCGCAGTACGTGGTCAGCCCCGGCACCTACGACCAGAAACATATCGACCGCATCGGGCGGCTGAAGAACTGCATCGCCTACGGCCCCGGCATCCTGGATCTGGCGCACAAGCCCGACGAATACGTCGGTGTTGACGACATGATGCAGTCGGCCGAGGTCATGGCGCTGTCCCTGGCCGACCTGCTGACCGGCTGAGCGGGTGAGCGCGGCGCGGCATATCCGGCCCCGGCGGCGGGCCTCAGCCCGTCGGCTGTGTGCCCGTGCCCGCTCCTGCGCGCGTGCCCGTTTCCGTGCCCTCGCCCGAGACCGGGATATTGTCGATCAGCCGCACATCGCCCAGCCAGACGGCGGCGAAAAGGCGCGTGTCGCCCGTGGCGTGGTCGCGGGCCTCCAGCGTGGCGGCCTCGCGCAGCTCCAGATAGTCGATGTCGCCGAAACCGGCGGTGGCCAGGCGTGCCCGGGCATCGGGCAGCAGCGCCGAGAGGGCCGCGCCCTGGCGCAGGGCCGCCGCCATGTCGCGCATCACCATGCCCAGCCTCGGCGCAATCGCCCGGGCCTGGGCATCCAGCCGCAGATTGCGCGAGGACATGGCCAGCCCGTCCTCTTCGCGCACCGTGGGGCAGCCGACCACCTCGATCTCAAGGTCCAGATCGCGGGCCATGCGGCGCACCACCTGCAATTGCTGCCAGTCCTTGCGCCCGAAATAGGCCCGGTCCGCCTGGGTCTGGGTAAACAGCTTCACCACCACGGTGGCCATGCCGTCGAAATGCCCGGGCCGATGCGCGCCGCACAGGACATCCGTCAGCCCCGCGACCTGAACCGAGGTGGCGAAGCCCGGCGGATAGACCTGCTCGCCATCGGGGACGTAGATCACGTCGACGCCCAGCGGGGCGAGCTTTTCGGCATCCTCGAATTCCGTGCGCGGGTAGTTGGCCAGGTCCTCGGGGTTGTTGAACTGGCGCGGGTTGACGAAGATCGTCACGATCACCCGGTCGCACTCCGCCCGGGCCGCGCGCACCAGCGACAGGTGCCCCTCGTGCAGGGCGCCCATGGTCGGCACGACGCCCACCACCTCGCCGCAGCGGCGCCAGTCGCGGGTCAGGGCGCGCAGCTCCGGCAGGGTGCGCAGGATCTTTCCGGCGCCGGTCTCGGCGGGCCTGGCGCCCGCCTCTTCGGCAAAGGCGTGCTCTGGGCCGGGGAAGCGCCGCGCGCGGACCTCTTCGGCATAGGCGGCGATGGCGGCCTCGGCCTGACGGCCCAGGCGGGCGTAGCGCTTGACGAACTTCGGCTTGAAGGCGGTGAAGAGGCCCAGCATGTCGTCGACCACCAGGATCTGCCCGTCGCAGCCCGCGCCGGCGCCAATGCCGATGGTGGGAATGGCCAGGTCGGCGGTGATGCGATCGGCCAGCGCTGCGGGGACCTTTTCCAGCACCACGGCAAAGGCGCCGGCCTCGGCCACCGCCCGGGCATCGGCCAGAAGCGCCTCGCCCGCCGCCGCGCCGCGGCCCTGCACCTTGTAGCCGCCCAGGGTGTTGATCGCCTGGGGCGTCAGCCCGACATGGGCCATCACCGGAATGCCGCGCGCCACCAGAAAGGCGATGGTCGGCGCCATCTCGACGCCACCCTCCAGCTTCACCGCCGCCGCGCCGGTCTCGGCCATCAGCCGCGCGGCATTGCGAAAGGCCTGGGCGGGGCCTTCCTCGTAGCTGCCGAAGGGCATGTCGAGGACCATCATGGCGCGGCTCAGCCCCCGCGCCACGGCCTGGCCGTGCAGCACCATCATCTCCATCGTCACCGGCAGGGTGGATGGCAGCCCGTGCTGCACCATGCCCAGGCTGTCGCCCACCAGGACGAAATCGCAGACCTCATCCATCAGCGCCGCCATCGGCGTGGTATAGGCGGTCAGGGACACGATGGGCCGGTCGCCCTTCAGGGCACGGATGTCATCGGGAAGGGGGGCGGTCCTGCGGGCCGTCGCGCTCATGCTTTGCTCCTCCAACAGCAATCAGGCGCCCGCCGAGTAACAATATTGCGCAACGGGGTCCATAGACTACAGGAACCGTAAAGGCTTGACCCCGCTTCGGTGCGGGTCAAGCATGTGCAGACAATAGGGAAGGGCGCCGGGAACAGGCCCCGCAGAAACAGGAGTGGATCCCATGACCAACACGTTGAGAACCGCGGTAAAAACCGCGGCAGCGGCCAGCGTGATCGCGCTGGCGGCCGGGGCCGGAACGGCCATGGCCCAGGACAGCCTGACGCTGGGCCTGCAACTGGAACCGCCGCATATGGACCCGACCTCGGCTGCCGCGGGCGCCATCGACCAGGTGGTCTATGCCAACGTCTTCGAAGGGCTGACCCGCTTCGGCTCCGACGGGTCTGTGAACCCCGGTCTGGCGACCAGCTGGGACATTTCCGAGGACGGTCTGACCTACACCTTCCACCTGGTGGAAGGCGCCAAGTTCCATGACGGCACCGATTTCGAGGCCACCGACGTGGTCTTCTCGCTGGACCGTGCCCGCGCCGAAGACAGCGTGAACGCGCAGAAATCCCTCTTTGCGGGCATCGAAAGCGTCGAGGCGCTGGATCCGGCCACCGTGCAGGTGACCCTCTCGGCCCCCGATGGGCTGTTCCTGTTCAAGATGGCCTGGGGGGACGCCGTGATCGTGGCGCCCGAGTCGATCGAGACCATCGCCACCAACCCGGTGGGCACCGGTGCCTTCACCTTCGGCAACTGGGTGCAGGGCGATTCGATCACCCTTCAGAAGAACGCCGACTACTGGGGCGAACCGGCCCTGCTGGACAGCGCCACCTTCAAATTCATCTCGGACCCGACCGCGGCCTTCGCGGCGATGATGGCCGGTGACGTCGATGTCTTCGTGGCCTTCCCCGCGCCGGAGAACCTGCCGCAGTTCGACGCCGACCCGCGCTATAACGTCCTGGTGGGCAACACCGAGGGCGAGACCATCGTGGCGATGAACAACGCCCGCCCGCCCTTCGACAACAAGCTGGTGCGCGAGGCGGTGGCCCATGCCATCAACCGCCAGGACATCATCGACGGCGCCATGTTCGGCTATGGCACGCCCATTGGCACCTTCTTTGCCCCGCACAACCCCGACTACGTCGACCTGACGGACCTCAGCGGCTATGACCCCGAAAAGGCCAAGGCGCTGCTGGAAGAGGCCGGGGTCACCCTGCCGCTGAAGGTCAAGATGACCCTGCCGCCGCCCTCCTACGCCCGGCGTGGCGGCGAGATCGTGGCCGCACAGCTGCGCGCCGTGGGCATCGAGCCCGAGATCGAGAATGTCGAATGGGCCCAGTGGCTGGAAAACACCTTCCGCAACGCCCATGACTACGACCTGACGATCATCAGCCACACCGAGCCGATGGACATCAGCAGCCTGGCCAACCCCGACTACTACACCGGCTACGACAACCCGGCCTTCGCCGAGGTGATCGAGAAGGTCGGCGTGGAAAGCGACCCGGCCGTGCGCTCGGAGCTGCTGAAAGAGGCGCAGACCATGCTGGCCGAGGACTATGTCGCGGGCTTCCTCTTCGAACTGCCGCTGCACACGGTTGCCAAGACCGGCGTCGAGGGCCTTTGGGTCAACATGCCCACCCAGGCCACGGATCTGACCGCCGTGCATTGGGCCAAATGAACTGGGCCAAGTGATCACCGGGGGGCCGTTTCCGGCGGCCCCCTGACCGCCCCGCCGCTGGCCGGTCTCTTCCGGCACGCGGCGGATGCCTCCGGCGGGAGTATTTCCAGCCATCGAATAGAGAGAACGGGCTGTCCCGATAACAGCTTCCTGTTCCATTCGATGGCTGAAAATACTCCGGGGGAGTCTCCGGCACGGAGACGGGGGCAGCGCCCCCGACCCCTTCGAACTATGGGACCAACGACCCTTATATGCTGCGCTTTACGCTGACCCGACTTCTTTCACTCTGCCTCAGCCTGGCGGTGGCCTCGGTGGTGATCTTCGCCGCCATCGAGGTGCTGCCCGGCGATCCGGCCTCGATCATGCTGGGGGTGAATGCCCAGCCCGACACCCTGGCCGCGCTGCGCGCCGAACTGGGGCTGGATCAGCCCATGGCGGCCCGCTACCTGGACTGGATCGGGGGGCTTCTTCGGGGTGATTTCGGCATTTCCTACACCTACCGTACCCCGGTGGCCGAGATGATCGGCGACCGCCTGGCGGTGTCGCTGCCGCTGGCGCTGTTCTCGCTGGCGCTGACCGTGGTGATCGCCTTCCCGGTGGGGATCTGGGCCGCCGCACGGCGCGGCTCGGTGGCCGATGTGGCGATCATGGGGCTGACCCAGCTGGGCGTCGCCATCCCGAACTTCTGGTTCGCCATGCTGATGGTGCTGGTCTTTGCCATCAACCTGCAATGGTTCAGCGCCGGCGGGTTCGCCGGCTGGGATGCGGGCCTGCTGCCCGCGCTGAAATCCCTGACCCTGCCGGCCATTGCCCTGGCCCTGCCGCAGGCCTCGATCCTGGCCCGCGTCATGCGCTCGGCCCTGCTGGACACGCTGAGCGAGGACTTCATCCGCACCGCCCGCGCCAAGGGCCTGTCGCGGCGCGAGGCCCTGTGGCGCCACGCCCTGCGCAATGCGCTGATCCCGGTGCTGACGATCATCGGGATGCAGTTCTCCTTCCTGCTGGCGGGCGGCATCATCATTGAAAACGTCTTCTACCTGCCGGGCCTCGGCCGGTTGATCTTCCAGGCGATTTCCGCCCGTGACCTGATCGTGGTGGAAAGCGTGGTGATGCTGCTGGTCTTCGCCGTGATCGTCGTGAACTTTCTGGTCGAGCTGGCCTATGCCGCCGTCGACCCCCGACTGAGGGCCCGCTGATGTCCGAGACCCAGACCGAAACCGCCCCCGAGACCGGCGCGCCCGCCGAACAGGGCCCGCTGGCCGCCGCCCTGCGCAATCGCAACCTGATCCTGGGCGGTCTCTTGACCCTCGTCTTCCTGGGCGCGGCGCTGCTGAGCTTCCTCTGGGTGCCCTATGACGTCATCCAGATGGAGATCGCCAACAAGATCAAGCCGCCCTATGCCGACCACCTGCTGGGCACCGACCACTACGGGCGCGATATCCTGTCCATGCTGATGGTCGGCGCGCGCACCTCCATCGCCGTGGCGGTGCTGGCCGTGGGCATCGGGATGATCGTCGGTGTGCCCCTGGGCCTTTGGGCGGCGGCGCGGCGCGGCTCGCTGATGGACGAGATCATCATGCGCGGCAACGATCTGGTCTTTGCCTTCCCCAGCCTGGTCATCGCGGTGATGATCACGGCGGCCTTCGGCCCCTCGGCCACCAATGCCATCGTGGCCATCGGCATCTTCAACATCCCCGTCTTTGCCCGCATCACCCGATCCGGCGCGCTGACGCTCTGGACCCGCGATTTCATCCTGGCCGCCCGGGTGGCGGGCAAGGGCTCGGCGCGGATCAGCTTTGAACATATCCTGCCCAACGTGCTGAACCTGCTGATCGTGCAGGGCACCATCCAGTTCAGCCTCGGTATCCTGGCCGAGGCGGGCCTCAGCTACGTGGGCCTGGGCGCGCAGCCCCCCACGCCCAGCTGGGGCCGGATGCTGGCCGACAGCCAGACCTTCATCAGCTTCGCGCCGCATATGGCCCTGTTCCCGGGCCTGGCGATCCTCTTGACCGTGCTGGGCCTCAACCTGATGGGCGACGGTCTGCGTGACCTCTTCGATCCCAAGCTGCGGAGGGGCCGCACATGACCCTGCTCGACATTCGCAACCTGTCGCTGTCGATCCATGGCACGCCGATCCTGCATGACGTCTCGCTGACCCTGGAACCCGGCCGCATCCTGGGCGTGATCGGCGAGAGCGGCTCGGGCAAGTCGATGACCGCCTTTTCGACCATGCAGCTCTTGCCGCAGGGGGCAGAGGCCACGGGGCAGATCCTGCTGGATGGGCAAGAGATCCTCAGCCGGACCGAGCGGGATATGTGCGCCGTGCGGGGCCGCGAGATCGGCATGGTCTTCCAGGAACCGATGACGGCGCTGAACCCGCTGAAGCGGATCGGCGACCAGGTGGCGGAAACCATCTGCCAGCACGAGCGCATCCCCCGCCGCGCCGCCATGGAACGCGCGGCGCAGGCCCTGCGCCGGGCCGAGCTGCCGCCCGAGAAATTCCCCATGACCCGCTTCCCGCACGAGCTGTCGGGCGGGCAACGCCAGCGGGTCGTCATCGCCATGGCCATTGCCCTGCGCCCGCGCCTGCTGATCGCGGATGAGCCGACCACGGCGCTGGACGTCACCACCCAGGCCCAGATCCTGACCCTGCTGAAGAAGCTGGTGCGCGAGGAAGGCATGGGGCTGATGATGATCTCGCATGACCTGGCGGTCGTGGCCGACATGGCCGATGAGATCGCCATCATGCAAAAGGGCCGGGTGGTCGAGAAGGGCCCCGCCGACACCCTCTTCCGCGAGATGCAGCACCCCTATTCCAAGGCCCTGCTGGCGGCCTCGACCCATGCGCCAGAGCGCGGCGCCGAGGTGGCCGAGACGCCCTTGCTGGAGGTGCGCAAGGTGCGGCGCAGCTATGCCCTGCCCGCCAAGACCCTCTTCGGCCCGCGCCGCGAGATCGAGGCGGTGAAGGGCGTGTCCTTCACCCTGAAGCGCGGCGAAAGCCTTGGCCTCGTGGGCGAATCGGGCTGCGGCAAGTCGACCCTGACCCGCGCCATCCTCGGGCTGGAAGAGGTGCAGTCGGGCGAGATTCTGCTGGACGGCGCCCCGGTCTTCACCGGCCACAAGCCCAACCCCGAGGTGCGGCGCAAGATGCAGGTGGTCTTCCAGGACCCCTACGGCAGCTTCAACCCCCGCCACAGGGTGGCCCGGCTGGTGGCCGAACCCTTCCACCAGGTGCCCGACACGCCCCGGGCCGAGCGGGACCGCGCCGTGGCCGAGGCGCTGGAGGCCGTGGGGCTGACGGCCACCGATGGCGCCAAGTACATCCACGAGTTCTCGGGCGGGCAGCGCCAGCGTATCGCCATCGCCCGCGCCCTGATCACGCGCCCCGAGCTGATCCTGCTGGACGAGGCGGTCAGCGCGCTGGACGTGCAGGTGCGGGCGCAGATCCTCGACCTGCTGGCGGATCTGTCGGACCGGTTTGGCCTGTCCTATCTCTTCATCTCGCATGACCTGTCGGTGGTGCGCTCGATCACCGACCGGGTGCTGGTGATGAAGACCGGCGAGATCGTCGAGGAAGGGCCGACCGAGCAGGTCTTCGACAACCCGCAGCACCCCTATACCCAGGCCCTGGTGGCCGCCGCCCCGACCCTGCCCGCGGACGTGGCCGCCTGAGGGCGCGCCCGGCCCCGGGGCGCAGGCGCGACGGCCCTGCGCGCGGGCGCACATTGCGTGCCCTTGGCATTCGCCGCCGCAGGGGGCATCTGGGCGGGTAGAGATTTGCCTCAGAGGGGGGCGCATGTCCCAGCAACGCAAGATCGCCATCCTGGCCGCCGTCATCATGTCGGGGATCATGTCCTTCTGCCTGTCGGGCTTCCTCAGCTGGCTGCCCCTGGGCTTCGTGCCCGAATGGCCTTCGGCCTGGATGCACAGCTGGGTCATTGCCTGGCCGCTGGCCTGTGTGCTGGTCATCCTGCTGGGGCCCCGGGTCGGGGGGCTGGCCGCGCGGCTGGTCGCCCGCTACAGCCCCGAGTAAGGGCGCGACAGCGTCGCCCGTGCCGGTCCCGCCCTCATCCGACAGCCGGAAATACTCCGGGGGAGGCGCCCGCCGGGCGCCGGGGGTAGAGCCCCTTTTGCCCGCCTCCGGCACGGTCTCTGATCGCACCCCTTGATATGACGCATCACCGCAATACCCTTTCCAGCCAAGCAAAGCTGGGGTATGCACCCCCGTCCCGATTGAAAGGAGTCATCCATTATGGGCTATAAAGTCGTCGTCGCAGGCGCCACCGGTAACGTGGGCCGCGAAATGCTGAACATCCTGGCCGAGCGCCACTTCCCGGTGGACGAGATCGCAGCCCTCGCATCCCGGAAGTCGCTGGGGACCGAGGTGACTTTCGGCGACAAGACTTTGAAGACCCAGGATCTGGCCACCTTCGATTTCACCGGCTGGGACATCGCGCTGTTTGCCGTGGGCTCGGGCCCGACCAAGGAATATGCGCCCAAGGCCGCCGCGGCGGGCTGTATCGTGATCGATAACAGCTCTCTCTACCGCTACGACCCGGACGTGCCGCTGGTGGTGCCGGAAGTGAACGCCGACGCGGTGCTGGGCTATGCCAAGAAGAACATCATCGCCAACCCCAACTGCTCGACCGCGCAGATGGTGGTGGCGCTGAAGCCGCTGCATGACCGCGCCAAGATCAAGCGCGTCGTGGTCTCGACCTACCAGGCCGTTTCCGGCTCGGGCAAAGAGGCCATCGACGAGCTGTGGGATCAGACCAAGTCGATCTACAACCCGACCGACGACTACCAGGCCAAGGTCTACCCCAAGCAGATCGCCTTCAACGTGATCCCGCATATCGACGTCTTCCTGGATTCCGGCGACACCAAGGAAGAATGGAAGATGGTCACCGAGACCAAGAAGATCCTGGACCCCTCGGTGAAGGTCACCGCGACCTGCGTCCGCGTGCCGGTCTTCGTCGGCCACTCGGAATCGATCAACATCGAGTTCGAGGACTTCCTGGACGAGGACGAGGCCCGCGACATCCTGCGCGAGGCGCCGGGGATCATGGTGATCGACAAGCGTGAGGACGGCGGCTACGTCACCCCCATCGAATGCGTCGGCGATTTCGCCACCTTCATCAGCCGCATCCGCCAGGACGTGACCGTCGAGAACGGCATCAACCTGTGGTGCGTCTCGGATAACCTGCGCAAGGGCGCGGCGCTGAACGCGGTTCAGATCGCCGAGACCCTGGGCCAGAAGGTCCTGAAGAAGGGCTGATTTTCCGCCCTGTCATGACAGAGACGGATCGGCGTCCCCTGAAAAGGGGGCGCCGATTTGCCTTTGCAGGCTGGCCAGGCTGACGCCCAGCTCGGACGCCCTGCAACGCCGCGCCGCGTCCCCCAGCCGGTACAGCGCCAGGCTGCGCCGCCCGCGCCGAAACCCGCCCAAAGGCCCAGGTAACGCAAAACGTCACTTGGCCTTTGCCGCGCGCTCATGTCCTCTGGCGCAAAGACCACCGGAGGAGAGCCGATGCCCACCCGTTCCCAGCCCGCCCGTGCGCTGACCACCAGCGCCCTGGCCCTGGCCGCCGCCCTGGCCGCCAGCGCCGCCCAGGCCGACAGTTTCGACACCGCCAGCGCGGTGACCGCCGCCACGCTTTACCCCCAGGGCGCCACGCTGACCCGCGAGGCGGCCTTCGACCTGCCCGCCGGGCGCCATACCCTGGTGCTGACCGACATGCCGCTCATTGCGCTGGACAGCCTGCGCCTGACCGCCCCCGGCCTGACCATCGGCACCCTGTCCTACCGCGACCGCCAGGTGCCGCCCTCGGGCCGCGCCGAGACCCCCGAGATCCAGGCCGCCCGCGACCGCATTGCCGGGATCGAGGACCAGATCCAGGCCGTCGAGGACCGCGCCCGCACCGCCGAGCTGGAGGCCGAGGCGGCCCGCGACCGCATCGCCTTCCTCACCGGGCTGGGCGGCTCCGAGGCGGCGGGCAGCGCCGATCGCGAGCGCCTGCAAATGCTGCTGGAGCTGGTCGGCGAAGAGGGCCTCTCGGCCCGCCGCACCGCTCAGGAGGCCGAGCAGCGCGCCCGCGCGATCCGCGACGAGGCAGAGCCGCTGGAGAAGGATCTGACCGAGGCCCGGGCGGCGCTGGAGGCGCTCTTGACCGCCTCCGAGGACAAGGCCGTGCTGCTGGTTGAAGTCACGGCCGAGGCGCCGGTCGCGGGCGAGCTGACCCTGCGCTATGCCAGCTGGGAGGCCTCCTGGTATCCGGCCTATGACCTCTACCTCGCCACCGGCGATGCGCCCGCGCTGGACCTGCGCCGCGGCGCCTACCTCAGCCAGTCGACCGGCGAGGACTGGCAGGACGTGGCCCTGACGCTGTCCACCGCGCGCCCCTCGGACCAGATCGCCCCCAGCGGGATCGCGGGCCAGCGCCTGCGCATCGAGGACCCAGAGGCGCCGCAGCCCAAGATGCCCGAGCTGTTCAGCCGCGCCGCCGGCGCCGAGATGGACATGATGGTGATGGCCGAGCCGGTGATGGAAGAGGCCCGCGCCGGCTTCGACGGGGTCAACGTCACCTATGCCGCGCCGCAGCCGGTCACCCTGGCCAATGGCGCCGAGGCGGCGAAGATCGAACTGGGCCGCCTGGCCCTGACGCCCGAGGTCTTTGCCCGCGCCGTGCCGCTTTACGATGCCACCGCCTATCTGGTGGCCCAGCTGACCAATGACAGCGGCGAGATGCTGTTGCCGGGCCCGGCGCAGCTTTACCGCGATGGCACCTATGTGGGCCGCAGCAACCTGGCGATGCTGCCCCTGGGGGAAGAGGCCGAATGGGCCTTCGGGCCGATCGACGGGCTGCGCGTCACCCGCCAGCTGGACGACCGGATGGAGGGGGACCGGGGCGTCATCCGCCGCGCCAACGAACGCCGCGAGGCGGTGACCCTGACCGCCGAAAACCGCAGCGACCAGGCCTGGGACCTGCGCCTGCTGGACCGCGTGCCCTATTCCGAGCAGGAAGACCTGGAGATCGCCTGGCAGGCCGCGCCCATGCCCGATGTGCAGGATTACGACGACCGCCGCGGCGTGCTTGAATGGCAGTTCGAGCTGGCGCCCGGCGCCGAGCAGGAAATCTCCCTGTCGCACGAGGTCACCTGGCCCGAGGACATGGTCCTGCGCTGAGGGGGCTGGCCTGGCGCCCCAAAGCCCCAGCGGGGCAAGGGTGGCGCCGGGCCAACGTCTCCGACGGGGCCATCTTTGCCAGGCTCGAAAGGCGCGCGCAGCGGCGCGGATTCGGCCTCAGATCGCGGCGAAGGCGCCTTCGCTGGGCAGGTATTGCTCCAGCGTGCCATTGCCGATGTCGTGCCACAGCCCGTGCACCGACAGGTCGCCCGTTTCCACCCGGTCGCGCAGGAAGGGGAAGGTCATCAGGTTCTCCAGCGAGATCAGCACCGCCTGGCGTTCCAGCGCGTCGCGCTGCGCTTCTTCACCCTCGATATCCTTGATCCGCTCGTAACCCGGGCGCAGCAGGTCCATCCAGCGACCGACGAAAGAGGATTTCTCGTCCAGTTCCGGCGCCTGGCCCGAGCACATGGCATGGCAGCCCGCCACGCCCCCGCAAGAGCTGTGGCCCATGACGATCAGATGCGCCACCTTCAGCGCCGTCACCGCATATTCCACCGCTGCCGAGGTGCCGTGCTGGTTGCCGTCGGGCTCATAGGGCGGCACCAGGTTGGCGATGTTGCGGTGAATGAAGAACTCGCCCTGATCGGCGCCGAAGAGCGAAGTCACATGCACGCGGCTGTCGCAGCAGGAGATGATCATGGTCTTCGGGCGCTGGCCTTCGTCGGCCAGGCGCTTGTACCAGGATTTGTTCTCCGCAAAGGTGGTCGCTTTCCAGCCATGATAGCGCTGGACCAGCAGCGACGGCAGGGGCTTGGCTCTGTGCATTGGCGACTCCGCAGATCTGTTTCGTTTCGATGGTTATAATCCTCTGCCGCGCGACGGCAAATCCGAATGAAGGTTCGGGGGCGGCCTGGCGGCTGCGGCGCGGCCGAGCCCGCGCCGAATCGCGGCAAATCCACAGCAAATCCGGGGTGAATTTCGCCCAAATCGCGCAGGCTTTCCCGCCCCCTCGCAAGGATTTGAGAACTTCCGCGCGCGATGGTGCCCGCTGCCGTGGGGGTGAATGGGAAAGGGGTGAGACCGTGGAGCATATCCTGGTTCTGACGCAGGAGGAGCCTGTCCGGGTGGATCCGGGCCGGCTGCAAGAGCTGTACACGCGCCTGGGCGAGGCGGGGGCCGAGGATGTGGTGTGCCGGGCGATGGAAGAGATCGCGGTGCGCCTGTCCCATACTGAACGGCTGTATCGGCAGGACAGGCTGTGCGACATGCGCAAATCGGCCCGGTCCCTGGTGGCGATCGCCGATCAGGTGGGGATGCGCGCCCTGTCGCGGGTGGCCGAGGATGTGACCCGCTGCGTCGATGCCCGCGACCCGGTGGCCCTGGCCGCCACCCTGGCGCGGCTGTTGCGTGTGGGCGAACGCTCTTTGACCGCGATCTGGGATTTGCAGGACGCCTCGCTGTAACCCCGGCCCGGGGGCGGGGGTCGCTGTCTGGGCGGGCGTCGCTGCGGCGGGTCCGGCGCGGATTGCCCTTGCGGCGCGCCGCGCCCGGGCTAGGCTGAGGGCCGTACAAGATCCGGAGCCCCCCGATGACATCCGACATGATGACCTTCCTGCCCGCCGATGCCGCGGGCGACGCCCTGCCGCTGCACCTGATCGAGGCCGACGCGCTGGAGGGCTTTCTGGCCGACCAGCCCGATCCGGTCGGCGCCTGGGTGCGGGCCAATGGCTTTGCCGGGGCGCTTGGCCAGGTCCTGATGGTGCCGGGGGTCGAGGGGCAGCCCGCCCTGGCCCTGGTGGGCTATGGCGAGGCGGCGGCGCGGGCGCGCGGCCGGTTCTGGCTGGGGGGCGCGGCGGCGAAACTGCCTGCGGGCGCCTATCGCCTGGCAACCCCGCTGCCCCATGAGACGCTGGAGGCCGAGGCGACCGGCTGGCTGTTCGCGGCCTACAGTTTCGACCGCTACCGCGCCCAGCCCGCCCATGGCGCCCGCCTGGTGGCGCCCGAAGGTGTGGACGCCGCCCGGATCGAGGCGATCGCGGCGGGCGAGGCCCTGGCGCGCGACCTGATCAACACCCCCGCCGCCGACATGGGCCCGGCCGAGCTGGAAGCGGCGGCGCGCGAGCTGGCCCAGGCCCATGGGGCCAGCATCGCCGTCACCACCGGCGCCGCGCTGCTGGCGCAGAACTTTCCCATGATCCACGCCGTGGGCCGTGCCGCGACCGAGGCGCGCGCGCCGCGTCTGATCGACATCCGCTGGGGCGATGACGGCCCGGCGCTGACCCTGGTGGGCAAGGGGGTCTGTTTCGACACCGGCGGGCTGGACCTGAAGCCCGCAGCCTCGATGGGGTTGATGAAGAAGGACATGGGCGGCGCGGCCAATGTGCTGGGGCTGGCCAAGATCCTGATGGCGCGGGGTTTGCCGCTGCGCCTGCGGGTGCTGATCCCGGCGGTGGAAAACGCCGTGGCGGGCGATGCCTTCCGCCCGCAGGACATCCTGACGGCGCGCAACGGGCTGACGGTCGAGATCAACAACACCGACGCCGAGGGGCGGCTGGTGCTGGCCGATGCCCTGGCCCTGGGGGCCGAGGACACCCCCGACCTGATGATCTCTTTCGCCACGCTGACCGGCGCGGCGCGGGTGGCCGTGGGCCCCGATATCGCGCCCTTCTTCACCGATGACGTCAATGTCGCCTCGGCCCTGGCCTCGGCCGGGCCTGTGGTGGCCGATCCGGTCTGGCAACTGCCCTTCCACGAGCCCTACGAGACGATGATCGAACCGGGCATCGCGGATCTGGACAATGCGCCCAAGGGCGGCTTTGCCGGCGCGATCACCGCCGCGCTGTTCCTGCGCCGCTTTGCCGGGCCCGGGGTGCGCTATACCCATTTCGACATCTACGGCTGGGTGCCCAGCTCGCTGCCCGGGCGGCCCAAGGGCGGCGCGGGGCAGGGGATCCGCGCCCTGCACGCCGCCCTGCCGGGGATCCTGGCGCTGTGAGCGCGGCGGGGGCGGTTCCGCCGGGCGCAGACCGGCGCCGCTGGCCCGCCAATGCCCGGGTGGCGGCGCGGCACTTGCAGGGACGGGCGGGCGACGTGGCCTATGTCGAGGGCACCCGCCGCCTGCTGGGCGCCCCGGCGGCGGATCTGCTGGCGGCGCCGGGCGGGGCGCGCGACCGGCAGCTGCTGCGCGGCGTGGCCCTCAGGGTCTATGAGATCCACCAGGGGGTCGCCTTCGTCGAGGCCGAGGCGGACGGCTATACCGGCTATGTCGCCGCCGACATGCTGGCGCCCGAGGGCGCGCCCGCGCCAGATGCCTGGGTGGCGATCCGCGAAACCCTGGGGTGGGAGGCGCCCAAGGCCCGCGCCATGGCCCGCGCCCGGCTGTCCTTCGGGGCGGGGGTGCGGGTGCTGGCCCAGGCCGAGGGCTGGGCCGAGACCGACGCGGGTCATATCCCCCTGTCGCATCTGAGCCAAAGCGCGGTGCAGGGCGCCGATCCGGTGGCCCTGGCCGAGCGTCTGCTGGGCCTGCCCTATCTCTGGGGCGCCAATGGCGCAGGCGGCATCGACTGTTCCGGGTTGGTGCAACTGGCCTGTCAGGCCGCGGGTATTCCCTGCCCTGGCGACAGCGATCAGCAGGCCGCCGAGCTGGGCGAGGCCCTGCCCGAGGGGGCTGCGCTGCGGCGCGGTGATCTGTTGTTCTGGAAAGGCCATGTGGCCTGGGTGGCGGGGCCGGACCGGATCCTGCACGCCAATGCCCACAGCATGTCGGTGGCCTATGAGGGGCTGGGGGCGGCCTGCGCGCGGATCGCGGCGGCGGGCGAGGGGCCGGTGACGGCGCGGCGACGGCTGCCCGGGTAAGAGGCCCGCGAACCGGGGCGCGGGCCCTCAGTCTGCCGCGTCCACCGCGCGGATCAGCTTGCGTTCCAGCACCCGCAGCACGGTCTTCAGGTCATGGCCTCGGCGCAGCACCTGGCCGTCCATGCCCACCACCGCATACATGCCCTGCTTGTTGCGCAGCTTGGGCCGCTTCTCGATCCGGTAGAGGGGGAATTCGGCAGAGCGGCGGAACACCGAAAAGACCGCCACTTCGCGCAGGCTGGAAATGCCGTAGTCGCGCCATTCGCCCGCCGCCACGAACCGCCCGTAGAGCGACAGGATCACGCTCAGCTCGGTGCGGTGAAAGGCGACCTGGTCGGCGGAAACGCCCGGGATCGGGGCATTGGTCTGCATGTTCATCCGCCGAGCCTGCGCCCGCCCCGGGGCAAAAGCAAGCAGGTTTCGCCCCCGGCCCGGCCCGATCAGGGGCGAGAGTGCCTCAAATTCGCGCGATCAGGCGGACGCAGGGCCGGGCCCTCGGGCCGGAACCGGCGGCGGGATCCTGACCTTTTCGTGATCTGCGGACTGCGGCATTTGGTCCTGCGTGCAATGGCTGTAAGGTGATCCGCAACGCCCCTTTTCGCAACGTGGAGACCCTCCGATGCAGCTGAAGACCCTCGCCCTCGCGGCCGCCACCGTCACCTTTGGCGCCGCCGCCCTGGCCCATGCCGATGTCGCCAATCCCGTCGTCAAAGAGCGGATGGCCCTGATGGGCGAGATCCGCACCAACTTTGCCACCCTGGGCGGCATGGTGCAGGGCAAGACCGCCTTCGAAGCCGCCACCGCCGCCGAGGCCAAGGCCGCCCTGGCCGCCGCCGCCGCGATGATCCCGGCGAAATTCGAGGCCAACGAGACCGACCCCGAATCCGAGGCCGCCCCGGCGATCTGGGACGACTGGGAGGGCTTCACCGCCGATGCCGCCGATTTCGAGGCTGCCGTGGCGGCGCTGGACACCGCCTCGCTGGAAAGCGTGCAGGCCGGGTTCCGCCCGATCGGTGGCAGCTGTGGCGCCTGCCATCAGGCCTATCGCGTCGACTGACGCGGGACGCGCGGACGGTGGGTGCCTAGCCGCAGCGCAGCTCGGCCACCCGGTCGTCGGTATCCAGATGCACGTTCAGGCGGTCCGGCAGGTGATCCATCGTCATCATGTCGCCGGGCCGCAGCACCCGCACGCGCCCGTCGCGCGGCGGGATCAGATCCTCGGACCATGGCTGCCCCAGAATGTGGTCCAGCTTTTCCATGCCGCAGGGGGTCTTTGGCCCCGCGCTCATCGCCAGGGCGGCGCCGGGGCTGGCCAGCAGCGCCAGGCACAGGGTCAGGCTCGGGGCCAGGTGGATCCGGCGGCCCCTCATGCCGGGGCCTTTGCCGGAACGCCATAGCGGCACAGGAAGGTCTTTACCGCCTCGTCGGCGATATGTTCGCCCTCGGCGGCGGGGACCGCCTCGATGATGCCGAACAGCAATTTCGGCATGATCCGCGCCTTGCACATCTCGATGAACTGGTCCGCGGCCAGCTCGGGGTCGTCGACGTTCAGCTCGCCCGCTGCGGTGGCATCGCGCAGAAAGGCCGCGATCTTGGTCCGCGCCATCTGCGGCCCGGCCTCGTAAAAGGCCTGGGCGAGGTCGGGAAAGCGATTGGCCTCGGCGGCGGCCAGGCGGAACATCGACACCACCAGGGGCGAGCTGAGGTTCTGCACCATGCGCCGCGCCGCCGCCGTCAGCAGCTCCTTGGCGGGCAGGTCCGGCAGGACGAACTGGCGCGCGGCCTCGGCCTGGGCGCGGCATTCGCTGCGGGCGATCTCGATGAACAGCAGGCGCTTGTCGGGGAAATAGCTGTACAGCGTCGCCTTCGACACCCCGGCCTCTTTGGCGATGTCGTCGACATTGGCATTGTCGAACCCGTCCTTCAGGAAGATGCGCCGGGCGCCTTCCAGAACCTGATCGTATTTGCGCCCCCGACGGCCGGGGGATGTTTGACGGGTCATGTAACCTCCGCGCTTGCGCAGGGATAATGGCCGCTGCGCGGGGGTACGGCAAGCCTTGCGGGCGGTGGTTGACGCCACAGGCGCCTCTGCGATGATCGGGCGCAAAGAAACCGGGCTGTTGCCGCCCGGAGGGAGGGACGATGTACAGCAAGGGACAGGTGGCCTATCGCGCGCTGCCATTGCCGGACCGGCGCGATCTGGAGCCGGCGCAGATGCAGGCCGAGGCCGAGGCCTTTCGCGCCCTGATGGCGCAGCGCCATTCGGTGCGCGAGTTCAGCGATCGGCCCGTGGCGGCCGAGGTGATTTCCACCTGTGTGGCCGCCGCAGGGCTGGCGCCCTCTGGGGCCAACCACCAGCCCTGGCATTTCGTGGCCATCGCCGATCCGGCGATGAAGGCGCGCATCCGTGCCGCCGCCGAGGCCGAAGAGGAAAGGTTCTATGCGGGGGGCGCGGGCGACGAATGGCTGGCCGCGCTGGAACCCATCGGGACCGGCGTGGACAAGCCGCATCTTGAGGTCGCGCCCTGGCTGATCGTCATCTTCGCGCAGCGCTACGGGCTGACCCAGGAGGGCGAGCGCTACAAGAATTATTACGTGCCCGAAAGCGTCGGCATCGCCACGGGGATGTTGATCACCGCGCTGCATACGGCGGGCCTGTCCTGCCTGACCCATACGCCCAACCCGATGCGGTTCCTCAACGATCTTTGCGACCGGCCCGAGCATGAAAAGCCGGTGATGATCCTGGCCGTGGGCCACCCGGCGGCAGAGGCCACGGTGCCCGAGGTGGCCAAGATCAAGAAACCCCTGGACGAGATCTTGACCCTTTGTCCCTGACCCCCGACCCCCGAAACGGAGCCCGATGACCCAGATCTACGTTGATGCCGACGCCTGCCCGGTGAAGGCCGAGGCCGAGAAGGTGGCGACCCGCCACAAGGTGACCCTGTGGATGGTGTCGAACGGCGGGCTGCGCCCCTCGGCCAATCCTTACGTGCGCCACCAGATCGTGGCCGAAGGGCCCGACGTGGCCGACATGTGGATCGCCGAGCGGGCGGGCCCGGGCGATGTGGTGGTCACCGGGGACATCCCACTGGCGGCGAAATGCGTCGCCGCCGGGGCCACCTGTCTGCGCCATAACGGCGAGCGGTTCACCGAAGCCAACATCGGCCAGCAGCTGGCGATGCGCGATCTGATGGCCGATCTGCGCGCCGCCAATCCCCTGGGTGCGGGCGGCGGGGGCAAGGGCTTTACAAAGGCGGACCGCTCTCGTTTTCTGGATGCTCTGGAAACCGCACTGCGCAGCGCTGCGAAATAGAAAACGGACCAAAGACCTATGACCGCAACGCCCATCAAGGCCGTCGTCTTCGACATCGGCAACGTTCTGCTAGAGTGGCACCCGGAGGCGCATTACGACGCCAAATACGGCGAAGAGAAACGGCGCGAGATCTTCGCCGCCGTCGATCTGTCCGCCATGAACGACCGCGTCGATCGCGGCGAGGACATGGGCGAGCTGACCCGCCGCCTGGCCGCCGACCATCCCGAATGGCACGATGAGATCATGACCTGGCACGAGGACTGGCTGACCATGTGCTCGCCCGCCATTCCCCATTCCTGGCGCCTGCTGCGGGCGCTGCGCGCCAAGGGGATCCCGGTCTTCTCTCTCTCGAACTTCGGCATCGGCACCTATGAGATCGCCCGCGCCGAATACCCGGTGCTGGATGAATTCGATCAGGGCTATGTCTCGGGGCACCTGGGCGTGATCAAGCCCGATCCGCGCATCTACGAGATCCTGGAAGAGGGCAGCGGGCTGTCGGGCGCGGCGCTGCTGTTCACCGACGACCGGGGCGACAATATCGCCGCCGCCGCCGCGCGCGGCTGGCGCACCCATCAGTTCGAACACCCCGAAGGCTTGGCCACGCGCCTGGTGGCGGAGGGGCTGCTGAGCGAGGAGGAGGCGGCATGAGCGACATTGCCATGATCTCTTATCAAGAGGGCGAAAGCGTCCTCGACTGGCTGCGGCTGACCGATGCCCTGGCCGCCGCCCATGACCTGCCCAAGGCCGAGATCGGGGATACCTTCCTTTATCGCGGTGACGACACGCTGCTGACCCGCTCGGCCTGGATCGACGGGCTGGGCGTGGCGGTGAAGGCGGCGACGATCTTTCCGGGCAACAAGGCGGTCGGCAAACCGGCGGTGAACGGGGCGGTGAACCTGATGTCGGACGCCGACGGCACGCTGGAGGCCATTGTTGACTTTCACCTGGTGACCAAGTGGAAGACCGCCGGCGACAGCCTGCTGGCGGCGCGCCGCCTGGCGCGGCCCGACAGCCAGGTCATCCTGATCGTCGGCGCGGGGGCCGTCGCCGCCTCGCTGCGCGAAGCCTATGGTGCGGCCTTCCCGCAGGCGCGGTTCCTGGTCTGGAACCGCACGCCTGCGGGGGCCGAGGCCCTGGCGGCGCGCTACCCAGGCGTCGAGGCGGTGACAGATCTGGCGGCGGCCGTGGCCCAGGCCGACATCGTCACCTGCGCCACCATGGCGACCCAGCCCTATCTGGACGGTGCCTGGCTGCGCCCTGGAACCCATGTGGACCTGATCGGCGCCTATCGCCCCGACATGCGCGAGGCGATGGACAGCGTGCTGCAACGGGCGCGGATCTTCGTCGACAGTTTCGACACGACCATTGGCCATATCGGCGAGATCCAGATCCCGCTGGACAGCGGCGCCATCACCCGCGCCGACCTGCTGGCCGATTACTACGACCTAGGCGCCTTCACCCGGGGCAGCGACGACGAGATCACCCTGTTCAAGAACGGCGGTGGCGCGCACCTGGACCTGATGACGGCGCGCCATGTGCTGGACGCCTGGCGCGCGGCCCGGTGACCTGAGATGACCGTCGCGCCCCTGATCGGTCTGCTGTTGGGCGGCGGGGCGCTGGCCTGGGCGCCCTTCCTGGCCGAGGATGCCCGCCCCCGCGCCAGCGAACGCCGCGACAAGGCGCCGGGCGAGGTGGCCGATCTGCCCCAGGGGCGCACCCATTACCGCTGGCATGGCGAGGATGAGGACGCGCCGGTCGCCGTGCTGATCCACGGGCTGACCACGCCGTCCTATGTCTGGGACGGGGTGGTGCCGGGGCTGGTCGACATGGGCTACCGGGTGCTGAGCTATGATCTGTACGGGCGCGGCTGGTCCGACCGGCCGCCGGGCGCGCAGGATGCCGATTTCTTCCTGACCCAGTTGGTCGACCTGCTGGAGGCGCTGAGCGTGGCCGAGCCGGTGACCCTGTTTGGCTATTCCATGGGCGGCGCCATCGCGGCGGCCTTTGCCGCGCGCTATCCGGCGCAGATCGAGAAACTGGTGCTGGTGGCCCCGGCGGGCATGGGGGGCTTTCCCACCGGGCTGACCCGCTGGATGCGCGATGGCGGCTGGACCGGGCGCTGGCTGTTCCATCTGCTCTACCCGCGCCAGCACCGCCGCAGCGCCCGCACCGCCGAGGCCGAGGGCGTGTCGCGCAGCTATGCCCGGATGCAGGCCGCCGAGGCCGACTGGCGCGGCTTTACCCCCGCCGTCCTGTCGGCCCTGCGCGGGGTGCTGCGCGATCCGATGGCGCTGGAACATCGCAAGATCGCCAAGGAAGGCCTGCCGCTGCTGTCGATCTGGGCCAGCGAAGACCGCGTGATCCCGTTGGAGGGGATGGGCGTCATCTCGCGCTGGAACCGCGCCTCGGTGCAGAAAGAGGTGGCGGGGGCGGGCCACTGGCTGCCCCTGTCACACCCCGAGGCGGTGGTGCGCGCCTTCCGCGACTGGCTGTGGGAAGACGGCGAGATCTGATCCCGCCGCCCCTGGGGTCAGGCCGAGGCAGGCAGCCCGGGCCGGTTTTCCCGCACCGGCAGGTGGATCAGCGCCGAGAAGGCGCCGACGCCCACGCCGACCCACCAGACCAGCGTGTAATCGCCGTGGATGTCGTACATCTTGCCGCCCAGCCAGACCCCTAGGAAGCCGCCGATCTGGTGGCTGAGGAAGACGATCCCGTAAAGCGTGCCCATGTAGCGCATCCCGTAGATATGGGCGATCAACCCGCTGGTCAGCGGCACCGTGGCCAGCCACAGCCCGCCCATCAGGGCCGAGAAGATCAGCACCGAGGCCGGGGTGATCGGCAGCACGATAAAGGTCCCCGCCACGATGGTCCGCAGGGTATAGATCCCCGCCAGCAGGTATTTCTTCGGCAGCCGGTTGCCCAGCCAGCCCGCCGTCAGCGTGCCCGCGATGTTGAAGATGCCGATCAGCGAGATCGCGATGGCGCCAAGGGCCGAGGTTGTGGTGATCCCCAGCGAGGCCAGGATCCCGCCCGAGGCAATGGGCCCGCAAAGCTCGGTCACGAAGGCCGGGAAATGCGCCGTGATGAAGGCCAGCTGATAGCCGCAGGAAAAGAAGCCCAGGAAGATCATGGCAAAGGTCGGATCCTTGCCCGCGCGCAGCAGGATCTGGCCCAGGGTCTCTTCCAGCTCGGCCTTGCTGGCGGGGGGTGTCGGGCTGCGCATCAGCGGCAGGAACAGCAGCACCGCCAGGATCGCGGCGGCAAAGACCAGGAAGACGTTCTGCCAGGGCATCATGCCCAGCAGGAATTCGGCCACCGGCGCGCCCACCACCTGGCCCGCGCTGCCCGCCGCCGTGGCAATGGCCAGCGCCATGGACCGGTGCTCGGGCGCCGCGGCGCGGCCCACCACCGCCAGGATCACGCCAAAGCCGGTGCCCGCGATGCCAAAGCCCACCAAGACCTCCAGCCCCCAATGGGCCTCGGGGGTCACCGCAAAGGACGAGGCCACGAGGCCGGCGGCATAGATCACCGCGCCCAGGATGATGGCCCGCCGGTCGCCCAGCTTTTCCGCGAAGGCACCGAACAGCGGCTGGCCGATCCCCCAGGCGAGGTTCTGGATCGCGATGGCCAGCGAGAAGTCGGCGCGCATCCAGTTGAATTCCTCGGCGATCGGGATCTGGAAGACCCCGAAACTGGCGCGAATGGCGAAGTTCACCAGGATGATCAGGCAGCCGACAATCAGCACGGGGGTCAGCAGGCGCGGGGCGGCTGTCATGGTGGGGATCTCCTCCAAAGATTGGGCGCAGATTAGACTTTGGTCGCGCGCAGTCAATTCAGCCTTCGTGAGGTGGGCCATTCGCGAATGTGCGCTTTCCCAGCCGGGGGCGGCGTATTATCTAGCCCCCCATGACCCAATGCATGTCCGACATCTATCACGCCCGCGTCGCCAGCGGAGAGATCCGCCCCGATCCCGCGCAGGAACATGTCCTGCCCGAGTTCGACCGTATCCGCGAGGGGCTGACTGCCCAGCCGGTGAAGCGCGGCTTCTTCGGGCGTAAGAAGGCCCCCGAGGCGCCGAAGGGCCTGTACCTGTGGGGCGGTGTCGGGCGCGGCAAGTCCATGTTGATGGATCTCTTCGTCGAAAGCCTGGAGGTGCCGGTGCGCCGGGTCCATTTCCACGCCTTCATGCAAGAGATCCACGAAGGGATGTACGCCGCCCGCCAGGCGGGGGTCGAGGACAGCCTGAAACCCGTCGTGGAAAAGATCACCACCGAGCTGCGGGTGCTGGCCTTCGACGAGATGCAGATCACCGACATCACCGATGCCATGATCGTGGGCCGCCTGTTCGAGGCGCTGTTCGAGGCGGGGGTGGTGGTGGTCACGACCTCCAACCGGATCCCCGATGATCTGTACAAGAACGGGCTGAACCGGCAGCTGTTCCTGCCCTTCATCGCGCTGATCAAGGACCGGCTGGTGGTGCATGAGCTGGAAAGCCCGCATGACTACCGCCAGCACCGCCTGTCGGGCGCCCAGGTCTATTTCACCCCCGCCAATGCCGAGGCCCGCGCCCAGATCGAGGCCTATTGGCACGATCTGACCGGGGATACCGGCAAGGGCGCGCCGCTGGTGCTGAAGGTGAAGGGGCGCGAAGTGGTGCTGCCCGCCTACCGCTCGGGCGTCGGCCGGGCGCGGTTCCACGATCTCTGCGGTGCCATGCTGGGCCCGGGCGATTACCTGGCCGTGGCAGAGGCGGTCGAGGTGCTGATCCTGGAAGATATCCCCTGCCTGGGGCGGACGAATTTCAACGAGGCGAAACGTTTCGTCACGCTGATCGACGCGCTGTATGAGGCCAAGGTGCGGCTGATCTGCTCCGCCGCCGACCAGCCCGAAAGCCTTTACATGGAGGGCGAGGGCGTCTTCGAGTTCGAGCGCACCGCCTCGCGCCTGCGCGAGATGCAGGACAAGGATTGGGGCGCGGAGACGTAGGGCGGGATTTATCCCGCCGTGCTGACAGCAGCTGGCCTGAACGTAAAAGGGGGTCGTTGTCCGACCCGTCGCCCCACAGGGGCGCCGCCACAAAGCAAAAGGGGGTCGTTGTCCGGCCCGTCGCCCCACAGGGGCGCCGCCACAAAGCAAAAAGGGGGTCGTTGTCCGACCCCCTGTGTTCTGCCCGATAGATCCCAAGTCTGCGACATGATGCGAATCGCGGTGATAGGCTGCTGTGCGAAACGACCCATGCAGATGAACGCCTGATCTAAAAGGACTTTATGCGAATCGGGTCGAATCGGTCAATGCAAAACGAATCGGTTCACCAAGGGTTTCGCGACCCCGGTCAAGCGATGATTCGGAAACCCGATTCGGATCAGGGTGTTACGAGTCGCTCTTGAAGTGACGGTTTTTTCCGCAATCGTGGGGCTGCGGGGGCCGGGAGCGCGCCGGGGGCGTCTCAGCCATTCCGGCGCAGCACCTCGCCCGCGAAATACAGCGATCCGCAGAACATCACCCGCGCCTTGGGGTCGCGCGCCGTGAGGACGGCCAGGGCGGTCTCGGCGCTGTCGGCGGTCCCGGCCTCCAGCCCGCAGGCGCGGGCGGTGGCGGCCAGGGCCTCGGCGGGCAGGGAGTTTTCCTCGCCCGGGATGGTCACGGCGGTCAGGCTGTCGGCCCGGGCGGCCAGGGGGCGCAGATAGCCGCTGGCGTCCTTGGTGTTCAGCATCCCGCAGATCAGATGGGTGGGTCGCGCCGGGCGGGTGGCCAGGAACTCGGCCAGGGCCTCGCCCGCCGCCGGGTTGTGCCCGCCGTCCAGCCAGATCTCGGCCTCGGGCGCCATGTCGGCCAGGGTGCCGGTCTCCAGCCGTTGCAGGCGGGCGGGCCAGCTGGCGCCGGTGACGGCGGCCTCGCAGGCGACCTCGTCAAAGCCCAGGTGGCGCAGGGCGGCCAGCGCCGCGCCGGCGTTCTGGATCTGGTGCGGCCCGGGCAGGGCGGGCAGGGGCAGGTCCAGCAGGCCGGTTTCATCCTGAAAGACCAGGCGGCCGCGCTCTTCCCAGGCGTGCCAGTGCTGACCATGGGCCAGCAGGGGGGCGCCAAGGACCGCCGCGCGGGCCTCGATCACGTCGAGCGCCTCTTCGGGCTGAGGGCCGACGACGCAGGGAACACCGCGCTTGAGAATGCCCGCCTTCTCGCCCGCGATCTTGGCCAGGCTATCGCCCAGGAAGGCCTCGTGATCCATGGAAATGGGGGTCAGGATGGTCATCGCCGGTTGCGCCACCACATTGGTGGCGTCCAGTCGCCCGCCCAGACCGGTTTCCAGCAGGCACCAGTCGGCGGGGGTGCGGGTGAAGGCCAGCAGGGCGGCGACCGTGGTGATTTCGAAATAGGTGATCGCCTCGGGGCCATTGGCCACCAGGCATTCATCCAGGATCGCGGTCAGCTCGGCCTCGGGGATCAGCTCGCCCGCCAGGCGGATCCGCTCGTGAAAGCGCACCAGATGCGGCGAGGTATAGGCATGGGCCACCTGGCCCGCCCCCTCGATACCCGCGCGCAGCATGGCCAGGGTCGAGCCCTTGCCATTGGTGCCCGCCAGGTGGATCACCGGTGGCAACTTTTCCTCGGGGTGATCCAGGGCCGCCAGCAGGCGCCAGACACGATCCAGAACCAGGTCGATGACCTTGGGGTGCAGCTGCATCATGCGCGCCAGCAGCGCGTCGGAGCTGGCGGCGGTCACTTCTCGGACTTGCTCTTCTTGCCGGTCTCGGCGGGCGTGTCCTCTGCCTTGGCGGCCTGGGCTTTGGCCTCGGCTTCGGCGGCGGCCAGGGCCTCTGCCTCGGCCTCGGTGGCCTCGGTCATCGGTGCGGGCGGGGGCAGGTCACCGGCGACGGCGGGCGGCAGGCCCATCAACATGCGGGTGATGGTGATCAGCTCTTCGCGCATCTTGGTGCGCGGGGTCACGCGGTCCAGCATCCCGTGATCCAGCAGGTATTCGGCGCGCTGGAACCCTTCGGGCAGCTGTTCGCGGATCGTCTGTTCGATCACGCGCGGCCCGGCAAAGCAGATCAGCGCATTGGGTTCGGCGATCTGCACGTCGCCCAGCATCGCGTAGGAGGCGGTAACGCCCCCGGTGGTCGGGTGGGTGAGCACGACGATATAGGGCAGGCCCGCCTCTTTCAGCATCTGCACCGCCACCGTGGTGCGCGGCATCTGCATCAGCGACAGGATCCCTTCCTGCATCCGCGCGCCCCCGGCGGCAGAGAACAGGATCAGCGGGCATTTCTTCAGCACGGCGCGTTCGGCGGCGGCGATGATCGCATTGCCCACATACATCCCCATGGAGCCGCCCATGAAGCTGAAGTCCTGCGCGGCGGCGACGATGGGCGTGCGGCCCATGTCGCCCTCGGCCACCAGCATGGCTTCCTTCTCGGCGGTCTTGCGGCGCGCGTCGCGCATCCGGTCGGGGTATTTCTTCTGGTCGCGGAAATGCAGCGGGTCGGCGACCGGCTCGGGCACGGCGACCTCGGTGAAGATG
The DNA here is from genome assembly GCF_050897975.1 of Pseudooceanicola aquaeponti. NCBI lineage: Bacteria > Pseudomonadati > Pseudomonadota > Alphaproteobacteria > Rhodobacterales > Paracoccaceae > Pseudooceanicola > Pseudooceanicola aquaeponti. The sequence continues at coordinate 276,624 of NZ_JBPAXY010000007.1, forward strand.
CCGCCGTCGAACAGGTTGCGGAAGCGGTCGCGCGGCGTGATCCCCATGTGATGCCCGCAGCTGGTGCAGACGTTCAGGTTTTCCTTCAGCTCACGGTGAAACAGCATCGTCCCGCAACTGTCGCACTTGGACCAGAGGTTCTCGGGCACTTCCCGGCGCGAGAAGATCGAGTTGATCCGCGGCCGGACGTAATTGCTGATCCAGTTCATCGTGGCCTCTTTGGGGCGTTTCCGTCGCGCCCTGAAATAAGCGCGCGGGGCGGGGATTGCAATCAGCGCCTGATCGCCAGGCGCGCCGAAAGCCAGGCCAGGGCCAGCACGGCCAGTTCCATCAGCAGGGTCAGGGTCAGGATCGGGCCGCCCTCGCCCATGTCGGGCATCTCGGGCGTGGCGGGAAACAGCAGCAGCGACAAACCGCTGTCCAGCCCGCCGACCTCGCCGAAGAACAGGAAGGCATAGGCGTTGTTGGCCAGGTGCAGCCCGATCGCCGGGCCCAGGCTGCCCGCCCGCGCGGTCAGGTCGGAACAGGCCAGGCCAAAGCAGAAGGCCCAGATCACATATTGCCAGTTGTCCGCCCAGCCCGAGCCCTCGTTCCAGTGGACCGAGGCGAAGATCAGGTTGGGCACTACCATCCAGACCGCGGGATGGGCGAAACGCGCGGCGATCTGCTGTTGCAGATAGCCGCGATACAGCAGCTCTTCCGAGGCGGTCTGCACCAGCAGCGCGCCCAGAGCCAGCGGCAGCATCAGCAGCCAGGTGGCGGCGGGGCGCACCTCTTCGATGGCGGCAAAGTCGCCCCAGGGGGGCATGAACTGCACCACCATGTAAAAGGCCATGGCACCCAGGAAGGCCCGGGTCAGCATCGCCGCGCCCTGGCCGCGCGGCCCGATCAGGCTGCGGGCGGGGCGGTCGTGCAGTTTCTCGACCACAAAGGCGGTGGCCAGGCCCAGAAAGCCGTAGCTGACCAGTTGCAGGGTCAGGCCGGCGGGGCTGGTGCCCTCGAAGACCGCCTGGGCAAGGCGCGGCGCGACCTCTTCCAGCAGGGCGTCGAAGCCCTGGATGGCCAGGGCAAAGATCGCCTCGATCGCCGCCAGCCCTGCCACCAGCCGCCACAGCTCGGGGCGGGTGGTGGCAGGGGCGGCAAAGGCGCCATGGCGGTGATAGGCGCGGGCGGGGTCGAAAAAGGCGCTCATCGCCGCAGGGCCAGTCGCGCCGTCAGCCACAGCACCAGGGTGCTGGCCAGGTCCACCGGCATCAGCGGCAGCAGCGCCGCGTCATCCTGGCGGATCGTCATGTGATAGAGGGCCAGCCCGCCCAGCTCGTCCCCGAAGGACAGGATCAGGATGGCGGTGCAGTTGTTCAGGAAATGCAGCGCCAGGGCCGGGCCCAGGCTGCCCGAGCGCGCGGTCAGGTCGCCCGCCGCCAGGCCAAAGGCCGTGGCCGAGGCGACGAACCACCAGGCATTGCCGCCGCTGCCGGGGTCGAAATGCAGCACGCCGAACAGCAGCGCGGGCAGCAGCAGCCACAGGGCCGGATGATCGAATCGCGCCCGCAACCGGCCCTGCACATAGCCGCGGAACAGGAATTCCTCGGCCGAAATCTGGATCGCCACGGCCAGCAGACCCAGGGGCAGCCAGCTGAGCCAGGCGCCGGTTTGCAAGTGGCGGCGCGGCGCCAGCGCCTCGGGCATCGGCAGGGCCGACAGCACCACCATCACCGGCAGCGCATAAAGCAGGACCCGCCCGCCCTGGCGCAGCAGCGGCGGCAGCGGCCCCGCCAGGGCCGCCAGCCCGCGCCCGTGCAGCATCCGCAGCACCAGTTCCAGCGCCAGCAGCGCGGTGACGAAAGAGGTCAGCATCAGCAGCGTCGCCACCTGGCGCCCGGCGGGCAGCGCCGCGGCAAAGGGGGCCAGGGCGATGAACCACAGGCTGAGCAGCACGGAATAGAGGCTGAGGAAGATCAGGAGGCCCAGCACGCTGCGCCACAGCGCGGGCGGTGTATCCCGCCACAGCGGTGTCGAGTCGGGTCTGGGGTCTGTCATGGGCGCAAGCTAGCGCCGGGCCGGGGGGGCCGCAATCGCCGCAATGACCGGCAGGGAAAGATCGGCCCGGGGCGGGCGCATCGGCGCCCTCTGTGCCTCTTGCGCGCCGCTGCGCCCCGAGTGCGCCCGAGGTTCGCAAGGTCGCATCCCTGCCGGACGGGCTTGTGCGGGGGCGGGCCGTCATTTATCCCCATGCCAGCCACAAGATCGGGGGAGCCGCTTTCCATGACGAAGTTCGACAAGTCCAAACTGCCCAGCCGCCACGTCACGGAAGGTCCGTCGCGCGCGCCGCACCGTTCCTACCTCTATGCCATGGGGCTGAGCGAGGACGAGATCCATCAGCCGCTGGTCGGCGTTGCCACCTGCTGGAACGAAGCCGCCCCCTGTAACATCGCCCTGAACCGTCAGGCCCAGGCGGTGAAGCTGGGCGTGAAGGCCGCCGAAGGCACCCCGCGCGAATTCACCACCATCACCGTCACCGACGGCATGGCCATGGGGCACGAGGGGATGCGCAGCTCGCTCGCCTCGCGCGAAGCCATCGCCGACACGGTCGAGCTGACCATGCGCGGCCACTGCTACGACGCGGTCGTGGGCCTGGCCGGTTGCGACAAGTCGCTGCCGGGCATGATGATGGCCATGGTGCGCCTGAACGTGCCCTCGGTCTTCATCTACGGCGGCTCGATCCTGCCGGGCAAGGCGCCCCAGGTCGACGAGATCCCCGAGGACTTCCGTTCGCGCGATCTGACCGTGCAGGACATGTTCGAGGCCGTGGGCCGTCACCAGAACCACGACCTGTCCGACGCCGCCCTGGCGATGCTGGAACGGGTGGCCTGCCCCTCGGCCGGCGCCTGCGGCGGCCAGTTCACCGCCAACACCATGGCCTGCGTCTCCGAGGCCATCGGCCTGGCGCTGATGAACTCGTCGGGGATGCCCGCCCCCTACGAATCCCGCGATCAATACGGCGAGGCCTCGGGCCGCGCGGTGATGAACCTGATCGAGAAGAACATCCGCGCCCGTGACATCGTGACCAAGGAATCGCTGATCAACGCGGCCCGGGTCGTGGCCTGCACCGGCGGCTCGACCAACGCCGGTCTGCACCTGCCCGCGATTGCCCATGAGGCCGGGATCGACTTCAACCTGTTCGATGTCTGCGACATCTTCCACGACACCCCCTATTTCGTCGACCTGAAGCCGGGCGGCACCTATGTCGCCAAGGATCTGTTCGACGCGGGCGGCATCCCGGTGGTGATGAAAGAGCTGCGCAAGGCCGGTCTGATCTACGAGGATTGCATGACCGCCTCGGGCCGCTCGCTGGGCGAGGAACTGGACCGGATCGACCGCAACGCGGACGGCAAGGTGATCTATGCCATCGACACGCCGATCACCAAGACCGGCGGCGTGGTGGGCCTGAAGGGCAATATCGCCCCCGAAGGTGCCATCGTGAAGGTTGCGGGCATGACCCCCGAACAGCAGGTCTTCACCGGCCCGGCGCGGGTCTTCGAATGCGAAGAGGATGCCTTCGAGGCGGTGCAGGAACGCGCCTACAAGGAAGGCGAAGTGATCGTCATCCGCAACGAGGGCCCCTCGGGCGGCCCTGGTATGCGCGAGATGCTGGCCACCACCGCGGCCCTGTCGGGCCAGGGCATGGGCAAGAAGGTGGCGCTGATCACCGATGGCCGGTTCTCGGGCGCGACGCGCGGCTTCTGCGTGGGTCACGTCGGCCCCGAAGCGGCCCATGGCGGCCCGATTGCCCTGCTGAAGGATGGCGACATGATCACCATCGACGCCATCAAGGGCATCATCGACGTGGATCTGTCCGAAGCCGAGCTGGAGGCCCGCAAGGCCGACTGGGCCGGTCCGAAGGACACGATCTATGCCTCGGGTGCGCTGTGGAAATACGCCCAGCTTGTGGGCTCGACCTACCTGGGCGCGGTGACCCATCCCGGCGGCAAGGCCGAGAAACATGTCTACGCCGATCTGTGACCGGCGGCGGGCCGGGCCAGGGGGATCTGGCCCGGCCCGCGCGCTTTGGCGCGCCGCGCGCCGTCTGCGGCCGGCGGCTCTGCTGCTGCCGCTGATGCTGGGCGCCTGCCTGGAGACCACGGGCAGCCCCTCGGCCGGGTTCCGCCAGGTCGAAGAGGCGGGCGGCGGCAGCGGGTTCTTCTCGTCGATCCGGCGGCCCATCGGGCCGGTGCTGGTCAACGCGGCCACCGCCTCGGGCGACGTGGTGCTGCGCGGCCCCGAGGATTACTGCATCGAAGGGCGCAGCCTGAAGACCCGGGCGCGCGGCGGCTTTGCCCTGATGGCGCGTTGCGACATCCTGTCGGGCGGCGAGATGGGCGACCCGGTGGCCCTGGCGCTGCTGACCGCCACGGTCACCCCCTATGAGGGGGCCGAGCTGCCCGGCGCGGCGCGCCTGGCGGCGGATTTCGTCGATATGCAGGTGCTAGAGGCACTGGATCGCGACGGCGTGCGCCTGCTGCACCTGGGCCAGGGCGGCAATGCGCGGGTGCCCGCCGCCGACCCCCGGCAATGGCGGGCCACCTTCCTGCTGAACGGCTATGCGGTGTCGCTGGCGGCCTATGGGCCGAAGGACAGCGCGGTGGCCGGGGCGGGCGGGCGCTCGCTTCTGCTGGCCATGGCGCGGGCGATCCGCGCCGCCAGCCCCGACCGGCCCGGCGGCACCGACCCGGCGGCGGCGGCCAGCAGCCAGGGCGAGATGGCCCGGGACCTGCCCGCGGGCCTTGGGGCCACGGTCAACGCGCCCGATCCGGGCGCAGCCGCGGCAGAAAGGCCATAGCGGGCGCCCCCTGGGGCCCCGGGACCACCGCAGGCGATTGTTTCCGCGCCGGGCTGGGGTAATCTGCCGCAAAAGGCGTCACGACCCCGGCGACGGGCCAGCCACATGCACGGCCCGCCCCCGAACCGGGCGCGGGCACAGACCAACGGGACGGACCGACAGGACGATGGCAGGACCACGACGCTCATTCCTCGACAAGCTGGTGAACCGATCCGAACTGCGCCGCTGGAGCCGCCGCGCCCGCCAGGTGCAGAAGGCGCCGTTGTCGGAGCTGCGGATGCAGCGCAACCAGGCCCGCGCCCTGCGCGGCGATCTGGATTACCTGATCTACTTTGCCGACAGCCGCCTGGCTCTGCCGACCATCGGTTCGAACGCCTTTCCGCTGCCCCATGGCACCGATTGGGCCTGGCGTCCGCAGCTGTGGCGCGGCCCGCTGGCGCAACATGGGCTGACCGCCGTCGCCTCGGGCGAAAAGCTGGGCGGGGAGGTGACCATGTTCCACGACTGCACCACCTCGGAGCTGACCCTGCGCCAGATCCGCAACCACCGCGAAAGCGACCTGGCGCCCTTCGCCCTGCGCATGGATGTCTTCGGCTTCGACGGCTCGTTCCTGTCGCTGGTGGTCAACCTGCCCGATGCCGCGCTGGAGGGGCTGCGCAAGCGCCATCTGATCCGCCTGGATACCTTGGTGCAGATGGAAAAGCCGCTGGAGATCTTCGCCCGGTTGAACATCAAGCACGGACCCAACACCGAACAGCTGGTCCGCGAACTGCCCCTGCACGAGGCCGACCGCATGGTCGAGTTCGACCTGGCCTATTCCGACATCAACGAAAAGCGGATCGAAAAGGCCTGGATCGACCTGATCTTCGAAGGGCCGCAGATGAACGAGGTCACCCTGCGCGACCTGACCCTGAGCCGCCGTCCGCGCGCCGATCTCTGACCCGATTTAATCCGCTCCGCCCGACCTGACCCGTTTTCGCCTGAGGTACCCCGATGACCAGCCAGACCACCCTGACCAAGACCCGCCTGTTCGCCGGTAAATGGGAAGGCGTGCTGTCGGTGCCCGAAAATGCCCCCGCGCCGCAGATCGAGGTGCGGGTGCATGACGAACGGGTCGACGGTGTCACCGTCACCGAGATGGAGACGCCGGGGCAATGGGCGGTCACCGTGCCCGTGCCGCCCGAGGTCCTGTCGGACGGGGTGCAGGTTTTCCTGATCCGCGACCGGGCCAGTGACAGCCTGCTGAATTCCTTCGTCGTTCTCGCAGGGGAAGAAGTCAGTGACACGGTCCAGGCCGAGATCCTGTTGCTGCGGGCCGAGCTGGATATGCTGAAACGCGCCTTCCGCCGCCATTGTGTCGAGACCGGCGCCGCCTGATCGGCACCCGTCCCGGCGGCGCGACTTCGCGTCAGGGTTGTGGCGCCAGACGCCACCGTCCGTTTCCCGGCCTTCAACGATCCCGTAGAAAACCCCGATATTGTCGGCTGTCTGCCCATTTCCTGCCTTGATCGACGCCAATAAACGTCTCTGACCATCGCGTAACACAGGCAGGATTTATGGATCGGCTGACGGAAATGGAGGCATTCGCCACGGTCGTGGACCAAGGAGGGTTCACGGACGCGGCCAAGAAGATGGGGATTTCCAAATCCGCCGTCTCCAAGCATGTCTCCTCGCTGGAGGCGCGCCTGGGTGCCCGTCTGCTGAACCGCACCACCCGCCGCGTTTCGCCGACCGAGATCGGCCTGGCCTATTACGACCGCGCCCGCCGGGTGCTGAACGATGCGGGCGAGGCCGACGCACTGGTGACCTCGATGCAATCGGCGCCCTCAGGCATCCTGCGGATTTCGGTCGCGACCGATTTCGGGGTGAACCACCTGTCGCCGGTGCTGGGGCAGTTCCTTCAGGAATTCCCCGAGATCACCGTGAACATGGTGCTGAACAACCGCTACGTCGAGCTGATCTCGGAAGGGTTCGACATGGCGATTCGCATCGGCGAGCTGGAAGACAGCTCGCTCAGGGCCCGCAAGCTGACCGAGACGGCCCAACGTATGATCGCCGCCCCGTCCTATTTCGAGAAATACGGCCGGCCCACCAAGATTGACGACCTGAACGAGCACAAGTTGCTGCACTACTCCAGCCAGGCCTCTGGCAATGTGTGGAAACTGACCGCGCCCTCGGGCGAGAAGCGCCAGATCCGCACCGCGGGCTGGCTGTCGGTGAACGATGGCCAATCGCTGCTGAATGCCGCCATCGCGGGCCTCGGCATCGCCTATCTGCCCTCGTTCCTTTATCACGATGCGATGAAACAGGGGCTGGTCGAGGATGCGATCCCCGACCTGCCGACCGAGATGCAGGGCATCTATGCGGTCTATCCGCCGGGCCGTTTCACCCAGCCCAAGGTGCGCGCCTTCATCGACTTCCTGGTCGAGGCCTTTCAGAACAAGGGCCCGCTGGACTGGTAGCACGCCCGCCCGAATCCTCCCCCCGTGTCTCAGTCACGGACTTGACGCCCCGGCCCCTGGCCGGGGCTTTCTTTTGCACGCAGGGCGGGGCGGTCAGGGCAGCAGGATCGCCTCGACCCGGCGATTGGCCTTGCGGCCCGCCTCGGTGGTGTTGCTGGCAATCGGCGCCAGAAAGCCCACGCCGTGGGCCTCGATCCGCCCCGGGGCGATGTCATGGGCCTGGATCAGCCGTTGCCGCACCGCCTCGGCGCGCTGGCGCGACAGGGTGCGGTTGGTGTCCAGGCTGCCCTCGCTGTCGGTATGGCCGACCAGCAGAAGACGCGCCTCGGGATGGGCCGCCAGCACCTGGGCCAGGGCGTCCAGAGAGGCGGCGGGCCCACCTTCCAGCCGCACCGCGCCGGTGGCAAAGCGCAGGTCCGACAGCACCAGGCGCCCGTCGCGTTCCAGCGCGCTGGCAAAGCTGTCGGCCTGGGCCTCGCCCAGGGGGGCGGCGGGCAGGGCGGCCAGCCCCTTGGTGGGCGCCGGATCGACCGGATCGGTCGGGGCGGCACCGGGGGTGCTGTCGGCCTCGACCACTTGGATATAGCCCGCGCTGCTGGAGCGGCTGACCAGCACAAAGACCATCTGCGCGGGGGCCTCGGCGGTGCCGCCCCTGCGCGCGGTCAGGGCGCGGTAGTCGAAAAGGTCGATCATCATCGCGGGCGGGTCGATCACCTCGAGCGCGAAGCGGAAGTCGAAGCCGCCGCAGCGCTGTGCGGCGCAGTTCAGCAGGGTCTCGAACCCCTCGGCCTCCAGCGCCGCGCGCAGGGGGCGCAGCAATTGCAGGCTGGTCACGTCGCCGCCCGGGGTGACCCAGGCGCGGCGGGTGATCGTGCCCTCGACCAGTTGCACCGGCGGCGCGGCCTGGGCCGTGGCGGGGCCGATGGGAAAGGCGTAGCTGTCGGGTGCGCGCAGGCTGGTGGCGGTCTGACGCGCGGCGAAGGGCAGGCTGTCGGGCAGGACCTGGGCCCGAGCGGGGCCGGGCGCCAGAAGGGGCAGGGCGGCCAGCAGGCCAAGCGCCAGGGCAAGGATCCGCCCCGTCCACCCACGCCCCCGTCGCCGCCCCGCCGCCGTCATTCAGCGCGCCTGGCCGTGGTATTCCGGGTTCGGGCGCATGTCGACGGCGCTGGCAATCCGGTTGGTCATGTTGAAGAAGCCGGCCACATTGGCGATGTCCCAGATGTCGCGGTCGCTGAAGCCCAGATCGCGCAGCCCCTGACGGTCGGCCTCGGTGATCCGGGCGCTGGCCTCGGTCACCTGCACGGCGAAGTCCAGCATGGCGCGCTGGCGCGGCGACAGATCGGCCACGCGGTAGTTCATCACCATCATCTCGCCCAGCTCGGGCGTGCCCATCTCGCGCACGGCGGCGCCATGGGCGGTCTGGCAGTAAAAGCAGCTGTTGATCGAACTGACCACCACCGCGATCATCTCGCGTTCCAGCTTCGACAGCCCGCTTTCGCCCAGCATCAGGTCGTTATAGAGGCCGGTGAAGGCTTCCAGTTTCGCGATGTCGAAGGCATGGGCCTTCAGCACATTGGGCACCATCCCCAGCTTGTCCTGGCAGACGTCGAAATATTTCTGCGTCCGTTCGGGCAGCGGGTCCACCATCGGCAGGTCCAGGGCGGTCACTTGGTCGGTCATGGGTTGTTTCTCCTCTCCCTCATGACCCCTGACGGTAATGGTAGGCGCCGACCTGCGCCATGCCGAGAGAGCGGTAAAGAGCGTTTCCGCCGATATTCGCGCGGGTCACCACCACGGCCAGATCCTGGGCGCCCTGCGCCTGGGCCCAGCGGGCGGCGTCGATCATCATCGCCCGGCCCATGCGGCGCCCGCGCACTTCGGGCACGATTTCCAGCGCGTGCAGCATGGCGACGGCCCCGTGCAGCGCCACATAGGCGGTGCCGCCCGGCACGTTGTCATAGCGCCCGATCAGCGAGGTCTTGGGGCCTGCGGCGCGTTCCATCACCGCCAGCCGGGCCGGGCCGATGCCGCCGGCTTCCCAGATCTCGCGCTGGATCGCCAGCGGCTCCCAGGCGGTCAGGCTGACCCGTTCGGGGCTGGCGCCCTTGTCCAGCGCGGTCAGGGTGGCGGCGGGGGCGGCGTAGATCAGCACCGGATCGACCACCGTGTAGCCGCGCGCCTCCAGCGCCGCATCCAGTGCCGCGTCGCCCGGGCGGATCGAGAACAGCGGCCCCTGGCCCATCTCGCGCATCGCCGCCTCGGCGACGTCGATCTGGGCCGCGCTGATCTCGGTCGTCAGGGCCGAGGCCGCCGACACCCGCTTGCCCCCGCCGCCGCCCCGGCGCAGCACGAAGGGATCTGCGCGGCGGATCTCGGCGGGGGGCCAGGTGGCATCGACCACCGCCATCATCTCGTCGGTGCGGTCTTTGCTGGTGGCGGGGACGCTCATCCCGGCGCCGCTCACGGAAAGATCTCCGCAAGTTCCGACATGGCCGCGTCGACGCGGGCGCCCTCGGTGCCGCGGATCACGATATTGGCGCCATAGACCCCGTCGCGCTGGTAGGGATAGCTGCCGATCGACAGATCCGGGTAGCGTTCGGCCAGGGCCGCCAGCGGCCCCGCGATCTCGCCCTCGCCACGCTCGATACGCAGGCTCTGGCTGAGAAGGGGTGTGCCGCCGGTCAGGGTGGGCAGGACGGTGGCCACCATGGCCTCGAAGACCGCAGGCACGCCCGCCATGACGTGGACATTCTCGATGGTGAAACCGGGGGCGATGGAGACGGGGTTGTCGATCAGCCGCGCGCCCGCCGGGATGCGGGCCATGCGCAACCGCGCCTCGTTCACCTCGACCCCGCGCGCCTGCCAATGGGCCACCAGCAGGTCGCGGGCATCGTCGCGCACATCGATGCTGCGCCCGAAGGCCTCGGCCACGCAATCGGCGGTGATGTCGTCATGGGTCGGCCCGATCCCGCCCGAGGTGAAGACGCTGTCATATTTGCCCGACAGATCCCGCACCGCGCCGACGATGGCCGCCTGGTCGTCCGAGACCACGCGCACCTCGACCAGGTCGATCCCCACCTTTGTCAGCTCGCAGGCCAGGTGGTGCATGTTCGCGTCCCGCGTGCGGCCCGACAGGATCTCGTCGCCGATCACGATCATCGCGGCTGTGGGGTTGCCCATGACACCTCTCCTTGTTCTTCTAGGGGTGTCAAAGCTATAGGCCTGCACCATGCGCTTTCAAACCCCCCTTGTGCCCGCGACCCTATTGCGCCGATACAAGCGTTTCCTGGCCGATATCCGGCTGGCCGACGGGCAGGAGGTGACGGCCCATTGCGCCAACCCCGGCTCGATGATGGGGCTGGCAGAGCCGGGAATGCGGGTCTGGGTCGAGCCCAACGACGATCCCAAGAAAAAGCTGAAATACGGCTGGCGGCTGGTGGAACATCCCGGCGGCCATTTCACCGGGGTCGATACCGCCGTGCCCAACCGGGCCCTGCGCGAGGCGCTGCTGGCGGGGGGCGTGCGGGGGCTGGAGGGCTATGCGACGGTGCGCCCGGAACAGAAATACGGCGCAAAAAGCCGCATCGACTTTCTGCTCAGTGACCCGGCGCGGGCCGACTGCTATGTCGAGGTGAAATCGGTGACCCTGTCGCGCCAGCCCGGCCTGGCCGAGTTCCCCGACAGCGTGACCGCGCGTGGGCTGAAGCATTTGCAAGAGCTGTCGCAGATGGCCCAGGCCGGGCACCGCGCGGTAATGCTGTTCCTGGTGCAGCGGACGGACGCGGAGCGCACCGGGTTGGCCGCCGACATCGACCCGGCCTATGCCGCCGGTTTCGCCGCCGCCCGTGCGGCGGGTGTCGAGGCGCTGGCCTTTGGCTGCAACATCTCGCCGCAAGAGATCACCCTGGGCGCGCCCCTGCCCGCGCCGGAGGGCTGAGGGGGGCGCCTGTCGCGTTGATCGCAGCATCCCTGCGGGGGACACCGCCGGGCAGCGCCGCTCTGGCCGGCGTCGCAGCCTCCCCCTCTCTGGCCTTTCCGGGCAAAAGGGATTATTTCTGCCCCCGACGCGCAACAGACCCCCGCGCCGCCCCAAGGGGCAGGGCGCCCGGGACCCGCGCGCCCTATGGGCAAGCTTTCAAGGACGATGGTTTTGGAACAGGAACACAAAGGCCGCATGACGCGCGAAGGTATCCGTATTCACGACCCCTCGGATTTCGAGGGGATGCGCAAGGCCGGCGCGGTGGCGGCCCGCATTCTGGACGATGTGATCCCGCTGATCGAACCCGGCCGGACCACCGCCGAGATCGACAAGTTCATCGAGGGTAAGGTGACCGAATACGGCACCACCTCGGCCACCATCGGCTATCGCGGCTATCAGCACGCCTCCTGCATCTCGATCAACCATGTGGTCTGCCACGGCATCCCCGGGGACAAGAAGCTGAAGGATGGCGATATCCTGAACATCGACGTGACGGTGATCCTGGATGGCTGGTACGGCGACAGCTCGCGGATGTATGTGGCGGGGAAACTGTCGCGCAAGGCCGAGCGGCTGTTGCAAGTGACCCATGACAGCCTGATGATCGGCATCGAGGCGGTGAAGCCCGGCAATACCTTCGGCGACATCGGCCATGCGATCCAGACCTATGTCGAGGCGCACCGCATGTCGGTGGTGCGCGACTTCTGCGGCCACGGGCTGGGCCAGGTGTTCCACGCGCCGCCGAACGTGCTGCACTATGGCCGCCCGGGCACCGGCGCGGTGCTGGAAGAGGGGATGTTCTTCACCATCGAGCCGATGGTGAACCTCGGTCGCCCCGAGACCAAGGTGCTGTCGGACGACTGGACCGCCGTCACCCGCGACAAGTCGCTGTCGGCGCAGTTCGAACATTCCCTGGGGGTCACGGCGGATGGCTGCGAGATCTTCACCCTGTCGCCCGGCGGTCTGTTCCACCCGACCTATCCGAAGGGCTGAGGCCCGGAAGGGGGTTTGCGATGCTGCGGCCTGCCCCCCGGGGCGGGCCGTTTTGCCTTTGGGGGGGAGGGGGCGCTGCCCCCTCTTGAGCCTTCGGCTCAATTCACCCCCGGAGTATTTTGGGCCCAGTGAGAGAGCGGGGCCGTGCGCCTTGGGGCGGCCGGGGTGCCTCTGATGGCAGGGGGCGGCGCGGCCCTCCTATTTTTTGGCCGTAAATATCCCCGCCGGAGGCGTTGCGACGCTCGCCACCGCTCAGGGCTTTTCGAGGAAGGTCATGGCGCTGTCGCCGAAGCGGCGGCGGTCGAGGATGTCCCAGCCCTCGGGCGGGGTGACCTCGGCGCTTTCTTCCCAGACGATCAGGGCGCTGTCGGCGATCCAGCCCTGGGCCAGGGCGCTGGCCAGGGCCGGTTCGCCCAGGGATTTGCCGTAGGGCGGATCGAGGAAGACCAGGGTGGCCGGGGGCTCGGGGCAGGGGGGCAGGCGGGTGGCGCTGGCGCGCAACACGCGGGTGCGGTCCTTCAGGCCCAGCTCGCGGATGTTTTCCGCCAGCAGCCGCCCGGCGACCCGGCCATCGTCGACGAAAGTGGCGCGGGCTGCGCCGCGCGACAGGGCCTCGAGGCCCAGGGCGCCGGTGCCGGCGAAGAGATCCAGCACCTGGGCGCCCTCCAGCGGGTCGCCGAAGCGCCCGCCGGTCAGGATCGAGAACAGGCTTTCGCGCACCCGGTCGGTGGTGGGGCGAAGGTGGGCGCCCGCATCGCCCTTGCCAAGGGCGGCCAGGCGGCGGCCGCGGAACTCTCCGGCGATGATCCTCATGGGCGCAGCAGCTCCTTCAACTCGGTGGCGGGGTCGGCGATGCGCGCGGGGTCGGCGCTGCGGCCCGCCTCGATCAGGCGCTTGCCCACCATATAGCCGCGCGGGTCGTTCATCGCATCCACCGCCAGCAGCCGGTCGCCCGCGTAGTACCAGTGCGAGCGCGCGCCCCGGTCGTCGCGGCGGGTGATGAGCCGGTCGTAGCCGGTGGAGAGGCCCGCGATCTGCAATTTCACGTCGTATTGGTCGGACCAGAACCAGGGATGGGGATCATAGGCACGGGGGGTGCCCAGCATGTTGTCGGCGGCGCATTCGGCCATGTCGATGGCGTTCTGCACGCTTTCCAGCCGCAGCCGATCCGCGCCGCGCGGGAAACTGGCGCAATCGCCCGCCGCCCAGATCCGCGGGTCGGAGGTGCGGCAGTGGGCGTCGCAGGCGATGCCATTGTCGAGCGTCAGCCCCGCCGCTTCGGCCAGGCGGGTTTCGGGCAGGATGCCGGTGCCGGTGATTACCAGGTCCAGGTCCAGATGGGTGCCGTCGCCGAGGATGGCGCCGGTGGCCGTGCCCTCGCCGAGCAGGCGGTCCAGGCCGCAGCCCTCGCGGATCGTCACCCCGTTGGCCTGGTGCAGGGCGCGGAAATAGGCCGAGGTTTCGGGGGCGGCGACGCGGCCCAGGATGCGCGGGGCCTGTTCGATCAGGGTCACCTGAAGGCCCTTCTGGGCGGCCACCGCCGCCGCCTCCAGCCCGATATAGCCGCCGCCGATGATCAGCACCCGCGCGCCGGGGCGCACATGGGGCGCCAGGCGGCGGATGTCGGCCAGGCTGCGCACCGCAAAGACATTGTCCAGATCCCCGCCAAGGGCCACGGGCAGGGGGCGCGGGCGGGCGCCGGTGGTCAGGGCCAGCCGGTCGTAGCGCAGCACCTCACCGTCCGCCAAGGCGATCTCGCGCGCCTCGGGGCGCAGGGCGGTGACGGTGCAATCGCTGCGCAGGGTGATGCCCTGTTCGCCGTACCAGGCCTCGGGGCGCAGGTAGAGGCGCGCCTCTTCCATCTCGCCCAGCAGGAATTTCTTCGACAGGGGCGGGCGTTGGTAGGGCGGCGCGGGCTCGGCGCCCAGCAGGGTGATCTGCCCGTCGAAGCCCCGCGCGCGCAGCCGTGCCACCAGGCTGGCCCCGGCCTGGCCGGCGCCGATCACGGCAAAATGGGTCATCCTTGCCCCTCTCTGCTGGTTGTTGGACGGCCAAGAGCTATATGCTTTCCCCGGGAAAACGCAAACCAACCTGAGGACGGACAGATGACCCTTTCCACCGGCGACAGCCTACCCGATGTCACCCTGCTGACGATGACCGACAAGGGCCCGGCGCCCGTGTCGCTGGCCGACAAGACCAAGGGCCGCAAGATCGTCCTGTTCGGCCTGCCCGGCGCCTTTACCGGCGTCTGCACCACCGCCCATGTGCCCAGCTTCCTGCGCAATGCCGAGGCCTTCGCCGCCAAGGGCGTGGACGAGATCATCTGCCTGTCGGTCAACGACCCCTTCGTGATGGCCGCCTGGGCCGGGGCCACCGGCGCGGGCGAGGCGATCACCTTCCTGGCCGATCCCGAGGCCACGCTGACCAAGGCCATGGGGCTGAACTTCTCGGCGCCGCCCGCTGGTCTGATCGACCGCTGCCAGCGGGTTTCGATGCTGCTGGAAGACGGGGTGGTGACGGTGCTGCACTTGGAAGAAAGCCCCGGCAGCTGCGAGATTTCGGCGGGCGAGACCCTGCTGGCCGAGCTGTAAGAGGCGAGAGGCCCCGGCGGGGCGGCAGTGACGCCCGGCGCCCCGAACGGGCCCCGGGCGCCCGAAGTCCGCAGTCCCGTGCGGCGCTTCTACCCCGTCTGCACCCCGGGCGGCGGGCGGCGGCATGGCCGCCGGCATCCGGTGCAAGGCGTCGCCCCGCTGTCCCGGGGGTCGACGTGGCGTCAATCTAGCCTGTACACAGGTGGCCGGTCAATCTGCGGGTTGACCCGAAGCTCCGGATCCGGCCGGGTCGGCCTGGCCGCCCTGGCCGCCCTGGCCGCCCTGGTCGGGCGCGCCAGAGAGGGCACGGGCGTACAGGAAGGCCAGTTGCGCCTCGCTTTCCACCGCTTCGGCGAAGTGGTCGCGCACCAGGCGCACGGCGGCCTCGGGCGTCATTCCCTGTTCGATCAGCAGCCAGGCGGCCATCAGCCCGCTGCGCCCGGCGCCATACTGACAGCAGACGGCGATCCGCCCGCCGCCGGTCATGATCCGGTGCAGCCTGGACCCCAGATCGGGCCAAAGCGTCAGAAGGTCGGGGCCGGGGGCCTGGTAATCCGTGACCGGCAGGAACAGCCCCTCGATCCCGTGCTCGGCCAGCTGGGCGCGCAGCAGGGCGAAGGCGCCGGGGGGCAGCTCGTCTTCCTCGGGCAGCACCAGGAACAGCTCGACCCGTTCCGCAGCCAGATCGGCAAAGCTTGCGGCCAGGCCCTCGGGGTCGATATAGCCGCTGCCGTCGATCCCCGTTTCCAGCCCCGGAAAGCCCAGCATCAGGCAGGCCCCGCCCCGTGGCATCGGAACGATGGCGCGCAGCGAGGATCCGTCACGGGGCGAGAGGGGCACGGCGATTTCCCTTCATGGAAGAATGGGTCTGGATATTGCACAACTCAAAGGGTTGTATACAGACCGTATTGTGAATGCTATCCCATTTGACGGGGGGGTAAATGTGCCGATTTTCTTGAGTGACCCAGATGATCCGTAAGACGAACGCCGAGATTGCCGCCGAGATCCGCGAACGGATCTGCCTGGACGGTGGGGCGGGTGAGATCCTGCTGCATGAAGGGCAGCTGGCGACGCAGTTTGGCGTGTCGCGCACGCCGATCCGGCAGGTCCTTCAGATGCTGGCCTACGAAAACCTGGTCGAGACCCGCTCGGGCATCGGCACCATCGCCACGCCGCTGGATCCGGCCCGCATGGCCTCGGATTTCCGTGCCTTCGGGGCGATCCTTCACGCCTGCCTGCATTGCCCGGCCGAGCGGGCGCAGGTGCCCGGCAAGGTTCTGGACCGGCTGCGCGACGCGCGTCGTCATCTGGCCCAGTCCCAGGGGGCCGACCCGGCGCTGATCCAGGCGGTTTCCGCCTATCTGGAAGCGATGCTCGGGATGCTGGACGACCATATCCTGACCACGGCGCTGCGCTCGGCCTACTGGCGGCAGGTGCGCTGGACCCTGCACCCGTCCCAGGACCGGCTGGAGCGGCGCTTTGACATCTTCGCGGTGCAGCTGGACGACTGTATCGCCCTGGCCGAGGCGGGCGATCCCGCCGCCCTTCTGGCCCGCATGACCGACCTGCCCGAGGATGTCGCGGTTCAAGCTGCCCCGCGCTGAACCTGCCGCCCCGATCCGCTGTCCGCGTCTCTGACCCGGGCCCGCAGACATGCAAAAGGGGGCCGCCTGGCCCCCTTTCGATTTCTTGGCACTTTGCGCGCGCTTAGCTGTCCTTCTCGGCCTCCAGCGCCGGTTGCAGCAGGGTGCGCGTGGGGAAGGGGATGTCGACGCCGCCCTCGTCCAGCGCCTCTTTCACCTTGCGCTTCATATCCGCCTGGAAGGGGAAGAAATCGCCGCTGTCACACCAGACACGCACCAGGAAATCGACGCTGAAATCGCCCAGGTTGTTGACCTGGATGAAGGGCTCGGGCGTCTTGTGGGCGCGCGGGTCGGACAGGATGGTGTCGCGGATGATCTGTTCGGCATCCTTCAGGTTGGCTCCATAGCCGACGCCAAAGGTCCATTCGGCGCGGCGGGTCGGGTAAACCGAGTAGTTGACGATCGTGTTTCCCCAGACCTCGCTGTTGGGAATGATGATCTGGGTGTTGGACAGGCTCGCCAGTTCGGTGAAGTTCAGGCTGATGTTCTTCACCGTGCCCATCTGGCCGTTCACCTCGACGAAATCGCCGTTCTTGATCGGGCGGAAGAAGATGATCATCACGCCCGCCGCTACGTTCGACAGGGTGCCCTGCAGGGCCAGGCCGATGGCCAGACCGGCGGCACCGATGACGGCCACCACGCTGGTGGTCTGCACCCCGAAGGTGTTCAGCACGAAAAGGAAGCTGAAGGCGATGATCGCATAGCGCAGGATCGAGCCCAGGAAGTCGAACAGGGTTTCGTCCAGCTGTTCGTAGCGGTCCGAGATATGGGTGATGCGCCGCTTGGCCCAGCCCGCGATGGTGAAGCCCAGGAACAGGATGAGCAGCGCGGCCAGCACGTTGCCCGCCAGCCCGGCCAGAACGTCCAGCGTCAGCAGGTCGCCCAGGGTCTTGCCGTTCCAGATCTCGGTTTGCAGCAGGCTGTCGAGGCTATTCATTACGGAGTCTTCATTCATTGGCTGATCTGGTCCATCTTTCGGGCAAGTTTCGCGTCGGCGGCGGTAATGCCGCCCATGTCGTGGGTGGTCAACCGCACGGTGACGGTCCTGTAACTATTGCTCCAGTCAGGGTGATGGTTCCATTTCTCGGCCCAGAGCGCGGCCCGGGTCATGAAGGCGAAGGCCTCGGTGAAATCGGCGAAGGTGAAGGTTTTGACCAGCACGTCGCCGTCGCGGTCCACCTCCCAGCCGGTGTCGAACAGGGGCCCCAGCAGGGCAGCCCTTACGGAATCGTCCAGAATTTCAGTCACTCCTGTTCCTCCTGTCGGTCGCGGCGGAAGGGGCCATAGGCGGTCAGCACCTCGATATCCTCGTCCACCGCGCGGGCCTCGGCCTCCAGGTACTGGGCGATGGCGCGGGCAAAGCCCGGATCGCCCACCCAATGGACCGAGTGGGTCAGCGCGGGCATATAGCCGCGCGCCAGCTTGTGTTCGCCCTGGGCGCCGGCCTCGACCCGGGCCAGACCCCGGTTGATGGCGGCGTCGATGGCCTGATAGTAGCACAGTTCGAAATGCAGGCAGGGGTGATGCTCGATGGCGCCCCAGTAGCGACCGAACAGCGCCTCGCGCCCGATGAAGTTCAGCGCCCCCGCCACCGGCACCCCGTCGCGCACCGCCAGCACCAGCAGCACGTCGTCGCGCATCCTCTCCTGCAGCAGGTCGAAGAAGGCGCGGGTCAGATAGGGGGTGCCCCATTTGCGCGCCCCGGTGTCCTGGTAGAAGGCCCAGAAGGCGTCCCAGTGGTCTGGGCGCAGGGCCTCGCCGGTGAGGGCCAGGATCTCGCCGCCGAAGGCCTGAGCCTGGGCGCGTTCCTTGCGGATGTTCTTGCGCTTGCGCGAGCTGAGGCTGGCCAGGAAATCGTCGAAGCTGCCGTAGCCGTCGTTCAGCCAGTGGAACTGCTGACTGGTGCGGTGCATCAGCCCCATGGCCTTGGCCGCCAGCGCCTCGGCTTCGGTGCAGAAGGTGGCGTGCAGGCTGGACAGCTGATTGTCGGCGGCGATCTGCACCGCGCCCTGCACCAGCGCCCCCATGCCCGCCGCCTCGTGCTCCGGTTTCACCAGGAAGCGGCGGCCGGTGGCGGGGGTGAAGGGCACGGCGATCTGAAGCTTGGGGTAATAGCGCCCGCCCGCCTGCTCATAGGCATGGGCCCAGTTGAAATCGAAGATGTATTCGCCCTGGCTGTGGGATTTCGCATAAAGCGGTGCCACGGCGATCAATTCGCCCTCCTGGCGGGCCAGCAGGTAATGCGGCTCCCACCCGGTGCCGGGGCCGACCGACCCGCTGTCTTCAAGCGATTTCAGGAACCGCCAGGTGGTGAAGGGATCGGCGGGTGGGCCGCCGTCCGCCGCTTCGGGGCAGGCGCAGCCGTCCCACTCAGCCTCGGAAATGGCGCCAAGGCTGTTGAGGGTGCTGATCTCGATCTCTGCCGCGGCGCCGGGGGCGGCGTCGGCATCGGTCGGGCTGGGGGGGAGGTCGGGGCGTTCCATTTGGCGATAATCTGGCGCGCCCCGGCCTGGGTTCAAGCGGGAAGTGCCGCCGGGTAGTGCTCGAAGGTCACATTGTCGGCATGCCGCCGCGCCTCTGCCTCCTCCTCCGCCGTGCGGATGGTCCAGCAAAAGACCGGCAGGCCGCGCGCCCGCAGGGCCTGCACGCTGTCGCGGGTCAGGTCCTTCCACTCATGGCTGACAAAGCTCGACCCGGTGGGTTCGACCGCGCCAAGCGCCTGCATATAGGCCTTCTCCTCGGCCGAGAGATGGGCGAAATGCTCGCCCTCGTAGGCACAGGTGGTCAGGCCGCGGGGCCAGGCGGGGGCCAGCTCGGCCATACGGCCGACCATGCGCGGGTTGAAGGACATGAAGGCCAGCGGGCCCTCGTATCCCTCGACCAGCTGGGCGGCGCGGGCCTCCAGCGTGCCGGGGGCATGGGCGGCGCGCCCGTCCTGGTCCTTCAGCTCGACCAGCAGGGGCACCTGGCCCGCCACCTGCGCCAGCACCTCGGCGAAGGTCGGGATCCCGGCCTTGCCGCCCGACAGCGGGATGGCCGCCAGGGCGGCGGCGCTTCGGGCGTCGACATCGCCCGCCTCGCCGGTCACCCGGTCCAGCGTGTAGTCGTGAAAGACCATCGCCTCGCCGTCCGACGACAGCTGTAGGTCGATCTCGATCCCATAGCCCGCCGCGATGGCCGCCGCGATCGCCTCGCGGCTGTTCTCGGGGCGGCCCTGGGCCAGGTCGTGATAGGCCCGGTGGGCGATCGGCAGGCGGCAGAAGTCCTGGGGCAGGGCGGTCATGTCAACTCACTCGATCTCGAAGATGCCTTCGATCTCGACCGCGACGCCGAAGGGCAGCGATGCGGCAGAGACGGCAGAACGGGCATGGCGGCCAGCCTCGCCCAGCACCTCGACCAGGAAGTCGGAGGCGCCGTTGACGACCTTGGGCTGGTCGCCGAAATCGAGCGTCGAGTTGACGAAGCCGGTCAGTTTCACCGCGCGCTTCAGCTTGGTGAAATCGCCCCCGCAGGCGGCCTTCACCTGGGCCAGCAGGCCGATGGCGCAAAGCTTGGCGGCGGCGGCGCCAGCTTCGACATCCATGTCGTCGCCCAGCTTGCCTTTCACCAGGCCGTCAGCATCCATGCTGACCTGGCCCGAGATATGCAGCAGGTTGCCGACCTTCACGAAGGGCACGTAGTTGGCGGCGGGGGCGGCGGCGTCGGGCAGGGTCACGCCCAGTTCCGTCAGGCGGGTTTCGATCGCGTTGGACATGGGGAACTCCTTTTCCTCCGGTCAGGCTGTCGCGCGCGACGCTAGCGGTCGACGGGGGGAATGCAACCCCAAAGCCCGGGGGCGTAGGGTCGCGGCGCCTCCTCGCGCCCTGCCGGTTGCTCCTCGGGTCAGACCCCCACCAGCCGCCCCGCTCCCCGTTCCGCGCTCTCGCGTGGCCCGCCGCGCCTTTGCTCTAGCGCGGTCCGCACGCCCGTCCCCTGTTCTCTCACCTTGCCTGCCCCTCTGCCGCCCTCTGCCCGCTGATGCCTCAGGCACTGCCTCGCCCCCGGCGCGCGCGGTCCCCTCTTTCTCATTGCCGAAAATATCCCTGCCGGAGGCATCGGCCTCGGCACGGGGCCGAAACCGCCCCGCCCTCTGCCCTATTCGACGAAGGCCCGCGCCAGGTAGTCCCCCAGCGGTTTCACCAGATAGGCCAGCGGCGTGCGGTCATCGGTGCGCAGGAAGGCCTCGACCGGCATTCCGGGGATCAGCACCAGCCCCTCGGGCAGGCGCTCCCGCTCGCCCTTGGCCAGGCGGATCTCGGCTCGGTAATAGGCCCGCCCCGTCGCCTCGTCGGTGAAGGCATCGGCCGAAAGCCGCGTCAGCGTGCCGGTCAGTTCGGGGGTGCTTTGCCGGTCGAAGCCGGAAAAGCGCAGCCGCACCTCCTGCCCGGGGTAAAGGGCATCGACATGGATCGGATCGACCCGGGCGGCGATCAGCAGCGGGCGGTCCTGGGGCACCAGGTACAGCAGCGGTTCCGCCGGGCGCACCACGGCGCCGGGGCCGAAGACCCGCAGCCCGTGGACCACGCCCGCCACCGGCGCGGTGATCTCCAGCCGGTCGAGGCGCTGGCGCAGGGCGTGGCGGCGTTCGCTCAGCTCCAGCTCATGCAGGCGCAGGTCGCGCAGGGCGGCGATGGCCTCTTCGCGGCGGGCGGTGGCGCGGGCCAGGATCTGTAGCTCGATCTCGGTGATCCGCCCCTCGGCCTCGGCGCGGGCGGCGGCCAGTTCGCCCAGCTGGCCCTCTTGCCGGGCGGCCTCGCGGCGCAGGGCCAGGACGCGCGCCAGCTGGCTGAGCCCGCGATCCAGCAGGCCTTGCTGCACCTCAAGCTCTTGGCCGATCAGCGCCGCCTGGGTCGCCAGGGCGGTCTGCTGGGCGCCCAGCCCGTCCAGCTGGGCGCGGATCTGGGCCTGGCGTTTTTCCAGCTGGGCCACCTCCTGCGTCGCGGCCTCGCGCCGGGTGTCCAGCAGGCGGCGCTGCCCCTCCATCAGGGCCAGGGTCTCGGGCGTGGGGGCATGGGTCAGTTCGGCGTCGAAATCCAGGGTGGCGCGGGCGTCGCGCTCGGCCTCCAGCCGGGCACGGCGGGCCAGTACCTCGTACAGCTGCCCCTCGACGATGGCCAGCTCCGAGCGCAGCGCGGCCCCGTCCAGTGCGGCCAGCGGCGCGCCCTGAGCCACGGTCTGGCCTTCCTCCACGGCGATGCGGGCGACCAGGCCGCCATCGGGGTGCTGCACCACCTGGCGGTTGCTTTCCACCTCGATCCGGCCGGGCGCGATGACTGCGCCCGCGATCCGGGTCAGCACCGACCAGGCGCCGAAACCGCCAAGGAGCAGCAGCAGCGCCAGCGCCCCGGCCAGCACCGGACCGCGCACCGCCTGCGGATCGGCGGGGGCGGGGCGGGTCTGGGGCGCGCCGCTCATCCCAGGCCCCCGGTGCCGCCCCGGGCGGTGGTGGCGGTGATCTGGCTGTGATTGGCCACCACCTTGCGCAGCACCTCGTCGCGGGGGCCGAAGGCCACGCGCTGGCCCTGATCCAGCATCAGCAGCAGGTCGCATTCGCGAATTGCCGCCGGGCGATGCGCCATGATCAGCACCGCGCCCCCCTCGGCGCGCAGGGCGCGAATCGCCTGGTTGAGCGCCTCGCTGCCCTCGTTGTCGAGGTTGGAATTGGGTTCATCCAGCACCAGCAGCACGGGGGTGCCGTAAAGGGCGCGCGCCAGGCCGATGCGCTGGATCTGGCCGCCCGACAGGCGCCCGCCATGGGGGCTGACGCGGGTGTCGTAGCCCTGGGGCATCTTCACGATCATCTCGTGCGCATCGGCCTTCTGCGCGGCGGCGACCACGGCGGCATCGTCGGGGTGTTCGGCCATGCGGGCGATGTTTTCGGCGATGGTGCCGTCGAACAGCTCGACCCGCTGCGGCAGATAGCCGATCAGCTGGCCGCGTTCCTCGGGCGCGTATTGATCCAGGGTGGCGCCGTCCAGGCGGATGGTGCCGCCCGCACAGGGCCAGGCGCCGGTCAGGGCGCGCGCCAGGGTCGATTTGCCCGCCCCCGAGGGGCCGATGACGCCGCAGGCCTGTCCCGGTTCCAGGGTGAAAGAGACCATGCGCAGCGCCGCCTGCCGTTCGCCGGGGGGGACGATGCTGGCCTGGGCGACCTCCAGCCGGGCGCGGGGGCGGGGCAGGGCGGTTTGCGGCGGGGCAGGCGGCGCCTCGCCCAGCAGGACCGACAGAGAGGCCCAGCCTCGGCGCGCCCGCCCGACCAGGGCCCATTGGCCGACCAGGCTTTCCACCGGCGCCAGGGCGCGCCCCAGAAGGACCGAACCGGCGATCATCGCCCCGGGCGAGAGCATCTCGTGCAGCGCCAGCCAGGCGCCCAGGCCCAGCATCGCCGATTGCAGGAACAGGCGCAGCGCCCGGCTCATGGCGGTCAGGGCGGCGGTCAGGCCGCTGGCGGCGGTCAGCTGGCCCAGAGCCTCGGCGCGCAGGGCGCGCCAGCGGCGCCAGACGGCGCCCTGCATCCCCAAGGCGCGCACCAGCCCGGCCTCGGCGCGCATCTGGTCGGCCTGGGTCTGGGCGGCGAGGCTGGCGGCGAACCCGGCGGCCTGGCGCCCGCGCCCGAAGCTTTGCCCGAGGGCGGCCAGGGCCACCAGCGCCGCGCCACCGCCCAGGGCCAGCAGGCCAAGGGCGGGGTGAAACAGGGCGATGCCGCCCAGAAAGACCGGCGTCCAGGGTAGATCGGCCAGGGCCGCGGGCACGGGCGAGCCCAGAAGGGCGCGAATCGCATCCAGGTCCTGCACCGCCGTATCGGCCCGGGGATCGCGCCGGTCCGAGGCGCGGGCCAGCGCGGCCTCGTAGACGCGCCGGTCCAGCCGGGCCTGGAACCGCGCCCCGATCCGCGCCAGCAATTGCGCCCGGGCGGCGTCCAGAACCCCCATGATGGCGAAGAGGAAGGCGACCAGCACGGTCAGCGCGATCAGCGTCTCGACCGAGCGCGACGACAGCACCCGGTCATAGACCAGCATCATGTAAAGCGGCCCGGTCAGCATCAGCAGGTTGCAGAACACCGAGAACAGCGCGGCCAGGGCGTAGAAACGGCGGCTTTCGGCGCGAATGGCGCGAAGTTCTGCCGCGCCCCTGGTCTGCTCGTCTGACGCCACGCGCCTCTCCTTGCTTCTGCCGCCGGGGCCGCGCCCGGCCCTTCAGGGCACGCCTGGCAGGGTATCCGGGGGGCTTGGGTCGGGGCCCGAGGCCCGCAACCGGCAGCGGCGCGCAGGGGGTTGCGCGAAATTGCCCGGTTTCAATCCGCCCTCCGGGCCCGTACATCCCCGGGAACGCCGCAAGCGAAGGCGGTTTCCCGCTCTTGGCCACCTTGTTGTCGCTTTGTGGCCACAGCCCCATGTTCGGGGTATTTGCAGCTATGGCACCGGAGCCTTTAAAGAATAGATAAAGCTCGGCAGGCATCGTGGCCTGACGGCCCTGCGAAAGGCCCCTGTCGAGACCAGTGAAACGAGATTGCCCGTGATGACCCTGTCCTGTCGCCCGTCTTCCACCCCACGTTCCGCCCTGCGGGCGCTTGTCCCGGCCATGGCGGGGCTGGCCTTGCTGGCGCTGGCGGGCTGTTCGACCCCGGCGCCGGGCAGCGCGGGCAGCGCCCCCTATGACCCCTACGAGGCGCAGAACCGCCAGGTGCACGCCTTCAACAAGGGGCTGGACCGGGCCGTGCTGCGGCCTGCGGGCGTGGCCTATGCCACCGTGGTGCCAGAGCCGGTCAACCAGATGGTGGGCAATTTCGCCGACAACCTGGGCACCCCTGCCGATGTGGTGAACAACCTGCTTCAGGCCCGGTTCGAGAATGCGGCGATCAACACCGTGCGTTTCGTGATGAACTCGACCATTGGCGTGGGCGGGCTGCTGGATGCGGCCACCGCCTTTGGCATCGCCCCGCGCGACACCGATTTCGGCGAGACCCTGGCGGTCTGGGGCGCGCCCCAGGGGGCCTATCAGGAACTGCCGGTCCTGGGCCCCTCGACCGAGCGGGCGACGGCGGGGATGATCGTCGACCTGGTGACCAATCCGCTGGATACCGCGCTGGATGCCTCGGAGCGGCGTCTGAAACGCGGCAGCGCCGTGGCCCATGTGGTGGGCGAGCGCGGCTATCGCGCCGGAACGGTGGATTCCATCCTTCAGGACAGCGCCGACAGCTATGCGCAGCTGCGCCTGATCTACCTGCAAAATCGCCGCCATCAGCTTGGCGATGCGGCGGGGGATACCTATGTGGACCCCTATGACGACAACGGGACGAACAGCGATGCGGCCTCAAACGACCCCTATGCAGATGATCTCTACATCGACCCCTATGCAGAGTGAGCGGCTTTCGCGCCGCCTGGCGCTGACCGGGCTGGGCGCGGCCCTGCTGCTGCCCGCCGCCCCCGCCCGCGCGCTCAGCGCGTCGGAGGCCACCCAGCTGGTTGACCGGGTCGTGGCCGAGATCAACGGCGTGATCAATTCCGGCGGCTCCGAGGCGCGGATGATCCCGCAGTTCGAGGCCATGCTGCGCCGCTATGCGGATGTCACCGCCATCGCGCGCACCTGCCTTGGCCCCGAGGCGCGCAGCATTTCCTCGGCAGAGCTCTCGGCCTTCACCGAGGCCTTCACCGGCTATATCGCGCGCAAGTACGGCAAGCGGTTCCGCGAGTTCATCGGGGCGCAGATCACCGTCACCGGGGCCGAACCCTACCGCGACCGCTTCATCGTCAAGACGGTGTTCAACCTGCGCGGCCAGGCCCCCTTCGACGTGGATTTCCTGGTGGCCGAACGTGGCGGGCAGCGGCTGTTCTACGAGATGATCATCGAAGGCGTGTCGATGCTGGCCACCGAACGCTCGGAAATCGGCGCCATGCTGGATGCGGCGCGCGGCGACGTGGGCGCGCTGACCGCCCGGCTGCGCCAGACCGGCTGAGGCGCGCGGCCCTGGTGCCGCTGCCGCCCGACCGGCCCAGAAAGTGAAAAGGCCCCGCAGCGGTTGCTGCGGGGCCTTCGCGTTTCGCGAGAGCGGGGCTCAGTTCAGGCCGAAGATGTCCTTCAGCGCCCGTTCGATGGCGGTCTCCAGACCGCCCCCGCCGCCGGAACCGCGGCCCTGGCCGGTGTCGGCGATGGTGCGCGCCGGTTCCGGGGCCGGGTGCAGCATCGGCAGGGGATGCACCGGCAGGCCGTCGTGAACCCGGGCCATGACCTCGTGGAAGATCTCGGCCGGCAGGCCCGAGCCGGTCACCCCGGTCAGCGGCGTGTTGTCGTCATAACCCATCCAGACGCCGGCCACGTAATCGGCCGAGAAGCCGATGAACCAGGCGTCGCGGGCGGCCTGGGTGGTGCCGGTCTTGCCCGCGATCTCGCGGTCGTCCAGCCCGGCGCGGCCGCCGGTGCCCCGGGTGACGACCTGGCGCATCATGTAGATCAGCTCGCGCGCCGCATCCTCGCGGATCACCCGCTCGCCGATGCCGCCCTCGCTGCCCATCAGGGGGGCGTCATCGCCTTGCAGCCGCACCTCTTGCAGCCCGTAGGGGGTCACCGAGGAGCCGCCGTTGAGGATGCCCGCATAGGCGCCGACCATCTCGACCAGGGTGCTTTCCGAGGCGCCAAGGGCCAGGGCCGGACCCTGGGCCAGGTCGCTTTCGATGCCGAAGTCGCTGGCGATCTGGCGCACGTTGTCGAGGCCCGCGGCCTCGGCTACGCGCACCGCCGGGATGTTCAGCGACTTCATCAGCGCCTCTTCCAGGGTGACGGGGCCACGGTACTGGTGGTCGTAGTTCTCGGGGCTCCAGGGGCCCGAGCCGGGGATGTTGATGGTCAGGGGCGCATCATCGACGATGTCGTTGTAGTGCCAGCCCAGCTCCAGCGCGGTGGCATAGACGAAGGGCTTGAAGCTCGACCCGGTCTGCCGCAGCGCCTGGGTGGCGCGGTTGAAGACGCCCGAGGCCTGCACGTCGCGGCCCCCCACCATGGCGCGCACGGCGCCATCGGCGCTCATCACCACCACGGCGGCCTGGGCCTTTGACCCCTCGCGCACCTTCTCGTCGAAGACCCATTGCAGGGCATCCTCGGCGGCGCTCTGGATCCGCTGGTCCAGGGTGGTGCGCAGGATCACGTCGGCGGTGGTTTTCGAGGTCAGGAAATCCGGGGTCGAGGACATGATCCAGTCGGCGAAATAGCCGCCCGACTGGTCCTGCGCCCGTTTCGACAGCTGCGCGGGATGCTCGATCGCATCCTGGGCGGCGCTGGCCGACAGATAGCCCTGATCCTCCATCAGCCGCACGATGGTCGCGGCGCGGCTTTGGCTGCGGGCCAGGTTGTTGGTCGGCGCATAGCGCGTCGGCGCCACCAGCAGGCCCGCCAGCATGGCGGCCTCGGCGGGGGTCACATTGGCCGCCGACTTGCCGAAATAGCGCTGGCTGGCGGCCTCGAAGCCACGGGTGCCCTCGCCCAGATAGGCGCGGTTCATGTAGAGGCCCAGGATCTCGTCCTTGGAATAGCGCATCTCCATGCCCAGGGCATAGATCGCCTCGCGCCCCTTGCGCAGCAGGGTGCCCTGGCGGCAATCGGCCTCATAGGCGGCTTCGCTGTCCCATTCCTCGGGGTCGTAGGCCTGGCCGAAGCACAGCAGTTTCGCGGTCTGCTGGGTGATGGTCGAGCCGCCATGGCCCGACAGCGGTCCGCGCCCCTCGCTGAGGTTGATGCGGATGGCGCTGGCGATGCCGCGCGGGCTGACGCCGAAATGCTTGTAGAACCGCTTGTCCTCGGTGGCGACGATGGCGTTGCGCAGATGCGGGCTGACGGTTTCGGCGGTGACGACGCCGCCGAACTGGTCGCCGCGCCAGGCGAAGACCTCGCCGCTGTCGTCCAGCATGGTGACAGAGCCACGGGCGCGGCCGTCATACAGCTCGTCGATGGGCGGCATGGTCAGCCCGCTGATCCCTGCGGCCAGCACCACCAGGCCCACGGCCACGGCGCCCAGGCGCCAGGTGATGCGCCAGATCAGGCCGAAGACCCAGCCGAAGATCCCCAGCACGAAGGCCAGGATCGGGTTGCGCCGCCGCGCGGGCGCCTTGCGGCGGGCCGGTTTGCGTGTGGGTTTGCGCGCCGGGGTGGGCCGCTTGCCGCCGCCCCCGCCACCCGTGCCACCGCCCCCGCTGCGCGCGGTCGGTTTGCCCCGCGCAGGCGCCTTGCCCCGCGGTTTGCCGCCATAGCGTTTATCCGCCACCAGTGGCGGTTTGCGCCGTCGTGAATCACTCATGCTGCCTGCCCGGTGTGTTCTGCTTTTGCGCAGAATACAGGGCCTGAGGCGGAATGTTGAGCCATGCTGTCCCTGTCATCTGATCAACATATTGGCTAAAAATTAGGCAAAAGCTGAGAAGTGCGCATTTTGCAGGCGGTTCGCCTCCGTTTTGCACTGGTCAGGGCACCCATCTGTTCCGAAAAGGGAAGCTCCACGGCTTAGCTGCCGGTGCCAAAGGGCGGGTGCGTACTGCGCGACAGCCCGGAAGAAGGAAGGGGATAGTAGTGAAACTCATCATTGCGACAATCAAACCGTTCAAGCTCGAGGAGGTCCGCGAGGCGCTGACCGAGATCGGCGTGCGCGGGATGATGGTGACGGAAATCAAAGGCTTCGGCTCCCAGTCGGGCCATACGGAGATCTATCGCGGTGCGGAATACGCGGTGAACTTCGTGCCGAAGATCAAGCTGGAGATCGCGGTGAGCGCGGCCATGGCTGACCAGGTGGTCGAGACCATCACCACCACCGCCAAGACCGGCAAGATCGGCGACGGCAAGATCTTCGTGCTGGATATCCAGCAGGCGGTTCGGGTGCGGACCGGCGAAACCAACGACGACGCGCTCTGAGACGCTCCGACAGGGAAAGGGAATTAATCCAATGAAAACCTTCGCAAAACTGGGTCTTGCCGCAGCCGCAATCGCGCTGCCGAGCCTGGGCCTTGCTCAAGACGAAGCCGCCGTCCCGGCCGCCGTGCCGACCGACGTCGTCTTCATCCTGAACACCCTGCTGTTCCTCGTGGCCGGCTTCCTGGTGTTCTTCATGGCCGCTGGCTTTGCCATGCTCGAAGCGGGCCTGGTCCGCTCCAAGAACGTGGCCATGCAGCTGACCAAGAACGTGGTGCTCTTCGGTGTCGCCTCGATCTTCTACTACCTGATCGGCTACAACCTGATGTACCCGCTGGGCACCTGGGCCGTTGATGGCGTCCTGTCCGGCGTGTTCGGCCCCGGCGTCCTGGAAGCCGTTGGCGTGACCGCAGAGACCGCGGACGACTACTCCTACGCCTCGACCGGTTCGGACTTCTTCTTCCAGCTGATGTTCTGTGCCGCCACCGCCTCGATCGTTTCGGGCACCCTGGCCGAGCGTATCAAGCTGTGGCCCTTCCTGATCTTCACCGTGATCCTGACCTCGGTCATCTACCCGATCACCGCGTCCTGGACCTGGGGCGGCGGCTTCGTGGGTGAAGCTGGCTTCTCGGACTTCGCCGGTTCGACCATCGTGCACTCGGTGGGTGGCTGGGCCGCTCTGACCGGTGCCATCATCCTGGGCCCGCGCCTGGGCCGTTACACCGACGGCAAGGTCAACGCCTTCCCCGGCTCCAACCTGACCCTGGCTACCCTGGGTACGTTCATCCTGTGGCTCGGCTGGTTCGGCTTCAACGGTGGTTCGCAGCTGGCCATGGGCTCGATCGGTGACGTCGCTGACGTGTCGCGCATCTTCTCGAACACCAACACCGCTGCTGCGGGTGGTGCCGTGGCGGCCGCGATCCTGACCCAGCTGATGTACAAGAAGGTCGACCTGACCATGGTGCTGAACGGCGCCCTGGCCGGCCTGGTGTCGATCACCGCCGAACCGCTGGCCCCCTCGCTGGGTCTGGCAACCATCATCGGCGCCATCGGCGGTATCCTGGTGGTCTTCACCGTGCCGCTGCTCGACAAGCTGAAGATCGACGACGTGGTCGGCGCGATCCCGGTCCACCTGGTCTGCGGCATCTGGGGCACCCTGGCCGTGGTCCTGACCGGCACCGCCTCCATCGGCGATCAGCTCTACGGTATCGTGGTGATCGGCGGCGCAACCGTCGTGGCCTCCACCGTGGTGTGGTTCATCCTGAAGGCCGTCATGGGCATCCGCGTCTCGGAAGAGGACGAGATCGCAGGCCTCGACATGGCGGAACTGGGCATGGAAGCCTACCCCGAGTTCTCGAAAGGCTGATCCTCCTTCCATATTCAGCCACTACCTGCCCGGGCGTTCGCGCCCGGGCTTTTTCTTTGCCGACGCGGGCCGTCTGTCCGGGCATGAAAAAGGGCCTGCCGTGCGGCAGACCCCTTTCCGATTGCAGGGCTGGGGGCCTGGCGCCCTATTCGGGGTTCACCATGCTGGGCGCGCCGGTGCCCATGTCGGTGCCCATGTAGGGCAGCTTGGCCTCTTTCCAGGCGCCGAAGCCGCCACCCATATGGGCGATCTTGTCGATGCCCGCCTCGATCGCCGCCCGTGCCATCTTTTCCGAGCGCACCCCCGAGCCACAGTGCAGCACGATGCGCTTGGTGCCCTGGCTGGGCAGGTAGCGCGGCGCGAAGAAGGACATGGGCATCAGCAGCGAGCCGACCACATGTTCGAACATGTATTCCTGCGGCGTGCGAACGTCGATTAGCACGATCTGACCCTCGGCCAGAGCGTCATGCACCTCTTGCGGGGTCCAGGTTTCCAGTGCGACGCCGTCCACGGTTTCTGATTCCATTGGCTCTCTCCTGAGATGTGAGTTTGGGACGCGTGGCAAGGGGCAGGGCCAAGGGGCACCGGCCTGCCACCGTCTGTGTCCGATTCCGATGTAGGGCAGTCCCGCTCGATTGGGGAGGGCAGGGGGCCGTGGCGCCTCGCCGCAGCGCAGAACTCCGCCGCCAGCCCGGCGCCCGGGGCAGGCGGTGCGCGCCTTGCCTGGGGGCGGGGCGGCGGGGCGCGCGCCGGGCGCGCTTTGCCCGGTCGCTGGGCGCCGCGGCCTCCATTCATCGCCGCATGGGCCCGTCCGATTGCCGCGCCCGGGGATCCGTGCTTATGCTTTCACGAAAAGACAAGAACCGGGGGACGGGACATATGTACGATTTGGTGGCCATCGGGGCCTGGGTGGAATTCGCCGTGCGCTGGCTGCACGTGGTCACGGCCATCGCCTGGATCGGCTCGTCCTTCTACTTCATCGCGCTGGACCTCGGCCTGAACCGCGACATTCCCGGTCCGGCGGATGGCGAGGAATGGCAGGTCCACGGCGGCGGCTTCTACCATATCCAGAAATACCTGGTCGCCCCCGAGGCGATGCCCGACCACCTGGTCTGGTTCAAATGGGAAAGCTACGCCACCTGGCTGTCGGGCTTTGCCCTGCTGTGGCTGGTCTATTACCTGGGCGCCGATTTCTACCTGGTCGATCCCAACGTGCTGGACATCCCCGCCTGGGGCGGCATCGCCATCTCGCTGGCCTCTCTCGGCCTCGGCTGGCTGGCCTATGACACGATCTGCAAATCGAAATTCGGCGACAACAACACCCGGCTGATGTTGCTGCTTTACGTCATCCTGGTGGCGCTGGCGTATTTCTACACCCAGGTCTTCACCGGTCGCGCCGCCCTGCTGCACCTGGGCGCCTTCACCGCGACGATCATGTCGGCCAACGTCTTCATGATCATCATCCCCAACCAGCGGATCGTGGTCGAGGATCTGAAGGCCGGGCGCACCCCGGATGCGAAATACGGCAAGATCGCCAAGCAGCGCTCGACCCACAACAACTACCTGACCCTGCCGGTCATCTTCATGATGCTGTCGAACCATTATCCGCTGGCCTTCTCGACCGAATACACCTGGGTCATCGCCTCGCTGGTCTTCCTGATGGGGGTCACCATCCGGCATTTCTTCAACACGATGCACGCCAAGAAGGGGATGCCCTACTGGACCTGGCTGCTGACCGCGCTGATCTTCCTGCTGATCATGTGGCTGTCCACCGCGCCGCTGTTCCGCTCGGACGTCTACGAGGAAGAGGCCTCGGCCCAGTTCAGCCGCTTTGCCCAGGCCGAAGGCTATGAAGACGTGCATGACATCGTGATGGGGCGCTGTTCCATGTGCCATGCCGCCGAACCCTATTGGGACGGGATCCTTTGGGCGCCCAAGGGGGTGCGGCTGGACACAGAGGCCGACATCCTGCGCAACGCCCGCGCGATCTATCTTCAGGCCGGGTTGGGCCATGCCATGCCGCCCGCTAACGTTTCCTTCATCGAAGAAGAGGAACGTCAGGCCATCCGCGACTGGTACAAGGCCGCGATCAAGGGCTAGGCGGTTTTCGCCCCCGCGCCTTGACCGGCAGCGAGAGGAGGGCCGGGAATGCGCTGTTTGCCGCTTTGCGCCCCGCTGGTCGCGCTGGTGCTGCCCTTGGGGGCAGGCCGGGCCGCGGCCGAGGTGCTGGCGGCGCCGGTTACCCTGCAAGACAGCGACCATGGCGCGCCCCTGGCGGTGTCGATCCGCCCCTTCCGCGCCGAGGCGCGCGAGATCTGGCATGTGGCGGGCGCCTGCCCGGGGGCCGAGGATCCCGCCCGGATCCGCCTGGTGGCCTTCGCCGCCCTGGCCGACCTGACCATCTACCTGACCGACGCCCCCGAAAAGGCGCATCGCACCGTCTGCCTGACCAACCCCGCCGCCTGGCCGGGGGAGTGAGGGGCCGTGGCGTTGTTGTGCGCCGGGCCATGTCCCGGGCTGCGCACTCATAGTTCAGAGCCCCCCTCTGGCCCCCCTTTCGCCCGGCTGGGAGAGGTGCATTCAGGGGACGCTTCCGGGGCGGTTCGCCGCTTTGCGACTGGCTAAGGGTCCGGGCTGCGCCCTCCCCTGGGTGGGCGCGCACGGGTCGGGCTGGTCGCTAGGCCTGCGAAAAACGCAGCTGTTCCGCTCGGGGCTGTCGTTGCAATTGCGCCCTCCCGTGGGGAGGGGAGGGCGCAGCCCGGCGTGCCGCCGGGCGAAAGAGACGGGCGGTGCGCGAGGGTCTGCGTAGGGGCGGGGGGGGCGGTTGGCGTTGGGGTCGGTTGCGGCGCGCGAGGGCTTTTTGACCACCGTTCCCCGGTGCTCCGCCCGTGCGCCCTTCATACCTTCCCCCGGAAGGTTTGTCGCTGCGCGAACCGGGGCGCACCCCCATTTCCGACTCGCTTTGTACCTGCTAGATTTGGCGTCATGCAGCGCCCAGACCCCCATATCCTTGATGCCCAGCCCGTCATCCGTCAGCTCGACGATGCCGCGATCAACCGCATTGCCGCCGGCGAGGTGGTCGAACGCCCCGCCTCGGCGGTCAAGGAACTGGTGGAAAACGCCCTCGACGCGGGGGCAAGCCGGATCGACATCACCGTCGCCGACGGCGGCAAGACCCTGATCCGCGTGGCCGACGACGGCTGCGGCATCCCGCCCGAGGCGCTGCCGCTGGCCCTGTCGCGCCATGCCACCTCGAAGATCGACGGCACCGACCTGCTGAATATTCATTCCTTCGGCTTTCGGGGCGAGGCGCTGCCCTCGCTGGGGGCCGTGGGGCGGCTGACCCTGACCTCGCGCGCCAAGGGCCATGACGCGGCCGAGCTGAAGGTGTCGGGCGGCCAGATGTCCCAGGTGCGCCCGGCGGCGCTGAACAAGGGGACGGTGGTCGAGCTGCGCGATCTTTTCTACGCCACGCCGGCGCGGCTGAAGTTCCTGCGCACCGACCGGGCCGAGATGCAGGCGGTGTCGGATGTGGTCAAACGCCTGGCCATGGCCGAGCCGCACGTGGGCTTTACCCTGCGCGATGCCTCCGGGGCCTCGGGCAAGGGCGGCGAGGCGCGGGTGACCTTCCGCGCCGACCCGGAAACCGGCGATCTGTTCGATGCGCTGCACGGGCGGCTGGCCGCCATCCTGGGGCGCGAGTTCGCCGAGAACGCCCTGCGCATCGACGCCACCCGCGAGGGGCTGCGGATGACCGGCTATGCGGCTCTGCCCACCTATTCGCGCGGCGCGGCGGTGGCGCAGTTCCTCTTCGTCAATGGCCGCCCGGTGAAGGACAAGCTGCTGACCGGCGCCCTGCGCGCCGCCTATTTCGATTTCCTGTCGCGCGACCGGCACCCGGCGGCGGCGCTTTTCATCGATTGCGACCCGCATCTGGTCGACGTGAACGTCCATCCGGCGAAATCCGAGGTGCGGTTCCGCGATCCGGGCACGGCGCGCGGGCTGATCGTCTCGGGGCTGCGCCATGCCCTGGCCGAGGCCGGGCACCGCGCCTCTACCACCGTGGCGGGGGCCACGCTGGGCGCCTTCCGGCCCGAGCCTGCGTCCCTGGGCGCGCTTGGCCCCCGGCCCGAGACGCCCGAGGGCGGCGCGCCCCGGGTCTATCAATACGACCCCGGCGCGCGCCCGGCGATGTCCCGCCCGACCTTCGCCCCCTCCGATTTCGCCCCCTCCGATTTGTACCGGCGCGCGGGCGGCCTGTCCGAGGGCGCCGCCCCCTGGGGCCTGCCCAGCCTCGACACCGGCCCCTCGGCGCGGTTCGAACAGGTCGTCGAAGAGGCCCCGCAGGGCGCCGATGAGGCCCCGCTGGAAGAGCACCCCCTGGGCGCGGCCCGGGCGCAGCTGCACGAGAATTACATCGTCGCCCAGACCGCCCGCGGCATGGTCATTGTCGACCAGCACGCAGCCCATGAACGGCTGGTCTATGAACGGCTGAAACACCAGATGGCCGAAAACGGCGTCGCCGCCCAGGCCCTGCTGATCCCCGAGATCATCGAGCTGTCGCAGGGCGACGCACAGCGCCTGCTAGAGGCCGCCGACGACCTGGCGCGCATGGGCCTGGTCATCGAACCCTTCGGCGGCGGCGCCATCGCGGTGCGCGAAACCCCCGCCATCCTGGGCGAGATCAACGCCGAGGCCCTGCTGCGCGACGTGCTGGACGAGCTGACCGACCAGGACGACAGCCTGACCCTTCAGGCGCGGATCGAGGCGATCCTCAGCCGCGTCGCCTGCCACGGCTCGATCCGCTCGGGCCGCCGGATGCAGGTGGCCGAGATGAACGAACTTCTGCGGCAGATGGAGGCGACCCCCCATTCCGGGCAATGCAACCACGGTCGTCCCACCTATGTAGAGCTAAAGCTCTCTGACATCGAAAGGCTGTTTGGCCGCACATGATCCAGATCGGCAGTACCCAGATCGACCTTTCCGACCCGCTGACCCTCGCCGCCGTCATCGGCGGCGTGGCCTTTCTTGTGCTGCTGATCCTGATCGTCCTGGCGATCCGCGCCGCGGGCCGCTCGACCGAGCCGGTGATCTGGCAGATGGCCCAGCTGGCGCGCACGGTCGAGGGGCTGGCCTCGGGGCAGGAGCAACTGGCCGGGCGTCTGGGCACCGTGTCGGACGCCCAGACCAACGGCCAGACCCAGATGGTGCAGACCATGGAGGCCCGGCTGGCCCATGTGCAAAGCCAGATGAACGACCGCCTGCACGCCAACGCCATGCAGCAGGCCCGCGCCCTGGCCGAGATGCAGGAAAAGATGAACGAACAGCTGCGCGGCGGGTCCGAGAAAACGACCAAAAGCCTGGCCGAGCTGCAACAGCGCCTTCAGGTGATCGACCGCGCGCAGGAAAACATCACCAAGCTGTCGGGCGATGTGCTGTCGCTTCAGGACATCTTGTCGAACAAGCAGACCCGCGGCGCCTTCGGCGAGATCCAGCTGAACGACATCGTCGGCAAGGCGCTGCCCTCGGACAGCTACACGGTGCAGGCCACGCTGAGCAACGGCAAGCGCGCCGACTGCCTGATCCACCTGCCCAACCCGCCGGGCCCGATCGTCATCGATGCCAAGTTCCCGCTAGAGGCCTACGAGGCCCTGCGCGGCGCCCAGACCGCCGATCACAAGGCCCGCGCCCAGACCCTGTTCCGCCAGGCGGTGCGCGCCCATATCAAGGCGATCTCGGAACGCTATATCATCGAGGGCGAGACCGCCGACGGGGCCCTGATGTTCCTGCCCTCCGAGGCGGTCTATGCCGAGCTGCACGCCAATTTCCCCGAAGTTGTCCGCGAGGGGTTCGCCGCCCGGGTCTGGATCGTCTCGCCCACCACCTGCATGGCGACGCTGAACACCATGCGCGCCATCCTGAAGGACGCGCGGATGCGCGAACAGGCAGGCGCCATCCGCAAGACCCTGTCGATGCTGCACCGCGACGTGGAACTGGTGGTGGAACGGGTGGCCAAGCTGGACACCCATTTCAACCAGGCGCGCAAGGATCTGGACGGCATCGGCACCGCCGCCGAACGGGCCGGCAAGCGCGCCGCCAAGCTGGACAATTTCGATTTCGAGGAACTGGCGCCAGAGGCCGACGACAGCCCGCTGGCCAGCCTGACCCAGGACGGGGTCGATAAAAGCTGAGTTTGCGGCAAATCAAGGAAGCGCGTAGGGTTTTGGCTACAAGCTCCGCGACGAACAGGAGGAAACGCCATGCTAGAAATCTCGATCGCGAAGGTCGCTAATGTCATCCTCATGGCGCGGGAGCTGAACCGCGCCGAGGGGGAATTGCACGCCTTCCTCGACAGCCTGAACGAAGACGAACTGGCCAGCCTCGTGGCCCTGATGTGGATCGGCCGCGAAAGCTTCGAGCCCGACGATCTGGCCGAGGCCATCGCCACCGCCAAATCCGAGGCCACCACGCCCACCCCCGACTACCTGCTGGGCACGCCGCATCTGTCGGATCACCTGGAGAACGGTCTGGACGCGCTTGGCCTGTCGGCCAGCGACGAGGAAGACGACCTGGTGCGCGGCGGCTGAGGCCGTAGGGTGCGTCCCCGTAGGGGAGGCACCATGCCCTCGCCCCCGGAACCAAAAGGGGCGCCGCATCGCTGCGGCGCCCCCTTTTTCTTTGCCCCTCGGGGGCGGGTCAGCCCAGGTAGTCGATCCGCTCCAGCGTGTCGCACATGGTTTCCACCTCGGCGATCCACTCGCGGCGGATGTCCTCGGCGAACAGCGGATCGGCGGCGTTCGAGGCGGTGACCACGCCGGTGGCCAGGCGCGCGGCGACCAGCGATTCGATGGCCATCGCGACGGTGATCGACACCAGCTTGCCCATGGCGCTGCCGTCGTCCTTGCCGCTGGCATCCATCGCCCAGGCCTGATCGAAGACCGGCGCGCCGTCCTTGGTGGCGGTCAGGCGCACGAACATCACCACCCGGTCGGCCTCGCCCGGGTCATAGGCGTGATCGTTCCACAGGCCTTCCGAGATCTCGCGCAGGCGCGCGTCGCCCTCGGGGCCTTTCAGCGTTTCCACTTCCTTGAACAGATCCGCCCAGGCCGCCGACCAGCCGTCCAGCCGCAGGGTGCCGCGCACGAAGTCCTGCACGGTCCAGCTGTCGTCAAAGCCGTATTGGGCGATGAAGGGCAGCGAGTCGCGGTTCGGGTAGGCCTCGAAAACCTCGCCGCCGGGCAGGGGGTTTGCGTAGCGGGTGATCGCATCCCAGGGGCGCGCCACGTTCAGTTCCTCGCCGCCTTTCAGCGACTTGGAAGGCGAGCGCAGGGCCTTCAGCACGCCAAGCGGCGACCAGCTGAACTTGTAGCGGAAGTCGTTGGCGACCTTCGGGAACCCGCCGCAATAGGAGGTGAAGGAAACGTCCAGGCCCTCGCCCAGGCCGCTGTCCTTCAGCCGGGCCACCAGGTCGTCGGCCAGGATGTGGTCGATGCCCGGGTCCAGCCCCACCTCGTTGACGAAGCTCAGGCCCTTGTCCTTCGCCGCTTGGTCGAGTTCTGCCATTTCCGGCGCCACGTAGGAGGACGAGACGAAATGCGCGCCCTTCTCCAGGCAGGCCTTGGCCAGGGGCACGTGCAGGTCGGCGGGCAGCATCGAGACGGCGATGTCGCCGGGCTCCAGCGCCTGCGCCACGGCTTCCAGGGTGAAAGGGCGGATGTCCTGGGTCAGGTCGCCCACCTCGGCCTCGGCCTTGGATACCGTGCGGTTCCAGACCACCACGGGGTAGTTGCCGGTCAGCAGCCGCCGCAGGCCGGGGACGGCCGACAGGCCCGTGCCACACCAATGAATCTTCATGCCAATACCTCCATATGCTTATCGAATTCGGCCTTCGCACGACCCCAGACCCCTGCATCCAGCGCATCCAGCGTCAGCAGGGAGGGCAGCAGTTGGCCGGCGTAATCCTCGCTGCTTTCCTTGGGCAGCATCGAGGGCAGGTTGTCGATCGCCATCACGTCCAGGGGCGGGGTGTCGCGCACCCGCAGGGCGGGGGCCTCCCAGGTGGTCGTCCGGTCATAGACCTTGATGGGCGAGAAATCGGATGTCGGATCGCAGGCCACGTCGCCGATCACGGTCAGCTTGCGCGGGCCATCGGCCATCTCCACGGGCACGAAGACCGGCGTGCCGGGCATGGCCAGGATCGCGTTCAGGAACAGCTCGTGCTCGGCGATCTCGGGGAAGGGGCCACCCGATGCGGTCTCGGCCATGTCCCACTTGGTCACCTCGCAGCCCAGCTCGGCACAAAGGTCCGACCCGCCGGTGCCGACGCGGCCCTTGGCGCCAATGACGATGGCGCGGGGGCGCTGGTCATAGGGGGCGAGGCGCGCGCGCAGGTCGGCCAGCAGGGCCTCCTTGTCGGGATAGGCGCCGACGGGCGGGCAGATCGTGCCCTCTTGCTGGGCGGCCCAGCACATCAGCGACACGGCGGCGCCCGCATAGCCCGCCCAATAGCCGAAGGCGGCGACGCGGCGCCCGGTCTCATTCACCAGATATTCCAGATCGTAGAGCGTGCCACCCCCTGCGCGGAAGCGCTTCAGCAGCTCTTGCCCCGCGGGCTGGCCCTTGAAGGCATGGCCGAACATGATGTGGCGGTGGCGCAGGGGCGTGCCGTCCTCGGGCAGCTCTTTCAGGCCGAAGATGATCGCGTCCTCGGGGGCCTCGGGCCAGGAATTCTCGGTCACGATCTCGGCCCCCGCCGCGCGGTAGCCCTCGATCGGCAGGATGCGCGTGCGGCTTTCCTCAACGCTCAGGCGGAAGCCCTTCTCGATCAGCGCCTTGGCGCCTTCGGGGGTCAGCCCGGCGCGGTCCTCGTTCGGGCGCTGTTCGGCGCGCAGCCAGATATGGGTCATGAGAGGCTCCTTTCGGTCACCCGGTATAGCGGGCCGCCTCGGGGATGCAATGAAACCGGCGGCGGAACGGCGCGGCAGGGCTGGGGGTGCGGGCCGATTTGCCTTTCCGCGCGCAAAGCTGTTGTCTCGGGCCCGGACGCAACAGGAGGTGCCCGCGATGATTCCCGTGAACCCGGAGCGATTTCTGGCCGATTTGCACAAGCTGCGCAGCTTTGGCGCCGCTGGTGTCGGCAAGGGGGTTGTGCGCCCGGCCTATTCCGATCCCGACATCGCCGCGCGCCGCTGGCTGGCCGAGCAATACGCCGAGGCCGGGCTGGAGGTGGTGGTGGATCCCTGCGGGTCGGTCTTTGGCCTGGCGCCGGGCCGCTCGCTGCTGGTGGGCAGCCATTCCGACAGCCAGCCCGAGGGCGGCTGGCTGGATGGCGCCCTTGGGGTGATCTGTGGCCTGGAATTGGCCCGCGCCGGGGCCGCGGCGGGCGTGCCGATCTCTGCCGTGTCCTTTCAGGACGAAGAGGGGCGGTTCGGCGTGACCACCGGCAGTCGGGTCTGGTCGGGCCATAGCTCGCTGGAGGAGGCCGATCAGCTGGTCGACAAGGGCGGCGTGACCTTCGCCGAGGCGCGCGCGCGGATGGCCGACATGGTGACCGGCCCGGTGGATCCGGCGCGGTTCACCGGCTTTCTGGAATGCCATATCGAGCAGGGGCCGTGGCTGGACGAGGCGGGCGAGGCCGTGGGCGTGGTCAGCGACATCGTGGGCATCCGCGACATGACCATGACCTTTGAGGGCGAACAGAACCACGCGGGCACCACCCCGATGCACCGCCGCCGCGACGCCTTCCAGGCCATGCTGCGGTTCCAGGCGCTGATCTCGGATCGCTTCCGCAACGTGGTCACGCCGCAGACCGTCTGGACCACCGGCGACGTCGAACTGCACCCGGGCAGCCATTCCATCGTGCCGGGGCGGTGCAGCTTCTCGATGCAGTGGCGCGACGGCGACAAGGACCGGCTGGACCGTATGGAAGAGATCATTCGCACCGCCGGGGCCCAAGTGGCCGAAGAGATGGGCATGACCCTTTCGACCTCGGGCCTGCTGGGGCTGGAGCCGGTGCCGATGGACGCCGCCTTGCGCGCCGCGCTGGAAGGGGCGGCCGAGGCGCAGGTGCCGGGGCGCTGGCGGGCGATGCAATCGGGCGCCCTGCATGACGCGGCCAGCGTGGCGCGGCTGATGCCGGTGGCGATGCTGTTCGTGCCTTCGATCAACGGCATCAGCCATGCCTTCGCCGAGGACACGGGCGAGGCCGATCTGGTCGCGGGCCTTCAGGTGCTGGCTGGGGCGGTGACGCGTCTGGGGTGACCTTGGGCCGCGCCCGGGCCGCCCCTAGGCCCAGCTTACATCGCCCAGAAAGATATAGCCCGCGCCGTAGATCGTCTTGATCAGGCGCGGGTTTTTCGGATCCTCGCGCAGCTTGGTCCGCAGCCGTGAGATGCGCACATCCATCGCCCGGTCAAAGCTTTCGCCCGCAGCCCCCCCCAGCACCTCTTGCATGGTGGCGCGGCTGATCAGCCGTTTCGGCCGGTCAAGGAAGAGGCGCAGCACCTCGCCCTCGGCCTGGCTGAAGGGGGTTTCGACCCCTTCGGCATCCTCCAGCGTGAAACGGTCGAAATGCGCCGTCCAGCCGGCAAATCGCGCGGTCTGGCTGGCCTCGGGGCCATTGGCCGGGCGGTCGCGGC
Source organism: Pseudooceanicola aquaeponti (assembly GCF_050897975.1). Taxonomy (NCBI): domain Bacteria; kingdom Pseudomonadati; phylum Pseudomonadota; class Alphaproteobacteria; order Rhodobacterales; family Paracoccaceae; genus Pseudooceanicola; species Pseudooceanicola aquaeponti. Next base: position 317,060 of record NZ_JBPAXY010000007.1, read on the forward strand.
GCAGGCGAGCGCGGACCCGGGCCACCACCTCGGCGGGATCGAAGGGTTTGATGATATAGTCATCCGCCCCCAGTTCCAGCCCCGTCACCCGGTCTTGCACCTGGGCGCGGCCCGAGATGATGATCACCGTCGCCCCCTTTTCCAGCGCCAGCCGGTGCACCAGGGTCAGCCCGTCGCGGTCGGGCAGGGACAGATCCACCAGGCAAAGGTCCGGCGTCATGTGGCGTAGGGCGGCCTCGAACTCGGTCGCGCGGCCAAAGGCCTGGCTGCGGAACCCGGCCTCTTCCAGCGCGGCCGACAGGATCGAGCGGATGTCGGGCTCATCGTCGAGGATGGCGATCAGGGGCGCTGTCATGGCTCTCCTCCCAGAGAGAGGAAGCCCGCCAGGGCCTCCTGGTCGAAGGGTTTGCGCAGCACCGGCGCATGGGCGGCGGCACGGCGGTAGAGGGGATGGTCGGGGCGCAGCGAGGTCATGAAGAACAGCGGCGGCGGCGCCTCGGGCAGGGCGTCCAGCAGGTCGAGCCCGGTCGAGCCGCCCTCTAGCGTCAGGTCGGACAGGATCATCACCAGATCGGGCAGGTCGCGGGCGATGGCGCGGGCCTCTTCCGCCGCGCTGGCCTCGATCACCGAATAGCCCAGGGAGACCAGCATGTCGCGGACCGAGCGGCGCAGGTCCGGGCTGTCCTCAACCAGCAGGGCCAGGCCCGGGGTGACCGGCTGCGGCGCCTCGCGCCAGGGCAGGTGCAGGGTGACCTGGGCGCCGCCCGCATTGGCCAGGCGCATCCGCCCGCCCGCGCGCTGTGTCATGTCATAGACCATCGACAGGCCAAGCCCCGAGCCCTCGGCCCCCTTGGTGGTGAAGAAGGGCGTCAGCGCCTGATCCAGCGCCGCCTCGGTGAAGCCCGGGCCGGTGTCGGCCACGGTGATTTCCAGCCAGGTGTCCTTCAGGCAGCGGCAGGTGACGCGAATCTCGCCCCGCTCGCCCCCCAGGGCATCGCGCGCGTTCAGCACCAGGTTCAGCAGGCTGTCCTGCAACAGCCCGCTGTCCAGCCACAGCCGCCGCGCGCCCAGCTCGTCCGCCAGCACCAGCGAGATGTGATCGGGCAGGGTCGACCAGGCCAGGGTGCTGAAATCGCGCAGGAAATCCGACCAGACCACCGGGCCGGGGCTGTGGTCGCGACCGCCGGTCATATCGGCGATCCGGTCCAGCAGGCGCCCGCCGCGCTTGGCCGCGCCCAGGGTCGCCGCCACCAGCCCCTGGGCGTCGCGCGACAGGTCCATCCGCGACAGCTGCGATTGCAGCCCCAGGATGATGGTCAGCAGGTTCGAGAAATCATGCGCCATGCCAGAGGTCATCTGCGCCGCCAGTTCGCGCCGCTTGGTCTGGGCCAGGGCGGCGCGGGTCTGGCTTTCCTCGGTCACGTCCATCGACATCAGATAGGCGCCATCGGCTCCGTTGGGGGTCAGCGCGGTGCGGATACGGCGCGAGCTGGTCTCGTCGGTGAACTCGAAGGTGGCGGGCTGCCCGGCCAGGGCCGCGTCCAGATAAGGGCGCACCGCTTCATAGGCCTGGCGGCCCAGCACATCGGCGATATGCAGCCCCACGATATGCGCCGGTCGGCCCGGCATGATGCGGCTGAGGCGGCGGTTGGAATAGGTATAGATCCGGTCCGGGTTCACATGGCCCACATGGGCGGGCAGCATCTCGGTGGTCAGCCGGGTGCGGGCCTCCATCTCGGTCAGCTCGCGCTTGGCCTCTTCCAGGGCCGAGTTCGTCGCCTGCAACTGGCGGTTGGTCGCCGCCAGCTCCTCGGCCCGGGTCAGCAGCTCCGCCGACAGCTCGGCCGAGCGGGCGCGCAGCAGGCGTTCCTGGCGCTTGGTCTCGGTGATGTCGGTATAGACGGTGACCCAGCCCCCCTCGGGCAGGGGCGCCCCCTCGACCGAGATGATGCGGCCATTGGCGCGCGGGCGCTCCAGGTAATGCGGCTCGAAGGCCAGGGCCTTCTCGACCCGGACCTTGATCGCCTCTTCCAGGTTGTCGATGGGGCCGTATTCGCCGGATTCGCACAGAAAGCGGATCGTGTCCTCGAAGCCGGCGCCGGGGCGGGTCAGTTCGGCGGGCAGATCGAACATCGAGCGGAAGCGGCGGTTGCACTGCACCAGCCGCAGATCCTGGTCATAGATCGACAGGGCCTGCTGAATCATGTTCAGCCCGGCCATGGTCATCCGGTCGGTACGTGCCTGATGGCTGGGCATATTTCCTCCACTCCCCGGATCAGACCTAGCGGGAAACGGGCCTTCGAGAAAGGGGTTCGCTTTGCAGTTGCAGCGCGAATTTCGCGCCCGCGGCACCCGTAACAATTCGTTAGGATCCGGAAATGATGCGGCAAAACTTCGCGGCAAATCTTGACTAGTCAGGAGCGCCCGTCGCGGCGCCCCGGGGGGCAACCCCCGGCATGACCCGCCTTGAGGAGGGCGGCTATCCGGTCGGGGAGGACCGGAGCACAGGGAGGAGAACACCGTGGGAGAACTCTCGCACGCGGCGGGCGGGCCGGTTACATCCGTGCCCGCCCTGCTGGACCGGAACGCGAAGGCCTGGCCCGACAGCACGGCCTATCGCGAAAAGGAATTCGGCATCTGGCAAAGCTGGAGCTGGTCCGAAACACGCAGCGAAATCCGCAATCTGGCGCGGGGGCTGCTGAATCTCGGGCTGGGCCCGGGGGATTTCGTGGCCATCATCGGCGCCAACCGGCCGCATCTGTACTGGGCCATTCCGGCCGCGCAGATGGTCGGCGCCGTGCCCGTGCCGATCTACAACGACAGCGCCGCCGAAGAGATGGCCTATGTGCTGGACCATTGCGGCGCCCGGGTGGTGATCGCCGAGGACCAGGAACAGGTCGACAAGGTGCTGGAGGTCAAGGACCAGCTGCCGGGGCTGGAGCATATCATCTACCTCGACCCGCGCGGGATGCGGAAATACGACCACACCCATCTGCACGAGTTTTCCCACATCCAGGAACAGGGCCATGCCCTGCGTGATGAGCTGACGCCCGAGCTGGACCGGCGCGCCGCCGCCATCACCTATGACGACATCTGCGTCATGCTCTATACCTCGGGCACCACCGGCAAGCCCAAGGGCGTGGTGCTGTCCAATCGCAACATCATCGAGACCTCGAAGAACTCGGCCGAGTTCGACAAGCTGGGCGCGGGCGAAGAGGTGCTGGCCTATCTGCCCATGGCCTGGGTCGGCGATTTCATCTTCTCCATCGGCCAGGCCTATTGGAGCGGCTTCTGCGTGAACTGCCCCGAAAGCGTCGAGACCCTGGCCACCGACCTGCGCGAGATCGGGCCGAGCTACTATTTCGCCCCGCCGCGCATCTTCGAGACCCAGCTGACCAATGTGATGATCCGCATGGAAGATGCCGGGCGGTTCAAGAAGCGGTTGTTCGATCATTTCATGGCCCATGCCCGCAAGGTCGGCGGCGATCTGCTGGACGGGCGCCCTGTGGGCGGCATGGACCGGCTGAAATACCGCCTGGGCGAGCTGCTGATCTATGGCCCGCTGAAGGACACCCTGGGCCTGGGCCGGGTGCGCGTGGGCTATACCGCAGGCGAGGCGATCGGCCCCGAGATCTTCGATTTCTACCGCTCGCTGGGGATCAACCTGAAACAGCTTTACGGCCAGACCGAGGCCAGCGTGTTCATCACCCAGCAACCCGATGGCGAGGTGCGCTCGGATACCGTGGGCGTCGCCTCCCCGGGGGTCGAGCTGAAGATCGACGACAGCGGCGAGGTCTTCTATCGCAGCCCCGGGGTCTTCCAGAGCTACTACAAGAATGCCGAAAGCACCGCCTCGACCAAGGATGCCGAGGGCTGGGTGGCCACCGGCGACGCGGGGTTCATCGAAGAGGCCAGCGGCCATCTGCGGATCATCGACCGCGCCAAGGATGTGGGCAAGATGGCCGACGGCAGCCTGTTTGCGCCGAAATACGTCGAGAACAAGCTGAAGTTCTATCCCAACATTCTGGAGGCCGTGGTCTTCGGCAATGGCCGCGAGATGTGCACCGCCTTCATCAACATCGACCTGACGGCGGTGGGCAACTGGGCCGAGCGCAACAACATCGCCTATTCCAGCTATCAGGAACTGGCGGGCCACCCGAAGGTGCTGGAGACGGTGCGCGAGCATGTCGAGGCGGTGAACCGCAGCGTTGCCGAGGACGAGATGCTGTCGGGCTGCCAGATCCACCGCTTCCTGATCCTGCACAAGGAGCTGGACGCCGACGATGGCGAGATGACCCGCACCCGCAAGGTGCGCCGCAAGGTCATTGAAGAGAAGTTCCACGATCTGATCACCGCGCTGTACGACGGCTCCGACAAGATCTCGACCCGGACCGAAGTGACCTACGAGGACGGGCGCAAGGGCCATATCTCGGCCACGCTGACGCTGTGCGATGCGGCGGTGCAACCGGTGGCAAGCAAGAAGGTGGCAGCGGAATGAGCCTGGCAGAACAAGTACTTGGTCACGAGCGCGACGATGCGGACGGTGGCTGGATCACCGCCGACGGGCGCCAGATCGGCGCGGTGATGATGGAGATGAAGAACATCACCCTGCGCTTCGGCGGCGTGGTGGCGATCAAGGATATCTCCTTTGACATCCGCAAGGGCGAGATCCGCGCGATCATCGGGCCGAACGGGGCGGGCAAGTCCTCGATGCTGAACGTCATCAGCGGCTTCTATCATCCGCAGGAAGGCGAGGTGCATTACCTGGGCTCCAAGCGTCCGAAGATGCGCCCCTATGAGGTGGCCCGCCAGGGCATCGCCCGCACCTTCCAGAACATCGCCCTGTTCGAGGGGATGTCGGTGCTGGACAACGTGATGACCGGCCGTCTGAACCACATGAAGGCGGGGGTTCTGTCCCAGGCCCTGTGGAAGGGCCGCGCCGAACGCGAAGAGATCGAAAACCGCGAGAAGGTCGAGAAGATCATCGACTTCCTCGAGATCCAGAACATCCGCAAGAAGCCCGTGGGCAGCCTGCCCTACGGTCTGAAGAAACGGGTGGAACTGGCCCGCGCCCTGGCGGCCGAGCCGTCGCTTCTGCTGCTGGACGAGCCGATGGCCGGGATGAACGTCGAAGAGAAAGAGGACATGAGCCGCTTCATCCTCGACGTGAATGACGAGTTCGGCACCACCATTGCCCTGATCGAACATGACATGGGCGTGGTCATGGATCTGTCCGACCGCGTGGTGGTGATGGATTACGGCAAGAAGATTGGCGACGGCACCCCCGACGAGGTGCGCAACAACCAGGACGTGATCGACGCCTATCTGGGGGTGGCCCATGACTAAGCCGCAGCTGACCGCGCCCCGCCACCCCGCCCGCAACACCCGCGCCCCTGTCGCGCAACCGGAGGTCTGAGCCATGCCCGATCAATTGCTCTATGCCATGGAAGTGTTCCTCAACGGGCTGATGGCCGGCGTGCTTTACGCCCTTGTCGCCCTGGGGTTCGTGCTGATCTACAAGGCCAGCGGCATCTTCAACTATGCCCAGGGGGTGATGGCGCTGTTTGCCGCGCTGACCCTGGTGGGGATCATGGAAGGGCAGGTGCCCTTCAGCCACCTGATCAACGCCGCCTTCGGGACCGAGATCCACCACTTCGGCTGGCACCTGCCCGCCATTGCCGCGATCCTGCTGACCGGGGGGGTGATGATCGTCCTGGCCTGGGCGGTGAATCGCTTCATCTTCCGCCACCTGGTGGGGCAGGAGCCGATCATCCTGTTCATGGCCACCATCGGCTTGGCCTATTTCATGGAAGGCCTGGGCGACATCATGTGGGGCGCCGACATCAAGAAGCTGGACGTGGGCCTGCCGCAGGGGATCAACCTGTGGATCGACGACACCACCTTCGGCATCTTCGGCTACGGCTTCTTCATCGACAATCTGGACCTCTGGGCCACCGCCATTGCCGCGGCCCTGGTCGTCGCCCTGACCATCTTCAGCCAGTATTCCAAGCAGGGCCGCGCCCTGCGGGCCGTGGCTGACGATCACCAGGCGGCGCTGAGCGTGGGGATCAGCCTGAACTACATCTGGGTGCTGGTCTGGTCGATCGCGGGCTTCGTGGCCCTGGTCGCCGGGATCATGTGGGGCACCAAGTCGGGCGTGCAATTCTCGCTCTCGCTCATCGCTCTGAAAGCTTTGCCGGTTCTGATGCTGGGGGGCTTTACCTCGATCCCGGGCGCCATCGTCGGCGGTCTGATCATCGGGGTGGGCGAGAAACTGTTCGAGTTCGCCATCGGCCCACTGGTCGGCGGGGCGACCGAGAACTGGTTCGCCTATGTGCTGGCCCTTCTGTTCCTGGTCTTCCGTCCGCAGGGCTTGTTCGGGGAACGGATTATCGAAAGAGTGTAAAGACCCCGGCGGGCGACTGCGCGACTTTGTCGCGGCACCCGCCCGCCCGGGGCCCCCGGTAGAGGAGCCGGGGGGCATCTGGAGGAGATTTGACATGAAAGACGTGAAGGGAATCCGCCTGGTCGCCGCAACCGCGTTCTGGGTCGCCTACTGGGCCTTCGTCTTCTGGGCCGCGCGCCCGGGGCATCTGGAGGGCCAGCACCACCTGATCAATACGGTCATCGTCGTCATCGGCGCCGTGGCCGCCTGGCTGACCTATCTGACCGCGGCGCGCCGCATCAGCTGGGCGATGAAGGGAGAAGACGCATGAAACTGATCGCCATTGCCAACGTCGTGGCCTGGGGGGCCTTCTGGACCTTTGGCCTGATCGCCCTGTTCGTCGAGCTGGCCCGGGGCGAGATGCTGATCGCCTGCCTGCTGGCGGGCCTGGGCTTCCTGGCGGGCGTCGCCTGCCATCTGGGCCTGTGCAACCGCATCGCGCCGACACAGCGCATCGCACCGCAGATCGAGGGCTGACAAAATGCTTTACCGCGAAGCCGGGGATTTCAAGACCAGCTACCAGGCTGACAACCAGACCTTCCCGATCCGGTTCGACCGGGTCGCGCTACAGGTCACGCTGGTTCTGGCGCTGGGGGTGGTGCCGTTCATCATCAACGACTACTGGGCCAATGCCGTGGCGCTGCCCTTCCTGATCTATGCCATCGCGGCGATCGGGCTGAACATCCTTGTCGGTTTCTGCGGGCAGGTCAGCCTGGGCACCGGCGGCTTCATGGCCGTCGGCGCCTATGCCACCTACAAGCTGATGACGGCCTTCCCCGAGGTGTCGATCATCATTCACGTTCTGCTGGCCGGTGGCATCACCGCAGGCGTCGGCGTTCTGTTCGGCCTGCCGTCGCTGCGGATCAAGGGGTTCTACCTGGCCGTGGCGACGCTGGCGGCGCAGTTCTTCCTGGTCTGGCTCTTCAACCGGGTGCCGTGGTTCTACAACTACTCCGCTTCGGGCCAGATCAGCGCGCCCGAGCGCGAGGTGCTGGGCTATGCCGTCACCGGCCCCAATGCCGAGGCCTGGGTGACCTACCTGTTCTGCCTGCTGTTCCTGATCTTCGCCGCCGTGGTGGCCCGCAACCTGACGCGCGGCACCATGGGGCGCAGCTGGATGGGCATCCGCGACATGGACATTGCCGCCGAGATCATCGGGGTGAACCCGCTGTCGGCGAAACTGTCGGCCTTCGCGGTGTCGTCCTTCTTCATCGGCATCGCGGGCTCGCTGTTCTTCGCGGTCTACCTGGGCGCGGTCGAGGTGGGCGAGGCCTTCGGCATCAACAAGTCCTTCCTGGTGCTCTTCATGATCATCATCGGCGGGCTGGGCCGGATCGGCGGATCCCTGATGGGCGCGGCCTTCCTGGTGCTGCTGCCGGTGCTGCTGAAGAACGTGCTGGTCGGCAGCCTGGGCTGGCCCACCGACCTGGCGGCGCATCTGGAATTCATGATCGTGGGCGCGCTGATCGTCACCTTCCTGGTGGCCGAACCCCACGGGCTGGCGCAGCTGTGGCGCGTCGCCAAGGAGAAGCTGAGACTTTGGCCTTTCCCGCACTAGGGCGGGCCTGACCGGCGCCGCGCGGGGAAGAGGAGCCCCGCCAGCGCCGCCGACAAGGGGGCCCGCAAGAGGCGCCCGTGTCACGATACCGGGGAAGAGGAGCCCCGGCAGATGGACCATCGTTCCAAGGGAGGAGATTGAGATGGCGAAGACGAAGATGAGTGTCGCGGGCGCAGCCCTGCTGGCCGCAGGGGTGATCGCAGGCCCCGCCGCCGCAGACCTGGTGTTCCCGGACCTGAGCTACCGCACCGGCCCCTATGCCGCGAACGGCATCCCGTTCTCGGACGGCTACCAGGACTACATGACCCTGCTGAACGCCCGGGATGGCGGCATCGGCGGCGAGAAGATCGAGATCATCGAATGCGAGACCGGCTATAACACCGAGAAGGGTGTGGAATGCTACGAGGCGACCAAGGGCGAAGGCGCGCTGGTCTATCAGCCGCTGTCGACCGGCATCACCTATCAGCTGATCCCCAAGGCCACCGCCGACGGGATCCCCATGCACACCATGGGCTATGGCCGCACCTCGGCCAAGAACGGCGAGGTCTTCAGCTGGGTCTTCAACTATCCGGCCAACTACTGGGACGGCGCCAGCCACGCGATCAACCACATCCTTGATGTCAACAACGGCGACATCAGCGGCAAGACCATCGCGCTGGTCTATCACAACTCGGCCTATGGCAAGGAACCGATCCGCACCCTGGAAGAGCTGTCGGCCAAGCACGGTTTCGAGCTGCTGCTGCTGCCGGTGGATCACCCGGGCCAGGAACAGAAAAGCCAGTGGTTGCAGATCCGCCGCGCCAAGCCGGACAACGTGATCATGTGGGGCTGGGGCGTGATGAACCAGGTCGCCATTCAGGAGGCGGTGAACATCCGCTATCCGATGGAGAACTTCATCGGCATCTGGTGGTCCGGCTCCGAGAATGACGTGCTGCCCGCAGGCGACGGTGCCAACGGCTACAAGGCGCTGACCTTCCACAATCTGGGCATGGACTATCCGGTCTATGACGATCTGAAGCAATATGTGGTCGATGCCGGTCTGGCGGCCGGGGCCGGCGATCAGCTGGGCACCGCGCTCTATAACCGTGGCATGTACGCGGCCATGCTGGCCACCGAGGCCGCGCGCACCGCGCAGGACATCCACGGCACCGCGCAGATCACCCCCGCCATGATGCGCGACGGCATGGAAGCGCTGGAGATGACCGAAGAGAAGATGGCCGGGCTCGGCCTGCCGAACTTCGGCCCGACCTTCAACGTCTCCTGCTCGAACCACGGCGGCGACGGCCTGGGGGCCGTGGCGCAATGGGACGCCGAGGCGGGCAGCTGGTCCTTGATCACCGACTACGGCCCCTCGGACAGCGAGGTGCTGGACGCGCTGATCAGCGAAGACAGCATGGCCTATGCCGAAGAGAACGGCATCACCCCCGGCTGCGAATAAGCCGCGCTCATAGTTAACGGACGGTCCCCGGCCCCGGGGGCCGTCCTCCCCCGGGTCGCGAAGGCGCGCCGGGCGCAAGTGAAGCCAGGAAATGGGAGGGCGTCATGCTCGATTCCGCACCGATCAAAGAGGCGTCGACGCAGGAAACGCTTCTGGAGGTCAACAATATCGAGGTGATCTACAACCATGTGATCCTCGTGCTGAAAGGGGTCAGCCTGTCGGTGCCCAAGGGCGGTATCACCGCCCTGCTGGGCGGCAATGGCGCGGGCAAGACCACCACGCTGAAAGCGATCTCGAACCTGTTGCAGGCGGAACGCGGCGAGGTGACCAAGGGCTCGATCCTCTATCGCGGCAACCGCATCCAGGATCTGGACCCGGCCAGCCTGGTCAAGACCGGCGTCATCCAGGTGATGGAAGGCCGCCACTGTTTCGAACACCTGACCGTCGAAGAGAACCTGATGACCGGCGCCTATACCCGGCGCGGCAAGGGCGAGATCGAGGCCGATCTCGAGATGGTCTATAATTACTTCCCGCGCCTGAAGGTGCGCCGCAAATCCCAGGCGGGCTATACCTCGGGCGGGGAACAGCAGATGATCGCCATCGGCCGGGCGCTGATGTCGCGCCCCGAAACGATCCTGCTGGACGAACCGTCCATGGGTCTGGCGCCGCAGCTGGTCGAAGAGATCTTCGGCATCGTCAAAAGCCTGAACGAAGAGCAGGGGGCCACCTTCCTGCTGGCCGAGCAGAACACCAACGTCGCCCTGCGCTTTGCCCATTACGGCTATATCCTGGAATCGGGCCGCGTGGTGATGGATGGCGAGGCGGCCGCGCTGCGCGAGAACCCGGATGTGAAGGAATTCTACCTCGGCATGTCCGATGAGGGGCGCAAAAGCTTCCGCGACGTGCGCTCTTACCGGCGCCGCAAGCGCTGGCTGAGCTGAGCCCGCCCGTTCCCCCGATCCCCTCCCCAGATCCCCGCGCCCCGGAGAGCATGATGACCCGCCATTCCCGAACCCACCACTACGATGCGCTTGAGACCCGCAGCCCGGACGAGCGCGAGGCGGCGATCGCCCGCGACCTGCCGCGCCAGCTGGCCAATGCCCAGGGTCTGCCGGGGGCCGCGCCCGCTCTGGCCGAGGTCGACGCGGCGGCGATCACCAGCGTCGAGGCCCTGGCCGCCCTGCCGCTGACGCGCAAGTCGGACCTGGTGAAGCGCCAGGGGGCGGGGGCGCCGCTTGGCGGGCTGACCGCGCTGCCGCTGACGGGGTTCGCCCATGTCTTCCAGTCGCCGGGGCCGATCTATGAACCCGGCGGGGCCAGCCACGACTGGTGGCGCATGGGCCGCTTCCTGCACGCGGCGGGCATCGGGCGCGGCGATCTGGTGCAGAACTGCTTCGGCTATCACCTGACCCCGGCGGGAATGATGTTCGAGAACGGCGCCCGGGCCGTGGGGGCCACCGTGCTGCCCGCGGGCACCGGCCAGACCGATCTTCAGGTGCGCGCCGCCCATGACCTGGGGGTGACGGCCTATGCGGGTACGCCGGATTTCCTGAAGGTGATCCTGGATCGGGCCGAGGCCCAGGGCCTGCCCCTTCAGATCACCAAGGCCGCCGTGGGGGGCGGGGCGCTGTTCCCGTCGCTGCGGGCTGAATATGCCGAGCGCGGCATCGCCTGCCTGCAATGCTACGCCACCGCGGATCTGGGCAATATCGCCTATGAAAGCGCCGCGATGGAGGGGATGATCGTTGACGAGGGCGTCATCGTGGAAATCGTCACCCCCGGCACCGGCACCCCGGTGGCCCCGGGCGAGGTGGGCGAGGTGGTGGTGACCACCCTGAACCCCGACTATCCGCTGATCCGCTTTGCCACTGGCGATCTGTCGGCGGTGCTGCCGGGCGCCAGCCCCTGTGGCCGCACCAACCTGCGCATCAAGGGCTGGATGGGCCGCGCCGACCAGACCACCAAGATCAAGGGCATGTTCGTGCGTCCCGAACAGGTGGCCGATTTCGTCGCCCGCCACCCCGAGGTCCGCCGCGCCCGCGTCGTGGCCGAGCGCGAGGGCGAGATGGACGTGATGATCCTCCAGGTCGAGGCCGAGGGCGGCGACGCGGCCGCCTTTGCCTCCAGCGCCACGGACCTGCTGAAGCTGAAGGCGCGAATCGAGCTGCTGGCCCCGGGCAGCCTGCCCAATGACGGGCTGGTGATCGAGGATCGGCGCAAATACGACTGAGGGGCGGGGGCGCCCCGCCGCCCTGGCGGGCATCCTCGCCCGCCTAGCGCGCGCTGGCGCCCTCGGGCGCCCAAAGGTACAGCCGCCCGCCGCCGGTCTTGCGCCCGCTGTCGCGGACCCCGGGCAGGCGCCCGGCGCGCACCGCGTTCAGGAAGGCGTGCCCGGCCTTCACCTTGTCGCCGATCCACATCTCATCGAAACCCGCGCAGATGTCGCGGAAATGGAAGGGCCCCGGCGCCCGACCGGCCAGCGCGGCGCTGAGGTGGGTGATCTCATCCTCGGTCATGGGGAAAGGGTAGGGTGCCGCCGCGCCCGCGCCAAGGGCCGAACCCCGCCAGGGGCCGGGCCAGGTGCAAAAAGGCCAGATGCAAAAAGGGCCGCCCGAAGGCGACCCTTTTCGTGAAAAGCTCTGGCAGCTCTCAGCCCTGACGGGCCTTGAAGCGGCGCTGCGTCTTGTTGATCACATAGACGCGGCCCTTGCGGCGCACGACGCGGCAATCGCGGTGGCGCTGCTTCAGCGAGCGGAGCGAGTTCTTGACCTTCATGGCCTCTCTCCTCATGTCGCGGCGCGGCTAGCGCCAGGGTTTCGTGCAGGGAGGCCCGTGGGCGTCCCGATGAATAGAATGGTGGGCGATACAAGGATCGAACTTGTGACCCCTTCGATGTCAACGAAGTGCTCTACCGCTGAGCTAATCGCCCACACTGGCTCGAAAATCTTTGCTTCCACCTGGTCCGATCTGTCCCCTTTCAGGGCCGCTCTGACAAAGAAGAAGCGCGGATAACCGCGCCGGTTCGCGTCCTATAAAAGGAGTCGGCGGGGGGATCAAGGGGCTTTTGGCAATCCTTTTTTGCGCTAGTATCAATCGCGTTGCCCGAGAGGTGCCCCGATCATGTCTGACCCTGCGCTGCCCTATGCGCTGTATCGCCCTGCGCGGCTGACAACCAGCGTGGTTTTCGCCTCGCCCCATTCGGGGCGGGACTATCCGGCGGACCTTATGACACGCACCCGGCTGGACGGTCGCCAGATCCGCAGTTCCGAAGATGCCTTCGTTGATCGCCTGTTTGCCCCGGCGACCGAACTGGGTGCGGCGCTGCTCTGTGCGCGGGTGCCACGGGCCTATGTCGACCTGAACCGCGCCGCCGATGAGCTGGATCCGGCGCTGGTCGAAGGCGCCCGTCGGCGCGGGCACAATCCGCGCATCGCCTCGGGGCTGGGGGTGATTCCCCGGGTCGTGGCGGGCGGACGGCCGATCTACGATGGCAAGATCCCCCTGGCCGAGGCCGAGGCGCGGCTGGAACGCTGCTGGCAGCCCTATCACGCCACCCTGCAAACCCTGCTGGCAGAGGTGCACCGGGGCTTTGGCGAGGCGGTGCTGATCGACTGCCACTCGATGCCGCATGAGGCCCTGGATGCGATTCGCCGCAATTCCCGCCGTCGCCCCGACGTGGTGCTGGGCGACCGTTTCGGCGCCTCGGCGGACAGCCAGCTGGTGGACCGGATCGAGGCCGCCTTCACCGGCGCCGGGCTGAACGTGATCCGCAACGCCCCCTTCGCCGGGGCCTATGTGGCGCAGCACTACGGCCGCCCGGCGCGGGGCCGCCACGCGGTGCAGATCGAGATCGACCGGGCGCTTTACATGGACGAGGCGCAGATCGAACCGCGCGCCGATTTCGACGCCTTCGCCACCCTCATGCACGGCATCATCGCCGAACTGACCGAGCTGGGCCGTAACGACCAGCCCCTGGCCGCGGAATAACGCCCCGCCCCAGCCTCGCCCCGGTGCGGACGCGGCGCGCGCGCCCTGCGCCGCGCCTTCCCTCGCCCGCCAGACCCCCTCCCCTAGCCCTGCAAAAGCCCAAAGGGCCCCGCGGTCACAGCCCCCGCGCCGGACTGTTCCCCCGGCCTCCCTCTTCTCATTGCCAAAAATATCCCGGGGGGAATTGAGCCGCAGGCTCAAGGGGGGCAGAGCCCCCGCCCCCCGTCGCAATCAGCGCAGCGCCCGCCCCTTGCGAATCGCATCTTTGCCGAAGCGCGCCCGGATCTGGTCCGAGGCGCGTTCGGCGGCGCTGCGCCGCCCCGCCTCGGGGTCCAGCAGGTCGCCCGAGCGGTCGGCGTCGGCGGCCGGTCCCAGATCGGTGACGCCTACCCCGATCAGCCGGAAGGGCCCGCGATCGGGTAGCTTGTCGAAGAGCCCGCGCGCCTCGCGATAGATGCGGTCGGCCAGCTGGGTGGCATCGCGCAGCCCGGTGCGACGGGTCAGCAACGAGTGATCGGCGCGCTTCAGCTTCAGCACCACGGTGCGGCCCGCGATCTCTTTCGCCTTCAACCGGTCCGACACCTGTTCCGCCAGCCGCCACAGATGGCCGTCCAGCAGCTCGGGGTCGGCGATATCCTCGAAGAAGGTCGTTTCGTTCGACACCGATTTCACCGGGGCGTGCGGCGAGACGCGGCGCCGGTCCTCGCCCCGCGACAGATGGTAAAGCCGGGTGCCCATCGAACCGAATCGCGCCACCAGATCCGACAGCTCCCACCGGCGCAGATCCTCGATGGTGCGGATCCCCGCCCGGTCCAGCGCCCCCTTTCCGGCCGCGCCCACGCCCCAGATCAGCCCCACAGGCTTGGGGCCAAGGAAGGCCAGCGTCTCGGCCTGGCCGATCACCGCGAAACCATGCGGCTTGTCCAGGTCCGAGGCGATCTTGGCCAGGAACTTGTTGTGCGACAGCCCGATCGAGCCGGTCACCCCCAGCTCGTCCCGCATCCGCCGCACCAGGCGGGCCAGTTGCACCGCAGGCGGCGTGCCATGGAGCCGCGCGGTGCCGGTCAGATCCAGAAAGGCCTCGTCCAGCGACAGCGGCTCGATGGCCGGGGTCAGTTCCTCCATCATGGCGCGGATCTGGCGCGAGACCTCGACATAGCGGGCCATGCGGGGGCGGATCACCACCGCCTCGGGGCAGAGTTTCAGCGCCTGGAACATCGGCATGGCCGAGCGCACGCCCCGGATCCGCGCCACATAGCAGGCGGTCGAGACCACCCCGCGCCGCCCGCCGCCGATGATCACCGGCTTGTCGGCCAGGCTGGGGTCGTCGCGTTTCTCGACCGAGGCATAGAAGGCGTCGCAATCCATGTGCGCGATGGACAGCTGCATCAGTTCCCCATGGGCGACACAGCGCGGCGATCCGCAGGCGGGGCAGCGCAGGCGGTCGCGGGTCGGGGCGGTGAAACTGTGCAGGCAGTCGCGGCAGAGGGCGTCCATGTCAGGTTCCGGTGGGTCTGCTTGGGCCCAGATGATAGACCGGCGGCATGACAAGCGAAACAGGCATTCCCGGCGCCGCGCTGGAACGCGGCCGCCCCTTCTCGGGCGCCAAGGTGGCGCTGTTCCTGGGCGCGCGCCTGGCGGTGCTGCAACGCGACGACATCCCCGGAGTTCCCTATCCCGGCCTCTGGGATCTGCCCGGCGGCGGGCGCGAGCCAGGCGAAAGCCCGCGCGACTGCGTCATCCGCGAAACGGCGGAAGAGCTGTCGCTGATCCTGCGACCCCGCGACTTCCGCCACGCCCGCGCCTATCGCGACCAGGCGGGCGCCGAGGTCTGGTTCTGGACGGCCCGCCTGCCGCCTGCCTGCGTCGCAAAGATCCGGCTGGGGGATGAGGGGCAGGGCTGGGCGTTGATGCCCCCGCGCGCCTACCTGGCCCATCCCGCCCATATCCCGCCCTTGGCCGCGCGGCTGCGCCGGGTGCTGGGGGGTTGAGGCGCGCCGGGGTCCTCCTCGGCCCTGTCAGGCCTCTTCGGGCTTGCGTCGCCCCTTGCGCAGCCAGGACGGGGCGAAGCCCGCCAGGCCGCCGGTCACGTCGAAGTCGTCGCTCGGAACATTCGGATTGCGTGCCATCGGTTTCCCCTCCCAGGCGGTGATCCTGGGACAAGGATGCGGCGTGACGCCATGTGGCGTCCATGGGGGTATTCCGGACCCCGGCCCGGGCTTGCGCCGGGAACGGGGGTCAGAGGCCGCGCAGCTCGCTCACGATGGCCTGGGCGGCGCCGCGGGGATCCTCGGCGCGCCAGACCGGACGGCCCACCACCATGTGGTCGACCCCTGCGGCCACGGCCGAGGCAGGGGTCGCGATGCGTTTCTGATCGTCGCTGGCGCTGCCCGCAGGGCGCACGCCCGGCGTGACGATCAGGCGTCCCTCGGCAGAGGGCAGGGCCCGGATCGCCGCCGCCTCGTTGGGCGAGCAGATGATGCCGTCGGCTCCGGCGCCAAAGGCGCGGTCGGCGCGTTCCACCACCATCTCGGCCATGTCGCCTGCGCGCATCATGCCGTCATCCAGATCGCCCCGGTCCAGCGAGGTCAGGATGGTCACGCCCAGGATCTTCAGGCCCGTCCCGGCGGCCCCTTCCTTGGCGGCGCGCACCACATGGGGGTCGCCATGGACGGTCAGGAAATCCAGATCGTATTGCGCGATGCCGCGCACCGCGTTCTCCACCGTCTGGCCGATGTCGAACAGCTTCATGTCCAGGAAGATGCGCTTGCCGTGCTCCTGCTTCAGCTCATTGGCCAGGGCCATGCCGCCGCCGGTCAGCATCCCCAGACCGATCTTGTAGAAAGAGACCGCGTCGCCGATCTTCTCGGCCAGCTCCAGCCCTTGCAGGGCATTGGGCACATCCAGGGCAACGATCAGGCGGTCGTCGGCGGCGTTCGGGGTCTGGGTCATGGGCTCTCTCCGCGATTTCCCCCCTGTTGGGCCAGCGCGCGGCGCAGGTCAAGCCATGGGCCCGCCCCGCGGCCCCCTGGGCCCTCTCGCGCGGTGCCCCCTCTTCTTGTTTGCCAAAAATATCCCGGGGGGAGGCTCCGGCCCGGAGCCGGGGGGCAGCGCCCCCCTGCCGCCGTCAGGCGGCGCGGTGCAGCACCCGCTTCCACAGGGCGGCGGTGGCCGCCTCGACCCGGGGCGGCAGGGGGCGGGGCGCGGCCTCGCGGCGCCGGGCGCGCAGCGGTCCCTGGGCATGGCCCTGCTGGCGGGCATGGCGGCGGCGGGCCAGTTCCGCCAGGGCAGAGGTCACCGCTTCGTAATCGGCATTCATCGGGGCGCGCAGGCTGACCGGGTAGGTGAAGACCTCGCCCGCGTCATGCAGGGCCACGGCGGCCTCGAAGGCGCGGGCGGCGGGGTTGTAGCGGACCCGCGACAGGCGGGTCAGGAAAGGGGCAGGGCGGGGGTCCTTCTCGGTCTCGGGCATCATGGCCTCCTTGCAGGGGCGCCGGTCGGGGCGCGTTGGCAATAAAACGGATGGCCCCCGCCTCGGGTTCCGTTTTCGCGCCGGTTTCGGCCGGAACCCGCTTGAACCGCGCCCCGCCGATCCCCATCTCGAGATCGTGAGGTCCCGGACCGATCGGTATGCCTATCAAGGGTGCCAAGAGACGCGGGACGCTTGGGAAAAGGAGTATTGCCATGGACTTGTCGAAGTTCACGGAGCGGTCGCGGGGATTCATCCAGGCGGCCCAGACCATCGCCATTCGGGAAGGCCATCAGCGCCTGGTGCCCGATCACATCCTCAAAGCGCTGCTGGACGATGAAGAGGGGCTGTCGGCCAACCTCATCGGCAAGGCTGGCGGCGACGCCAAGGCCGTTGCCCAGGCCTGCGAGCTGGCGCTGAAGAAGCTGCCCGTGGTCAGCGGCGACAGCAGCCAGACCTACATGGACAACCAGACGGTCAAGGTGATTGCCGAGGCCGAGAAGGTGGCCAAGCAGGCCAAGGACAGCTTCGTGCCCGTCGAACGGCTGCTGACCGCGCTGGCCCTGGTGAAATCCGGCGCTAAGGACGCGCTGGAGGCCGGGGGCGTTTCGGCCCAGAAGCTGAACGCCGCGATCAACGAGATCCGCAAGGGCCGCACCGCCGATACCGCCAGCGCCGAAGACACCTTCGAGGCGCTGGAGAAATATGCCCGCGACCTGACCAAGGCCGCCGAGGAAGGCAAGATCGACCCGATCATCGGCCGCGACGACGAGATCCGCCGCGCCATGCAGGTGCTGAGCCGCCGGACCAAGAACAACCCCGTCCTGATCGGGGAGCCCGGTACGGGTAAGACCGCCATCGCGGAAGGTCTGGCCCTGCGCATCATCAATGGCGACGTGCCCGAAAGCCTGAAGAACAAGCGTCTTCTGGCGCTGGACATGGGCGCGCTGATCGCCGGTGCGAAATATCGCGGTGAGTTCGAGGAACGGCTGAAATCCATCCTGTCGGAGATCGAGGCCGCTGCCGGTGAGGTGATCCTGTTCATCGACGAGATGCACACCCTGGTCGGCGCCGGGAAAACCGATGGCGCCATGGATGCGGCCAACCTGATCAAGCCCGCGCTGGCGCGGGGTGAGTTGCACTGCATCGGCGCCACCACGCTGGACGAATACCGCAAGTACGTCGAGAAGGACGCGGCCCTGGCCCGTCGCTTCCAGCCGGTGATGGTGAACGAACCCACGGTCGAGGACACGATTTCGATCCTGCGGGGCATCAAGGAGAAATACGAGCTGCACCACGGGGTGCGGATCTCGGACTCGGCCCTGGTGTCGGCGGCGACCCTGTCGAACCGCTACATCACCGACCGGTTCCTGCCCGACAAGGCCATCGACCTGGTCGATGAGGCTGCCAGCCGTCTGCGCATGGAGGTGGACAGCAAACCCGAAGAGCTGGACCAGCTCGACCGGCATATCCTGCAGCTTCAGATCGAGGCCGAGGCCCTGAAGAAAGAGGACGATGCGGCGTCGAAGGACCGGCTCGAGGCGCTGGAGAAAGAGCTGGGCGATCTGCAAGAGAAAGCTGACGCGCTGACCGCGCGCTGGCAGGCGGAACGTGACAAGCTGGCCGGGGCGCGCGAGCTGAAGGAACAGCTGGACCGGGCCCGGGCGGATCTGGACATTGCCAAGCGGCAGGGTGACCTGGCCAAGGCCGGGGAGCTGTCCTACGGCGTCATCCCGCAGCTGGAAAAACAGCTGGGCGAGGCCGAGGCCGCCGAGGCCGAGGGAGAGGTCATGGTCGAAGAGGCCGTGCGGCCCGAGCAGATCGCCAGCGTTGTCGAACGCTGGACCGGGATCCCGATGGCCAAGATGCTGGAGGGCGAGCGCGAGAAGCTGTTGCGCATGGAGGACGGTCTGCACCGTCGCGTCATCGGCCAGAACGCCGCCGTCAAGGCGGTGGCCAATGCGGTGCGCCGGGCGCGTGCGGGTCTGAACGACGAGAACCGCCCGCTGGGCAGCTTCCTGTTCCTCGGGCCGACCGGCGTCGGCAAGACCGAGCTGACCAAGGCCGTGGCCGAGTTCCTCTTTGACGACGACAGCGCCATGGTGCGCATCGACATGTCCGAGTTCATGGAGAAACATTCGGTCGCCCGTCTGATCGGCGCCCCTCCGGGCTATGTCGGTTATGACGAGGGCGGCGTGCTGACCGAGGCCGTGCGGCGGCGCCCCTATCAGGTGGTGCTGTTCGACGAGGTCGAGAAGGCGCATCCGGATGTGTTCAACGTGCTGTTGCAGGTTCTGGACGATGGCCAGCTGACCGATGGTCAAGGGCGCACTGTCGACTTCAAGCAGACGCTGATCATCCTGACCTCGAACCTGGGCGCCCAGGCCCTGTCGATGCTGCCCGATGGCGCCGATTCCTCGGACGCGAAGCGCGACGTGATGGACGCGGTGCGGGCCCATTTCCGCCCCGAGTTCCTGAACCGGCTGGACGAGATCATCGTCTTCGACCGGCTGGGTCGTCAGGACATGGGCGGGATCGTCGAGATCCAGCTGGGCCGTCTGGAAAAACGTCTGGCCGGTCGCAAGATCCGGCTGGAGCTGGACGAGGATGCCCGCAAGTGGCTGGCCGACGAGGGCTACGATCCGGTCTTCGGCGCGCGGCCGCTGAAACGGGTGATCCAGCGCGCGTTGCAGGATCCGCTGGCCGAGGTCCTGCTGGGCGGCGAGATCGGCGACGGCGCGGTGGTGCCGGTGACCGCAGGCCCCGAGGGGCTGATCATCGGCAACCGGGTCGGCACGTCGGAGCGCGACACGCCGGATGAGGCAACGGTCCACTGAGGATGTCAGGGTAACGAGTGAACGGGTGGGGCGGCTCCGCAAGGGGCCGCCCCTTTTCCTTGCGCCAAGGCCCTTTGTGCCGAGGTCCCCCCCCCCGGATCCGGGCGGGTGATCTGCCGCAGGGACAGGGCGGCGCGGGCGTGGCCTTCTGCGCCCCGACATGCCGCGCGAAAGGAGACCCGCCCCATGCCGACCGATGTCCCTCTGGTCGCCCCGGCCCGGGCGCTGGCCTATCACCATGTGGCCCGGGTGACCCTGGCGCGCGAGATGACGCCGCTTCAGGCCTGGTGGGCGATGCAGGCCCGCCCCCTGCCGGGGCTGGCCCTGGCCTTTCGCCTCCGCGACGCGATCTCGGCCCGGTTCGGGGTGAAGCGGATCGGCGGGTTTTCCGGTGACCGGCCCACACAGGTGGCGGCGGGCGACAGGCTGGACTTCTTCCTGGTGGAAGAGGCACGCCCCGACCTGCTGGTGCTGACCGAACGCGACCGCCATCTGGATGTGATGACCTGCCTGTCGACCGAGGGGCGGGTCTTCACCGTGACCAGTTCGGTCAAGGTGCATAACGCCTTCGGGCGGCTTTACATGATCCCGGTGGGTCTGGCGCATCGGGTGATTGTCGCGGCGATGCTGCGCCGCCTGCCGCGCGCCTGAGGACGGACGCGGGGGGCTAGATCCGACCGCGCCACAGGGTGAGGCCGATGCCGGCGAACCAGGCGATCATCCCCAGCCCGAAGACCGCGCCGGGCGCCTCGCCCAGGGCGGGGATCAGCGTGGCGACCCCGGCGGCGGCCAGGGCCAGCCCGGCACTGGCCAGCAGGCGCGGCCGGGTGGGGGCGTCGCGCAGGGCCAGGGCGGTGATCGCCAGCCAGGCCGCGCCGGCAATTTCGGTGCCGCCGCCCAGCCCCTCTTCGACCAGCCGCGCCGCGCGCCACAGGGCCAGGGCCTGATCGGGGGCGCGGGCCGCCAGGGCCGTGGCCTTTTCCAGCCCGGCCAGGGCCACCAGCCCGGCGGCCAGCACAAGCCCGGCCCAGATCAGCCCCAGCCCCCGCACCAGCCCGGCCATGGACGAGGCGGGCGCCAGGCAGCGGCCCAGCCCCTCGGCCAGCAGGGCCAGGGCAAAGCCGTTGGCCAGGTAGATCACCAGGAACCAGCCCTTCAACAGGGTGCGATGCGCCCCGGCAAAGGCCAGGTCCGCCGCCCCGCCCGAACCCGAGGGATCATAGCCGCCGGGCAACAGCACGAGGATCAGCAGGGCGAACCCCGCCAGGTAGGTTGCCGCGCAGATCAGCGCGGCAACCCCCGGCAGGCGGCCCGAGGGGCGCCGGGCCGTCCTGGGCAGGTCGGGGGGCGTGGCCTTAGCCGACAACGGCATGGCCACGCCCCTTCATGCAATTGCGCACCAGGGCCTCGCGCTTCTGGTTGGCCTCGACGCTGCCTGCCGCCGCGCCGGTCAGGGCGCCGACGATCAGCCCGCCCACCAGGCCCTCGGTGTCCGAGGTGTCGTCATCGGCCAGGCCCGCCACGGCGCCGATGCCCGCGCCCACGGCGGCGGTGCCCCCGGCGGCATCTCGGTAGTTGGCGCGCGCCAGCTGCTGGCATTCGCCCAGGTCCTGGCGGAAGGCGGCCGAGGGGGCGCCATCGGTGATCGGGGTATAGTTGGCGCCGCTGTCGGCGCAGGCGGCGATCATCGCCAGCAGGGGCAGGGACAGGGCCAGACGGGTAGGGAAGGAATGGGATTGCATCGGGTAAGCTCCGTTCATGAGGAAAGAAAGAGGCCCGAGCCACCGGGGCGGCACGGGGATGCCGCCGTTTAGGCCCGTGGTGCCGCCCGGCCCATGACCGGCGGTAACAAAGACTTGGCCAGAGGTGACATCTGCGCAGGACGGCGGGCGCCACGCCGGTTCAGGCGCGCGCGGGGCAGGGTGCGGGGGGGATTGGGCGCGTCAGGGGCGGCAGGCGCCGCCGGGGCGCGGGCTTAGCCCTCGGGGATCTCGGCGGCGGCCTTGGCCGCCTCGTCGCCCATGTCACCGACGCTGAGCGAGACCAGATCGAGGCGCAGCAGGTACTTGGCGACGAAGGCCGGGCGGCCATTGCGCGACAGCACCGTGGTCAGCGAGATCAGCGGCGCGCCCGCGGGCAGATCGGCAAAACCGCGGCGCGGGCGACCGCCGGTGGCGGCATCCGACAGGCGCCACAGGGTGGTGACGCATTTGGCGCGGAACTTCGGCCCGAGGTCGTTCAGCAGGCTGCCCGAGGGATTGGCGGCGTCCAGCGGGCGGGCGTCGCGCAGCGCCTCCATCGGCACGGCCTCCAGCGCCGAGACCACCGGCACCTGACCCTCGCCCCGCAGGAACAGGGTCTCGCGGGTGTAAAGCTCGGTCTGCGGCTCTGCGATGTCCAGCAGGCTGCGGCTCCAGTTGGTCGAGGCCAGGGGGCCGTCGCGCACCACCCGCGCGCTCAGCTCGCCCGCGCCGGTGACGATATCCTCGAGCGGGGCCGAGAAGGCGGGGGGGCGTTTGCCCGAGGCGGCCAGCTGGCGGCGGCGGGGATCGGCGGCGCGTTCGATCACCCCGTCCTCTTCCAGCAGGCGCAGGGCCTCGCGCAGGACGGTGCGGCTGACGCCGAGGTCCTCGGCCAGGCGGATTTCCGGCGGGATCAGGGCGCCCGGTGCCGCATTGTTGCGCAGCACCTCGACCAGCTGGTCGTAAACCTGGACAGACAGCGCGCGCTTGTCCTTGACGCGCTGGAACTTCAGCGGCTGGTCTTTCGGCATGGGAAACCCTTCGTCGCAAAGACGTTACCCGTCATTTGTAGCGCGTCACCGGGCGCGGCACAATCCAGAGGGGAGCATTGCGGGGGATCTCACAAAGAAAATCCATTGTTGAACAATGAAGGTCTGCCTGTATGACTTGGGGAAACCCAGGATATGCAGGATGAAGACAATGCAGATGAATCCCCTCGGGCGGACCGGTCTTCCGGTGTCGTCCTTCGCCTTCGGTACCATGGCGCTTTTGACCTCGAACACCGAGGAGGAGGCCATCCGCCTGGTGCATCGCGCGCTGGATGCGGGGATCAACCTGATCGACACCGCCGACATCTATGACAATGGCGTCGTGGAAGAGGTGCTGGGCAAGGCCCTGAAGGGGCGTCGCGACGAGGTGGTGCTGGCCACCAAGGTGGGCCTGCCCATGGGCGGCGACCCGGCGCGATCCGGTGGCGGCCGGGCCTGGATCACCGAGGCCGTCGAAGGTTCGCTGCGGCGGCTGGATGTGGACTGTATCGACCTCTACCAGATGCACCGACCCGACCCGAAGGTGCCGCTGGAGGAAAGCCTGCGCGCCTTCGAGGATCTGATCCGGGCGGGCAAGGTGCGCCACATCGGCAGCTCGACCTTTCCGGCGGAAATGCTGGTGCGCGCGCAATGGGCCGCCGAACGCGAGAAACTGACCGGATTCGTTGCGGAACAGGCGCCTTATTCCATTCTGGTGCGCGGAATCGAGGCCGAGGTGCTGCCGACCTGCCGTCGCTACGGGCTGGGCATGTTGGTCTGGAGTCCGCTGAACGGCGGCTGGCTAACCGGGAAATACCGTCGCAACATGGAGGCCCCGGAGGGCTCGCGCGCGGCCAGCGGCAACCCCTTCGTGCGGGCCGATGACGCGGCCAAGCTGGACGTGGTCGAGCAGCTGGCGCCGCTGGCCGCCGAGGCGGGGCTGAGCATGATGCAGATGAGCCTGGCCTGGACCCAGGCCCATCCCGATGTCACCAGCACCCTGATCGGGCCGCGCACCGAAGGGCAGCTGGATGCCCTTCTGGAAGCGGTCGGTGTGACCCTGGATGCCGATCTGCTGGATCGGATCGACGCGGTGGTGGCCCCTGGCCGCAACGTGGATCCGCGCAATGCGGGCTGGGTGCCCGAGGGGCTGGCCGTCAGCGCCCGGCGGCGCTGAGTCGCGCGGCCCCGCCCGGGGCGCACGGGGGAGCTCGTTCCTGCCATCAAAACGCGCGGGCACCCCTCGATCTCGGCGAAACCCGCTCAAGAAATACGCATTGTCCGTTTCAGGGCGATATTCTCTCACCTAGGAACATATCATTGTTGAACAATGAGCATGACCACATAGGCTCGACCCATGACACCGATGACAGACCAAAGCCTCGCCCGATGACCAGCCGCCCCGTCTCCCCTCAGCCCGCTGCCGCCGCGCCGATCGCGATCGTGGGGTCCTTCAGCATCGACAGCGTGGTCACCCCCGATGACGTGGCGCTGCCCGCCAAGCCCGGCGGCAATGCCCTGTGGTCGGCCATGGGCGCCCATCTGGCCGGGCTGACGCCGCGCATCGTGGCCCGTGTCGGGCGCGACTATCCCGTCGCCGTGCTGGAGCGTCTGGCCGAAGCGGGCTTCGACCTTGGCTCGCTGATCCGGCTGGAGCGCAGCCACCCGGTGCGCGTCAGCTATGCCCATCGTCCCAATGGCGACCGGGTGCAGCCGGTGCCCGAAGAGCTGCTGGCGCATCTGACGCCCGCCGAGCGGGCCGAGTTCGTCGATACCACCCATTCGCCCGAAACCCTGGTGGAAGGCGCGCCCGAACCGCAGGACATTCCCGCCGCCTGGATGCAGGAGGTGGGGCATTGGCACCTGCCGCTGCTGCCCCTGGCGCGGCACCGCGCCCTGGTCGCGGCACTGGCCGGTTCGGCGGGCCAGGTGCAGGCCGATTGCCCGACCCGCGCCGCCCTGCTGGGCGCCCCCTTCGCGCGGCTGGCCGAAAGCCTGCCCGATATCGACATTTTCCTGCCCTCGACCTCGGACCTGGATGTCTTCGCCCCCGATCTGGACCCGCGCGGCGCCCTGGCCGCGCTGCGGGCCCATGGGGCGCGCTCGGTGGTGCTGAAGGCGGGCGCCGACGGCGTCTATGTGCTGGAGGGCGCGCAAGTGACCCATCTGCCCGCCTGGCCCGCGACACCCATCGACCCGACCGGGGCGGGCGACGCCTTCTGTGGCGGCTTCCTGGTGGCGCGGGCGCAGGGCGCCGATCTGCTGGAGGCCGCCGCGCTTGGCTCGGCCTCGGCCTCTTTCGCGCTGGAAACGGCCGATCCGCTGGATCTGCTCGCCGCCGACCGCACCGAGGCGCTGTTGCGCCGCGACGGGTTGCTGGCCCGGGCCACCCTGTTTGACGACGATTTCCCCGTGGGCGCCACCGCGCCAGAGCGCGCGTTGCTGGAAAAGGACACCACCGCATGACCCGCATGACCACCATCGGCCTGATCGGCCGCTCGGCCCGCGCCGGGGAAACCCTGCCGGAACAGCTGCTGGAGGCCGCCGAGGCCGTGGGCCGGGGCGTTGCCCTGGCGGGCGCGGCCCTGGTCACCGGCGGCACCGGCGGCGTGATGGAGGCGTCGTCGCGCGGCGCCAAGGCAGCGGGCGGGCTGACCGTGGGGTTCCTGCCCTATGGCGACGCGTCCAAGGCCAATGCCTATTGCGACCTGGTCTTTCCCACCGGCATGGGCACGATCCGCAACGTGCTGACGGCGCGCTGCTGTCACAGCCTGATCATGCTGGGCGGCGGCGTCGGCACCCTGAACGAGCTGACCGTGGCCTATGACGCGGGCGTGCCCGTGGTGGCGCTGGAAGGCTGCGGCGGCTGGTCCGACCGGCTGCGCGACACCCTGTATGACGGCTGCTTCCTGGACGAGCGCCGGGTGCTGCCCGTCAGTTTCGCCGCAACGCCGGAGCAGGCGGTCGAGATCGCTCTGACCCGCGCCAATGAACCGCGCAGCGGCTCGAAGCTTGAGGCGCTGACCGGATGGGCAGGCGGCTGACCGCGCCGTCACGTCACGGCCCCTGAGGGGGCCAAGATCCATAACATGACCCACAACAATAAAAACAAGACCAAGACCAACAACAGACAACGATCCAACAAACTGATCCAACGGAGCCCTCCCATGACCAAAAACCTTCTGCCTTCCCGCCGCTGCGCCCTGGCGCTGACCCTGGCCACCGCCCTGGCGGGCAGCCTCGCGCCCCTGGCCGCCTCGGCCCAGGACGATGCGATCTGGACCATGATCACCGACCAGAACGGGTTGGGCGACCACGGGTTCAACGATCTGGCCAAGCTGGGCCTGGACCGCTCGGTCGAGGCCTTCGGCGGTCGCGCCCAGGTCATCCAGTCCACCGACCAGTCGCAGTTCGTGCCGAACCTGCTGCAAGCGGTCGCCGGTGGCGCCACCATGGTTGTGGGCGTGGGCTCGCTGTTGAACGACGCGGTGACCGAAGTGGCCCTGGATCGCCCCGAGGCGCATTTCACCCTGATCGACGCCGTGTCGGTGGATGACGATGGCAACCCGCTGCCCAACGTCGCCTCGGTGACCTTCCGCGAACAGGAGGCGGCCTTCCTGGCGGGCATGGTCGCGGCGATGACCACCCAAAGCGATCACATCGGTTTCATCGGCGGCATGGAAACCCCGCCCGTCGTGCGCTTCCTGACCGGTTACACCGCGGGCATCGCCACCGTGAACCCCGAGATCGAAGTGGCCCATGCCTTCGTCGGCTCGTTCCGCGACCCGGCCAAGGCCAAGGTTCTGGCCGAGGGCATGTTCGACGCCGGTGTCGATGTGATCATGGACGTGGCCGGCGGCGGGGGCCGGGGCATCTATGATGCCGTCATCGCCGAGGGCGAAGGCACCTGGGCCATCTCGGTGGACACCTGCAAGGGCCACCTGGCGCCCGACAACTTCCTGACCGCCGCGGTCAAGGACGTGGCCGGTGCCGTCTTCTACGAGAACAAGGCCCTGGTCGAAGGCACCTTCGTTGGCGGCCCGCAGTCGCTGGGCCTGGCCGAGGGCGCCGTGGGCCTGTGCGCCGACAATATCGACGAGATCCCCGCCGAGATCATGGAAAAGATCGAAGCCGTCCAGGCCAAGATCGTGGCGGGCGAGCTGGTCATCCCCGGCACCTATGAAGAGCTCGACGCCTTCGAGCCCGGCGCCCTGTGAGCGGCGCGCCTGAAAACCAGATCCCGGCCATCCACCTGGCCGGGATCGACAAGCGGTTCGGCGCGGTGCACGCCAACCGCGCCATCGACCTGCGCGTCGCACCTGGGTCGATCCATGGTCTGCTTGGCGAGAACGGCGCGGGCAAGTCGACGCTGATGAAGATCCTCTTCGGCATGATCCATGCCGATGCGGGCCGGGTCGAGATCGACGGCGCCCCCGTCTCCTTCCGCTCTTCCGCCGAGGCGCTGGCCGCCGGGATCGGCATGGTGCAGCAGCACTTTTCCCTGATCGGCGCCTTTTCGGTGGTCGAGAACCTGATCATGGGCCGCGCCCGGGGCTCGGCCCTGTCGCGGCTGACGCGCAAGCTGGATCTGCCCGGCGCCGCCGCCCGCGCGGCCGAGCTGTCGGACCGCTTTGGTTTCGGCATCGACCCCTGGGCGAAGGTGTCCACCCTGTCGGTGGGCGCGCGCCAGAAGGTCGAGATCCTGAAGGCGCTTTGGGGCGGGGCCCGCACCCTGGTCCTGGACGAGCCGACCGCCGCCCTGTCGCCGCCCGAGGCCGACGAGCTGTACGCCGTGCTGGAAAAGCTGCGCGCCGAGGGCAGGACCATTGTTCTGATCAGCCACAAGATGCCCGAGATCATGCGCCTGTGCGACCGGGTCACCGTGCTGCGCGATGGCGCCGTGGTGGGCAATGCCGAGATCTCGGCGCTGGATACCACCCAGCCCGAGGTGCGCGCCGAGCTGGAGGCGCGGATGGTCAACATGATGATTGGCCGCGAAAGCCCCGCCCTGCCGGATCGCGCCCCCAAGGAGGGGCCGCTGATCCTGGATGTGCGCGGGCTGAGCGATGGCCACCGCCTGGGGCCGCTGGACCTGCAACTGCACGGGGGCGAGATCGTCGCCGTGGTGGGGGTCGAGGGCAACGGCCAGTCCGAACTGGTCGATCTGCTGATGGGCCTGTCGAAACCCACCGACGGGCTGATCGCCATCGACAACCGCAATGTCACCGACTGGTCCACCCAGAAACGCCTGGCCGCCGGGATCGCCCATATCAGCGAAGACCGGCACGCCACCGGCGTGGCCAATGACATGAGCCTCGCCGACAATGCCTCGATCGGGTATCTCGACGGCGAACCCTTCAGCCCCGGGCCCTGGTATCTGGCCTGGCGCGACCGGGTGCGCTTTACCGAGGTGCTGATCGAACGGCACAAGGTGCGCACGCCCTCGGCCCTTCTGCCCATGTCCTCGCTGTCGGGCGGCAACCAGCAAAAGCTGGTGGTGGGTCGGGAACTGGCCCGCTCGCCCCGGCTGATGGTGGCGGCGCAGCCGACGCGCGGCCTGGATATCGGCTCGGCCTCGGCGGTGCACCACGCCCTTCTGGGCCTGCGCGATCGCGGCGCGGCGGTGCTGCTGCTGTCGCTGGACCTGGCAGAGGTCTTTGCCCTGGCCGACCGTCTGGTGGTGCTGCGCAAGGGCCGGATCGCGGGCGCCATGACGGCGGCGGAATTCGACATCGACCAGATCGGCCGCTGGATGTCCGGCGCCCAGGATACAGCCCCTGACACAACGCCCGACGCGGCCCCCAAGAAACAGGAGGTCGCATGATCTTCAAACGTCCGCCGCTGCCCCATGAGGGTGACCTGCGGCTAGATCCCGAAGTGCGCGCCGGTATCGAGGCGCGCCGCGCCCAACCCTTCTCGGTCGAGGCGATGCTGGCGCAGATGCGCGACGGCAGCCGCAGCGTCGCGGGCCGGGTGCTGGTCTTCGTCATCACCCTGGCGGCGGCGGTGATCTGCACGCTGCCCTTCCTGTTCCTGACCGGCGCCGAGCTGGGCGTCACCCTCAGCGCCTTTCTGAACGGCAGCCTGGGCTCGAAATTCGCCTTTGCCGAGACCCTGGTGCAGATGATCCCGCTGCTGATCGCAGGGATGGCCGTGGCCATCTCGTTCCACGGGGGTCTTTTCAACATGGGGGTCGAGGGGCAGCTGATCTTCGGCGGCCTGGTGGCGGGCGTGATCGGTGCCACGGTCGAGGCGCCGCCGCTGGTCCTGTCGGTGCTGGTCCTGCTGGGCGGGGTCCTGGGCGGCGCGCTGGCCGCGCTGGTGCCGGCCCTGCTGAAGGCCTATCGCGGCGTGCATGAGGTGGTGACCACCATCATGATGAACTTCGTCGCCACCTATTTTGCCATCTATGCCGTGGCCCCCGCCGGGCCCTTCGTGGCCGCCACCCAGCCCTCGGCGACCGAGAAGATCCCCCGCGACGCGCGCCTGCCCATGGTCTGGGACGGCACCCGCCTGCACGCTGGGGTGATCATCGCCCTGGTCGCCGTGGTGGGCCTGTGGTGGCTTCTCTACCGCACGCCGCTTGGCTTCCGGATCCGCCTGATGGGCAAGAACGCGGGCGCCGCGCGCGCCAGCGGGGTCTCGGTCAAGCGCACGATCATCACCACGCTGCTGATCTCGGGCGGCTTTGGCGGCCTGGCGGGCGCGGTGCAGGTGCTGGGCGTCTATGGCCGTTTCTTCGATGCCTTCTCGGCCGGCTACGGCTGGGACGCCATCGCGGTGGCCCTGCTGGCCGCGCTGTCGCCCTTCGCGCTGATCGTTTCGGCCTTCTTCTTTGCCATGCTGGATAGCGGCGCGGTGCAGATGCAGGCCGTGGCCGGGGTCAGCCGCGAGATGGTCGGCGTCGTCTCGGGTCTGGTCGTGGCCTTTGTCGCCATCCAGCCCTGGCTGCTGCACGGCCTGGACCGGATGCGCAGCCGCCGCCGCAGCCGCCGTGACAGTGCCCCTGCGGCCTCCGCCCCCCTGACCGACACCGGAGACGCGACATGAGCGATTTCTTCACCATTGCCCTTTTCGCCTCGGCCCTGCACCTGGCGGTGCCGATCATCCTGCCGATGCTGGGCGGCCTGCTGTGCGAACGCTCTGGCGTGATCAACATCGGGCTGGAGGGGATGATGCTGGGCGGCGCCTTTGGCGCCGTGGCCTTCAGCTATGTCACCGGCAATCCCTGGCTGGGCCTGCTGGGCGCCGTGGGCACCGGGCTTTTGTCGGGGATGCTGCTGGCCACCATGTCGGTGCTGCTGCGCGGCGACCAGGTGATCGGCGCCACGGCGTTGAACCTGATCGGCGCGGGGCTGACCGCCGCCCTGGTGCCGATCATCTGGGGCATCGACGGCACCACGCCCTCGGTGCCCAAGGTGCCGACGCCGGAACTGCCCCTGGTCGGGCAGATCCCGCTGGTGGGCCCGCTGCTGGCCGAGCTGTCGCTGATCGACCTGATCGCCTTTGCCCTGGTGGGCGCCGTCTGGTGGGTGCTGATGCGTACCGACATGGGCCTGCGCCTGCGCGCCTGCGGCGAAAGCGCCGCCGCCGCCGATGCCGCCGGGATCGACGTGACCCGGGTGCGCTTCATCGCCGTCACTCTGTCGGGGGTGCTGGCCGCACTGGGCGGGGCCTATCTGTCGATCGTCACGCTGGATCTGTTCCAGGCCTCGATGACCCAGGGGCGCGGCTTCCTTGCGCTGGCCGCCATGGTCTTTGGCAAATGGCGTGTCGGCCCGGCCTTCCTGGTCTGCCTGGGCTTCGGCCTGGCCGATGCCGTGGCCCTGCGCGCCCAGATCTTCACCCATGACCTGCCGCATGACCTGCTCTTCGCGCTGCCCTATGTGCTGGCGCTGGTCGCGCTGGCCACCTTCGTTGGACGGGCCACTGGCCCCGCTGACGTGGGCAAACCCTTCCGCCGGGCCTGAGGCCCGCCCCAAGATCACGGAGACGTCCCATGTATGTCAGTGAAATTCCCGCCCTGCGCGACTATTGGTATCCGGTCGCCTACAGCAGCGATCTGACCGACGCGCCCCGCGCCGTGCGCCTTTTGTCGGACAACTATGTCATCTGGCGCGGCGCGGGTGGCAAGGTGGCCTGCGCCGTCGACGAATGCCCGCACCGCGCCGCCCGCCTGTCGCAAGGCTGGGTCGAGGGGGGCGACATCATCTGCCCCTACCACGGCTGGGCCTTCAACGGCTCGGGCGCCTGCACCCGCATCCCGCAGAACGACGCCGACAAGCCGATCCCGCCGCGCGCCCGAACCCTGCCCATGCTGGTGGAAGAGAAATACGGGCTGATCTGGGTCTGCGTGGGGATGCCCCGCGAAGACATCCCCGTGCTGCCGGAACTGGAGGAGGGCGGCTTTACCCTGATCCACGAGATGATGGAGGTCTGGGACACCTCGGCGCCGCGGGTCATCGACAATGCGCTGGATATCTCGCATGTCGCCTGGACGCACCGGAACACCATCGGCGACAGCAACGCCTCGCAATTCGAAAGCTTCGAGATCTTCCGCGACGGCCACGACCTGTCGGCGCGCATCAGCTATCGCGCTCGGGTGACCGAGGCGCTGCGCAAAAATACCGGGCTGACGGGTGACTATACGATCCGGGTGACCAACTCGCAGCTGGTGCAGCCGCTGATGTACAAGGACGTGATGGAGTATGAGAACGGGTTGCGCCACGTCCTCTACAAGACCGCCACGCCGGTGGACGACAGCCACACCCTGTTCTGCCAGTTCATTGCCCGCAACGACAACCCGGATGCGGAGAAGGTGGCGGGGATCGTCGCCCTCGACCGCCGCATCCAGTCCGAGGACAAGGAACTGCTGGCGGGCGTCCGCCCCGAGTTCCCCCTGGACATGCAGACCGAGATGCACACCCGCGCCGACCGGATGACGGTGGAATACCGCAAGATCCTGGCGGAACTGGCGGCGGAAAACTCGGACGTGACCCCGGACGAGGCCTGGGCGCGGCCCTTCCTTGCATCGGTCAAGGCCCAGCGATCCCCGCGCTGAGCCTGCTGCATGACCGCGGCCAACATCCCAATGCCGCCGCGGTCATGCCCTTTTCCGCGCTGCCTTAGCGGTCGCAGTTGATCATCCAGGGCACGCCGAAGCGATCCCGGCAGGTGCCGAAGCCCCGCGCCCAAAAGTTCGGCGCGAAGGGCAGGATCACCTCGCCCCGGTCCGACAGGCGCAGGAACAGGTGATGGGCGACCTCAAGGTCTTCGTCGTCAATCTCCAGCGCGAAACCGGAATAGTGGATCGGCCCCTCGCTTTCGTCGCGGTCGGACACCATGATCTCGGCATAGCGCGAGGTCAGGTGGCCATGCATCAGCCAGTGATGCTTGTCCCGCGGCAGGGGCGGGGGCTCTGGCATGTCGGCATAGGTCAGCACATGCTCGACCTCACCCTCCAGCACATCGGCATAGAAATTCAGGGCAAAGCGCGCCTGGCCGTTGAAGAACAGGTAAATGGACATCTGAAAATTCCCGGTCACGTCTCCGAAACGGAGAGGACCCCCACCAATGCCCATCATATCACGGATCGGCTTGCGACAAAGCCCCTTGGGATTTATGAGGCGCAGGAACCTTAGATTGGAGTAACGCCATGGGCTTTCGGATGGGCATCGTGGGGCTGCCGAATGTCGGCAAGTCGACCCTGTTCAACGCGCTGACCAAGACCGCTGCGGCCCAGGCCGCCAACTTCCCCTTCTGCACGATCGAACCGAACGTGGGCGAGGTGAACGTACCGGACCGCCGTCTGGACGCCCTGGCCGAGATCGCCGGATCGAAGCAGATCATCCCGGCGCGGATGACCTTCGTTGACATCGCGGGCCTGGTGAAGGGCGCGAGCCAGGGCGAGGGCCTGGGCAACCAGTTCCTGGCCAACATCCGGGAAACCGACGCCATCGCCCATGTGCTGCGCTGCTTCGAGGACGGGGACATCACCCACGTCGAGGGCCGCGTCGACCCCGTCGCCGATGCCGAGGTGATCGAGACCGAGCTGATGCTGGCCGATCTGGAAAGCATCGAAAAGCGCCGTGCCAACCTGGTGCGCAAGCTGAAGGGCAACGACAAGGAAGCGCAGCAGCAGGACCGCCTGCTGGCCGCCGCCCAGGCCGCGCTGGAAGACGGCAAGCCCGCCCGCACGGTCGAGGTGGACGCCGAGGACCTGAAGGCCTGGAAGATGCTGCAACTGCTGACCTCCAAACCTGTCCTCTACGTCTGCAACGTGAACGAGGAAGACGCCGCCAAGGGCAATGATTTCTCGGCCGCGGTCGAAAAGATGGCGGCAGAGCAGGGCGCGGGCACCGTGCTGATCTCTGCCCGGATCGAGGAAGAGATCAGCCAGCTCGACGCCGAAGAGGCCGAGATGTTCCTGGGCGAGATGGGTCTGGAAGAGGCGGGCCTCGATCGCCTGATCCGCGCGGGCTACGAGCTGCTGCACCTCGAGACCTATTTCACCGTGGGCCCGAAAGAGGCGCGGGCCTGGACGATCAAGCAGGGCACCATGGCGCCCCAGGCCGCCGGCGTGATCCACGGCGATTTCGAGAAGGGCTTCATCCGGGCCGAGACCATCGCCTTTGACGACTACATCGCCTGCAAGGGCGAAAGCGGCGCCAAGGAAGCGGGCAAGATGCGTGCCGAGGGCAAGGCTTATATGGTCAAGGACGGCGACGTCCTGCACTTCCTCTTCAACACCTGAGGCCGTCGGGGCGCCGCGCCTGCCGGACCGCGCCCCGGATGCCGCTGGCCTTGCCAAAGCCGCCCCCAACCGGGGCGGCTTTGTCCTTTCCGCCCCTCTTCCGGGCCCTGGTCCCCGCCAGACCGCCCCCGGTGTTTTCCTGCCCCGACTTTTTGCCTGCCCGTCCACTTTCGCCTTGTACTCTCTGGCTTGGCTTCGATATACGCGTCGACGGAGACGTGGCCGAGTGGTCGAAGGCGCTCCCCTGCTAAGGGAGTAGGCGGGAAACCGTCTCGAGGGTTCGAATCCCTTCGTCTCCGCCACCCAATCATTCAAGTTGATACAGTGTGGCCCGTTAAAGGCCATATTTTTCAGGCACTTTCCGTGATCGCGAACAAACTGTTGTACGATTGGGGCCTAGTGCGTGCGATAAAATGTGATTACTTTTGGCGGGTATTTTGGAGGGTGCGCCGATGCCGAAGGTAGCAAAAGAGCTGTCTGCGTTAGAGATCAAGCGTCTCGAACATCCGGGAAAGGGTATCAATCATACGGTTGCAGTCGGCGGTGTTGCGGGCTTGATGCTCCAAATCACTCCCAATAGCGGCAAGACTTGGCTTCTGCGGACTGTTGTCGGTGCGAAGCGGCGCGAGTTTGGGCTGGGGGGATATCCGGAGGTCTCGCTTGCGGCAGCCAGAGATCGTGCGCGAGAGCTCAAGGGAAGAATCAGAGAGGGCATAGACCCGACTGAAGAACGTAAAGCTCACAAGGCAGCACTGATCGCTGCCCAGCGCCGGGGGATGACCTTCGAAGATGCTGTTGAGAAATACTTGAGTGCCAAGCTCGACCAATACAAGAACCCGAAGCATCGCCAACAGTGGCGCAACACCCTACACACCTACGCTATGCCCGAGCTGGGCTCGATGCTGGTCCAAGACATCGTCGTGCAGGACGTTCTGCGCGTACTGCAGCCCATTTGGCTTGAGCGGACTGAAACAGCTTCTCGGCTTCGCGGACGTATTGAAGCAGTGTTGAGCTGGGCTACGGTTTCTGGACACAGATCGGGCGATAACCCTGCGCGCTGGGCCGGTAACCTCAAGGAGCTGTTGCCTGCTCCTAGCCGGGTGGCAAAAGAGGAAAACCATCCGGCCCTTCAGCTTTCTGACGTTCAGAGATGGGTTGTGGGGCTGCGCTCCATGGAAGGAATGGGGCGACTTGCGCTTGAGTTTGCGCTTCTCACCGCTGCTCGCTCACAGGAGGTGCGGGGAGCGCGGTGGGATGAAGTCGACTTTGAAAAGTCGCTCTGGGTTATCCCCGCAGAGCGCATGAAGCGAGCGCGGGAGCACCGAGTGCCTTTGTCTGATGTAGCCATGAGGCATCTGGCCAGCACGCCACGCTTTGAAGGTAGCGATCTGATTTTCCCAGCGCCTCGCGGTGGGATGCTGTCCGATATGACATTGAGTGCCGCAATGAAACGGCTCCACGAGGCTGACCTAAAGGAGGGTGGTGCGGGGTACTCGGACCGGGTCTCCGGTCGCTCCGCCGTGCCTCATGGTCTTAGAAGCACTTTTCGGGATTGGGTCGCGGAGTGCACTGGCTTTCCCGGGGACATGGCGGAAGTCGCTTTGGCCCATAAGGTTTCGAACGCGGTTGAAGCAGCGTATCGCCGGGGTGACATGATCAAGAAGCGCCGGGCGATGATGCAGGCTTGGGCGGAGTTTGTCGATGGACGCATCCTCGCTGCCAATGTGGTATCGCTTGTTGGAAGCGTGGAACGATGAGCGAGAGGGGGAAGCCGCAATTTCAAGCGCTTTGGAAGATTGAAGATCAGCTTAGAGAGGCTGTGCGCGAGATATTCCCTGCGAAGCTAACACTTGACGGGGAGACACCAGCCGAGTGGCCTGCTGGGATAGGTGGCTTGGATGATCCTACCTTCGTGAAAGCAGTTCAGGATGGTGTCGCGTATTACTGTGTCGAGGATCTGCTGTGGCCGGATGGTAAGCAGAAGCCCCCCAACCAAAACCTTTTCTTTAGAAAGTTTTGCATTGGGGAGCTGATTGGTTTTGCTGACGGCGGAGAGCTTGGCCTTGATCGTGTGCTTCTTCCTGACAGGCACCCGGGGCGTCAGCCTGTTTCTCTTCGTTCATACGACGATGCGCTCAGGTACTATGAGGTGGGTCGAAGAAGGGCCGAACTCTTTCAGTTTATCACTCATCGCTGGGCGCTTCGTGCTGACATCGGTGACAGGTATGACGATGCGACTGGTGGTATTCCGGACCTAGATCTAGGGACGTTGGGCCTTGTGGGTGATCCACCTTCCAAGATTGAAGAAAGACGCCTGCCAGAGTTGCGCTTTGTGGTTGGTGACGGCGTAAAAGATCTAACCGTCCCGCCAAGCTCCGACCGGGAGCACGCCTTCCGACGACAGGTCAACTTGCTTCTTGAAAGATGGAAGGCTGAGGCCTCGGACAACAGGAAAAGGCCTCCCGCACGATGGCTGAGAGCGTCCCTCAACGAATGCGTGGATGAGGGGTTTGTACGCACCTACTCGCGGGCAATGTCGGACGCACTAGCGCTTCAAGTCGACGCCTGAAGCGCTAGAGACGGTGAGTGTCATCGATTGACTTTGGGTCGATGTGCTCGATGCCTGTCAGCGACAGGTCGTTACGTAGCTTCCAAGTTGGTTGCAGTAGTAGTACTGCGAACCTCCGCCAAGCTGGTAGCTCTGAGCCTGCGGTGCTTGGTAGGTCGGGTAGTAGGTCTGCGTGGCAGGTAGGCGATAAGAGGCAGATTGTTGGGCCAAGTCCGCAGACTTCTGAGCCTGAATCTGCTTCTGCTGGGTTCGATAGTTGGCAACCGCTTGGCAGGCCTGAAGGTTATTTGCTGCGCAAGCAGCCTCCAAGCGTGCCACTTCGACGGGGTCTCCATCTCTTTGGTAGCAGGACACCACATCTCCAGCCCGACAATTAGCCTCTACCTGAGCCATAAAGGCCTGCTGCTGAGGCGAGGGGCCACACGCAGCCAAACCAAGAGCCAACGCTATCGCTAAGAACCTGAAAAGCATGGATGAAGTCCTTTCTGAAATGCTTGTCCCCACGTTTCGAGGTTGATCGCGTCGAAAAGATGACCGGTTGGTGATCTTTGTGGGAGGGGAGCTTCCCAAGGCGAGTGAATGTACATCCTCGCCAGCTTCCTGCCCCGGTGCACCCGGGTTCACTGTCTTCTAATCTCGAACGTTTCGAGCCGCCGGGGGTGGGCGTAAGTTCGCTTCAATTGCTTCGATTAGCCTAATTGAAGCGTTCTCGAAGAGGAGTGAAGTGGTGTGGTGGATTACGGGAATGACGAACACAGCAAGCTCGGTGCTACGGGTGGCAGCTCCAACTCGGATCTTGGGCTGCCCGTAAAGAGGGGAATGATGAGCGCCGGGCAGATCGCTGACTGCCTAGGCGTCTCGACTGGGACGGTCTGGCTTTGGTGCCGCACTGTCCCTGACTTCCCTAAACCAATCAGGATTTCGGCGCGCTGCACGCGCTGGGTGAAGTCGGACGTCGATGCTTGGTTCGAAAGCCGACGCTCCGGCACTGAAGCCAAATTTTCCAAGGAGACGGCAAATGAAGCCCAAAATTGAACCCGGGTGCACCGAGAACCAAGATCACAGCACCCTGTCTTATCGTTGGGGGTTAGCCGGGCCGCAGGAGGCATCCGGCCCTGTCAGCACGAAGGTGTCCGAGCTGGGCCGGGTGTCGGCAGAACGTAAGAGTATTGCCAGCGCGTTCGGTGTCGATCCTGCGCGGTCGCAAGATCAGGCCAAGAAGTCTGCAAGGGCCATGGATGGCCGGGTGGAGCGCCGCCGAAAGATCGAACGAACGTTAGGCATCACATTGGACGCCCCTGCCTACCCGGAGGAGGTGCAGGACAACGCTATCAGCCAAACATTTGGCGTTGGTTCGAAACGGTAGAAGGCTAGGAGAGAATTCGATGGCTGACACCACACCGACACATCTCGCCACGCTTGTCCGAGGCCGCAGGTACATCCTGCTTCAGCCCAGCGCAGGCGATCCAAGCCAAATGAAGCCTTTGGTCTTCGAGAAGGGGGTGCCTGTCCCGGTTACGGAGACAACCAAGGCATATCTCGATGCCGCTGCACGTGACGCCGTGGACTATCGCATCGGCGCTCATCAAGTCAGCGAGGCACGTAGTGAAGGAAAGTTCCTGTTCGAGGAAATCGACCTTGGCGACCAAGGGAACGTGATCGGGTCCACCTCTGCGTAGGCCTGTTTCAGCGCGGCCCGCTGCGAGAGCGTGTTCGGGCGCGCAAGTCCCAGAACATCGAGTGAGATCAAGAATGAACGACAACCATGTCGAAGACACGGCTTCCGGAGAGGTTTCGGCCTCGGCCATCAGGCGCACAACTGCCTCGCTGTGTGGGCGCTTGAGTGAATATGCGCTGATGCTCAACTCGCACGCCGACGCAGAGCTTTCCGCGCTGGCAAATCGCTCCGATCTGAATGACGGCAACGATCATCTAGTGCGGGCGACCAGTTTCGTATTCGCGCAAAGACGGGTGCTTGAGCTGCAGGATACCTTGAGTGCGCTTCAGGGTCTGGAAGCCCTTCGGGCGGAGGAGCGCTGATAGGGGGCGTAGGCGCCTCGTCAGCCCCCAGACGGACGGCGAAGGAGGTCGACCGGCGTCGATCCTGTTCGGCTTGAGTTGCCGAACGATGTGTTCCAAGGCGGAGAGATGGCCGTGAATTACGAGCAAAGACTTGAAGATGTTGAGTTGAACCCGGGTGCAGTGGATGGCGCGAACGCCGAGTGGTGCAAAGACTGCGATCAGGCGAACCTTATATTCCAGAGGAAAGCTCAGGCCATCTCAGCGGCAACGCAAGCCGGGAAGAGATTGCAGCCTGTCGTGCGTGAATTTCTTCGGCATCCCAAAGTGAGGCTGGCTGCGTCTCTGCGGGCGCTGGGCGGAGCATCCAGCAAGGAGCAGATCCTTGACCTCCGCGAGCGCGTGAATGCTTGGGCGACCGATTATCCTCCAATCCGGTGGCACGCGCGGCGAAAGCCAGACGGCACCTCGCGATCCATCTGCATTCTGCCCCCTGAGCTGAAGGCTGTTCACTACATGGTAGCCGAAGTTGTCAGGCAGCAGCTTGCTCGCTCTGAGAGCTTGTATGGCGTCTCTGGCGCCAGCCGTGACGACGCTGCGCGCACCCTCAAGCAGCTTCAGAACGACGGACATGTCTATCTCGCGCAGACCGACATCGTAGATTGCTTTCAGAGTGTCGACCCCGACGCTCTGTACCAGCTCCCACTGCCGCAGGAGGTCATACGCCGAGCACTAGACCCACGTAACCTTACGATCATCGAGGAGGGGGGCTACCGAACTTCGCAGGTTCACCACGCTAGCTCTCTCTCCGGTGCTATACACGTAACACACAAGGCAAGCGGGCCGAAGGGCCTAATGCAAGGCTCCCCGGCGTCCAGTATCATCCTCGCGTGGCTGCTGAACGGGCTCCCATCGAGGGAGAGCGCACGCGTCCTACTTTGCTTCGACAACATTGCTGTCGCGGCACGGACGCCTGAAGGATGCCGGGAGATGGCTGACACCTTGATCGCCCACTTTGAGCGGTGCCCAGCAGGCCCGCTTGCGCTGTGTGTGCCCGAGTTTGCGGACGGGACCGCTATGTCCTTTCTCGGCTATGTATTCGACCCTGTCAGGCACGACATTGGGATAGATGGGAATGCTCTGAACCGTTTGGAACGGCGCCTCGTCTCAGAGGAAGCAGCAGACGAGCTTCATGTTCGCACGGTGGTGGAGTGCCATGAAGCCGTGGTGCAAGACCTGCCGTTCCTGTCTGTGGTCAATCCACTGGCGAACGAGCCCCCGGCGCGTGTTTGGAGAACCCTTCGAGAGTTTCGTGCAGGGTTTCCTGCCGCTCACTCGGACTGCTCGGAGTTGAATTACTACCTCGAAACCTCTGCATATGTCGCTGAAGCTCGCGGAGACTGGCGGATCGAACATCTTCACCGGAACCTGTTTGCGGAACGCGGGACAGTGGAAGACAGGGCGCTCCGTGCAATCCTCAGCCGATGCCCGAGGAACGCCATGGAGGTGCCGAAATGAGCTTGTTTCTCCTAGGTCTAGCTCTTGCATATCTGTCCTTGGGGCAGGTTTTCTGGCGCAAGATCGTCATGCGACCATGGACACCAGAAGATCGGGTGCGCGCAGGCAGCGAGACAGCCTTCCTCGACGATGTTGCCGCGCGTGCGCCTCTTGAGATTGGGGAGAAACAGCAGTGGGCAAGCTACTACATCGTCAAGGGCAGCTTTGTTCTCTTCTGGCCCGGCTTTTTGCTGTTTGGTTTCCTAGCTGGGCGCATGTTCGGGAAGTGAAACGTGTAACGAGAGCGTAGCGCTGGGCGCGAGGCTCCATGCCACCGGAGGCGCGGCCCAGCGTGGTGAACCCGGGTGCAATGTGGGACTGATCCTCGAACCTTTGTGCCGGTTAGTGCCGGAGTTTGCCCCCTAATTTAAGCGAAGGAACGTACCTGATGACAGATCAGGCTGGCGAACATACCCCAACGGAAGACGGCGTCTCCACACTCGGTCGGTCCAGTGAAATTTACACGCCGTCCACTGAAGCGGCTGTGCCTCTGAGCCCAGCGCAGCATATCCGCAATCTGGGCCGGGTTCGTTCCGAGCATCAGTGGGAGGTGGTGCGTGAGTACCTACACCCGATGGTCATGCAGAACTATTCCGGCGCGGCCATTGCTGAAGCATTCGGCATTTCTATCGACACTGCATATCGGTGGCGTAAGCGCCTGCTGGCCGATTTGCGTGAAGAAGCGGTCCGGCTTCAGCCTCGGGATTTCATCATGGAGAGCCTGTCGTCTCTTCGCCGGGCGCGTGCTGAGGCGTGGGAGCAATTTGAAGGGGCGCGAGATCCGCAGAGTAGACGTGCCTGCCTAAATCTTATCATCCAAACGGAGAACCATTTCTCGCGGATCGGGGAGCGCATCGGCATGTACGGTGGCCGTGGTGAGAAGCCCATGGCAGCTCGGACCTACAATGAGAACAGTGACGATGATGAGCAGGGTGTGCGTGCTCTTCGGGAGATGCTCTACTCGATGTTCTCGGGAATTTCGGAGGAGGTTTCTGAAGGGCAAGAAGCTGACCCTGAGAGCTACGAAGAGCTGTTGGAAGGCCTGTTTGCGTCGGAGGGCAGCGGGCCGCGTTGAGCAGGTAGCAGCAGATAGCAACGGCGCAAGTTTGCCTCTTGCAAAGAAAATTTCTTGAGTGCCAGTTGCCCTTCTTGTCGGGCAGTGACTTTTCAGCATTTAGCGGTGACACAGGTGCTTGAAGCCAATAAGTCATAAGGAAGAGGCTCTATCGCGAGAATTTTCCATGGCGCAAAACTCCAATATTCGGATCAGACGACTTGATGATGGTACACTGTTCCGCATCTTCAATTCGGCATTTGAGGCTGGGAGTAGCGCGCTAGAGGCCGCGCGGGATGCTAAGAAGCTTAGCGGATCAGATTGCGCCATTGGTTTTGACTTTGACACAGTCTTGCCGTGGAAGCTTACCGAGGAAGATCTAGAGAACGCCGACCCGGGGCAGTATGCGCTGGGAACAATCAGTTTGTCATTCGAAGGGACTTATCAAGTTAATCGGCAGCAACGTCAGTCGCGTGTTTACTTCGCTGTTTCGAGAGGAACTGGTGACAGCCTAACGGATACACTGACCATTTCTTCAAGTGTGCATGGAAGTGAGATGCGGGGCGATGGTGAGCAGTCGGTGCAACGATCTATTCATCGGGCGCTATCAAAAGTTATGCAGCCCGTTGCGCCTGAAGATGGGGGCCTAGTTTCCTCACTCAGCAATATTTCCCAAGCGTTCGAAACTACATATCAGAGGATTGCGCTTGAGCTGTCCGGTGCGGTGGCGGCGGTAAGTAAGGAGCGAGCTGAGCAGATCACTGAGTTTCAGGAAGAGCGCAAGCGGCTGCAAGAAGAGATCGCTGTAGAACGCGATGAGATCCTCGCAGCCGCCAACCAAGCGAACGAGCGAGAGCGTGCTGAGCTGAAAGACGAAAAGCAGCGACTTGCGGAAGAATGGAAGAAACTCGAAACGAGTAGCCACAAAGATGCAAGGCGTAAGCAGTTTCAGGCGCTTCAAGACGACTTGCGAAAAAGTATTGGTCGCCCCGTCACAGACACCGGGCAGCGTTTGACCCGTTTGTTGGTCTTCTTCGCGCTCATGTGTGCCGGTGTCTATGCAGGCTATTTCGCGTATCTGAGTTTTGACGTCGCGAACTTTGAGGCATCCGTAGTATCCCCGGCGGAGAGTGGTTCGTCTTTGACTGCGGCGGTGCTGCTGGTTTTACGATCTGCGCTTCTGACCGCAGCGTCACTGTCGGCGTTCGTCGGTGCAGCCGCTTGGCTCCGGTACTTCTACAACCGAGATATGCAGGCGCAGGAAGAGCTGCTGCGCTTCCGAAATGACATGGCGCGCGCTTCGTGGGTTATGGATGCCGCATTGGAAATTCGAAAAGAGCACGATGAGGAAATTCCTCCTGAGTGGATCAACGGTGTAACACAGGGTCTGTTTGCAGCTTCCAAGCGTGAAACTTTGGAGGAAGGGGCGCAGGCTCTGGCCGCATTGATGGGTCTCTCTGCTTCAGCCAGTTTTGGCCCCGGTGGGCCACAAGTTCAGCTCAGCCGCAAGGGACGCAAAGCGATCTCTGGTGCGGTCGATGAAGCTTAGAAACTGCTCAACTGCAGCGCTGTGTCATGCGTGATGCCAAATACTCTCAGCGTCACGGGGGGCAGACGAGAATATCATTATGTGTCTTTCCGCAAGGGCTGCCTCGTGAGGGCAGTGCGAACTGCTTGCGTTCTCAGAGCTGAGGTTTACTTGGAGTAGACGTGGTCGATGGCGTCCAAACACAAAATAAATCCTCTCTCTGTACAGTGCCGAGCAATGTCCATGGCGGCAGAAACTTGTTCTGTGCTCATTTTCTTTGTTGCGGAATCTCTCTTCTCTCTAAGTGAGGGGTTTGGGCTAAGTGTGCCCGCGTAATTGTAAATTGCGTGAGCAATAGTTATGTCTATGGGGCTAGTTTCATTCTGGCTGGAGTAGCTGGTGCCGCCAGAGAAGAAGTCACCTAGTTGCTCTAGCCGATATGCTCGATTGAATTCCCCTTGAGACTTCAAGCCGTAGAGGCGCCATCGATATTCTCCGTTAATCGCGTCGGCTCTGTTTTCTGTGTAGTACACTCGATAATATGCGGCGATCGAGTAGGCGGTGTCCGCGTCTATGCCGAGAGGTTGAGAATAGCCAAACTTTATCGCTTCATATACCATCCTGTTTGATGTTGACGCGTCCCCTCCTGCCTTTAGATTTTCACGTGCGGCTTTAATTAGGATGCGGAAGTCTTCGGTGCTTCCAATTTCCACCTCTCTCGCAAGAGCTTCAGTCTCTAGCTCTTGGGCCTTCCGTGGGTCGAGAAGGAAGCCGTTAGAACCTGAGCTATAGAATCCTGCGATCGCCCTCATAGAGTCAGGGTCTTTCCTTTGGGCAGCGTCCTTAAGGA
This sequence comes from Pseudooceanicola aquaeponti, assembly GCF_050897975.1. Lineage (NCBI taxonomy): Bacteria > Pseudomonadati > Pseudomonadota > Alphaproteobacteria > Rhodobacterales > Paracoccaceae > Pseudooceanicola > Pseudooceanicola aquaeponti. The sequence goes on from NZ_JBPAXY010000007.1 coordinate 359,894, forward strand.
GGGAGAGGGCTGAATCTTTAGAGAAAAATTTTGGATACATCAAAAGCTTCTCGATCAGGTCGTCACCTGACTTAGACGTGCGGTATGTATAAAGTACCTCTCGCGCCAAACGGCCCATCGACTTAGGATAGCCTGCTTCAGACGCCCACGTGAGTAAATAGAGATACTCTTTGTGGTCATGGGGGCCGTGTTGGTTTGCGAGTAGGTCCGCCGCTTTTGCGATCTGAAGCGTCGATGCTCCGGAAGCTTCTCCTTCTAGGAAAATATCCCATAGAATTCTGTCGGCTTTGTCAAATTCATAGTCCCCATAGAGATGTCGAGCTGTTTCCAAAGAATTTTCGACGTCTTCGAGGCTTTCGGCTGAGCTGCTTTGGGGCAAAACGATTGCAGAGACTAGGAATGCAAAGAGAACCTTCTTCAAGGCGTCACCTTCTCAATTGTTTGACAAGTACCTCTCTGAGGGAGGTGCCGAAAAGTATGTTCGAGCTGTTCGTTCGATCTTGGCATCTAATTGAAGGGATAAGCAAGTATGTCTATCGAGTACATGAAAGTGCGACATTCCTTGGGAAGAACGCTTCAAGAAGCACAGGTGGCAAGGAGGTCTACACCTGAGAGAAATGGCGCTGCCTCGGGTTCGGACGGTGAAAGTCGGGACGACTATCTGAGGGTCATGATCCGGGCGCTCTGAGGTCGTCACCTTTTGTTGGGTTGGATGGGGGGTGCGGTGGCGTTTCTGAAAATTTATTGATTTATAGCAGTAATTTATGGCGGACTTCGTCTCCGCCACCATGCATGTTCAGTGGTTTTGAATAGGTCGCCTCGGGCGGCCTTTTTCTATTCCTGACAGGTGTTTCGCGGCGTTTGCCCCCTGTCGAACCGAACGGCGAAGCAAGAGGCGGGTCCGTCTCCTTGCCTTCAAGTCGAGAGCCCCGCCCGGAAGTCGCGCCAAATATGCCCCGCCACACCAGCGAGGACGGATGCCGCCACCGGGGGGCAGAAGATCTGGGTTGAATGCGCCTGATCGGTGAGGGGGCGACAGTGTCGTGCCGGGCCAATTGGAGAAAGGCCCAGGGCAGGGGCTGCAGGATACTGCGGCGGCGCATCGCGGCATGTCGCCCGCTGCAAGCCGCGGATCGGCGAAGGGCCGCAGGTTGCCGGTCTTTGGGGGCAGCGCGCCAAAGCCGGGAGGCATAGCCCCCCGGCTTGCTGGGTTATCGCTTCGGTGCCAAGGCGATCCGCATGTCGCGGGCATGGCGCGAGAGCGCGAGATAGCGATAGAGGCCGTGCACGAACTTGCCGTAGGGCATACTCAGGAAGAAGGTGAGCACCGCCCCAAGATGCAGGGCCAGCAGGGGGCCAAGCAGGGCCGTCTCGCCCAGAACCCTCAGGGCCAGGCCGCTGGCGCCGGTCAGCAGCAGTATCAGGACAAAGCCAACCTCCATGCCGCGGAACCCTTCCGCGCCCAGCTCTGTCATGCGGCTTCGCTTTGCGCTCAGCAGGCCCAGGGGGCCGATGACAAGGCCGATCCCGCCGGCGATCCCCAGAAGCGCCGGGCCACTGTGCCAGGCATAGGGCGCCTGCCAGCCGAAAACGTAGTGGTAGACGGTCGCCAGGGAGGTCGCCCCCAGGCAGAGCAGAAAGCCGTAGAAGGTGAAGTGATGCCAGAGCCGCCGCCGGTCGGTGGGCTGATCGTCCTCGTTGAAGCAGCCCATTCCGCCACCGTCGAGATAGCGCAGCTGCGCGGCATCAAGGCTCGCCCGGGTATGATCGGCAAGGCCCGTCTGCGGCGTGCCGGTGTCGCGCCAGAAGGCCCGGGCGCCCATGAAGACGGCCATCAGCATCCACAGGAACGCGGCGCCGAAGAGGGCGACCATCGCTTCGTGCGGCAACAAGGCGTAGAACCTGGCATCGTCCAGATGCGCCGTCAGCAGCGCCCCGGGCTCGTTCGCCGCGACAAAGCCGAGGAGGAACAGCGCGGTGATCAGGGTCATGCCGATGGCAAGCGCCGTGCCGTGACGGGCGAAAAGCGGTCTGGCCGCCCGCGGCCAGGCATAATGGGCGTAGCTTTCGACGCGGACCTGCGCCAGCGTGCCGGGCACGTTGACCGCGAATTCATGCGGCGGGGTGAACTGGCAGTCGTGGTAGCAGGCGCCGCAGTTGTGGCAGAGGTTGGCGAGGTAGTTGAGGTCGCCGTCGCTGAAGGATCGCTTCAGCTCCATCGCCGGGAAGACGGCGCAGAGCCCCTCGCAATAGCGGCAGGAATTGCAGACCGTCATCAGGCGGTCCGCCTCGGTCAGGGCGGGGGTGCTATGCGACATGGGCGGCGGCTCCCTCTCCGGCCAGACGTCCGAAAACGGCGCCGATGGTCATGCCGATGCCGGCGGCGTAGCCCTGGCCCAGTACATTGCCGGCCATGATCTCTCCGGCCGCGAACATGTTCTCGGCCGGTTGGCCATCCTGCATCACCATGCGCGCGCGATCATCGACGCGGACCCCGAGGTAGGTGAAGGTGATCCCGGGCCGCACGGGGTAGGCGTAGAACGGCGCGGTCTCGATGCGTTGTGCCCAGTTGCTCTTTTCGGGCGTCAGCCCTTCGGTGCGGTTGCCGTCGGGTTCGACGTGGTTGAAGGGGCGCCCGCCGACGACGCAGTCGTTGAAGCTCTCGACGGTCTCGACCAACTGCGCCGGGTCGAGCGAGAGCTTCTGCGCAAGCGCGGCGATGCTGCCGGCCTCGACCGGCGGGAAGAGGGAGGGCATGAACTTCTCCAGGTTGGGGGCGTCGAAGAGGATCCAGGCGATCTGGTCCGGCTGGTCGGCCACCAGGCGTCCCCAGATGGCGTAGCGCTTCGGCCAGATGTCCTCTCCTTCGTCGTAGAAACGCTTGGCGTGCTTGTTGACCACGATGCCGAAGACCACGCAGTCAAGCCGGGTTATGATGCCGCCGTCGAACTGCGGCGCCCGGGCGTCGATGGCCACGGCGTGGCATTGGGTGGCGTCTCCGATCTGGCGAACGCCACTATCGATCAGCGCACGGGTCAGGCTGCCCTTGTTGTAGGGCGTGCCGCGGATCAGGAAGTTTTCGGCCCGCTCTCCCCAGCCCTGTTTCAGCCAGTCGATATCCGCCTGAAAGCCACCGCTTGCGGCGATCAAGCTGCGGGCCTCGATCCGGGCCGTGCCCGCGGGGGTCGTCACCGTCGCGGCTCGGAAGCTGGGGCCGTCGATCTCGACCTCGGTCACCTCGTGCTCGTAGCGGATCTCGACGCCCAGCCCCTCGGCGGTGCGGTAAAGCGCGTTCAGCATCGAACGCCCGCCACCGAGGAAGAACGAGTTGGTCCGCCCGAGGCTGAGGGTGCCGCCCAGCGAGGGCTGAAAGCGCACGCCCTGCTGCTGTATCCAGTCCAGCATCTCGTAAGAGCGGTCGATCATCATCCGCGACAGGGTCTCGTCGGTATTGCCCGAGGTCACCCGTAGCAGGTCCTCCATGAACTCGTCGCCGGTATAGGGGCCGGTCAACGTGCCGGTGGCCGTGTCATGGGCGCAGCGCATGTTGCGCGTGTGCCGGGTATTGCCGCCGCGATAGAATTTCGGCGCCTTCTCCAGCACCAGGACGCTGCGTCCGGCGCGGCGTGCGGCGATGGCGGCGCAGAGGGCGGCGTTGCCACCCCCGGCCACCAGGACATCCCAGACCGCCATCACGCGCGATCCATCACGCGGATCAGGGCGGGGAAATAGGCGTCGCCCAACCCGGCCTCCTGGGCCTTCTCCATTCGGGCCTTTGCCAGTTCTGCGCCGTGCGCCCGGAACCCGGTCAGGCTGGCCAGAGCAAGCGCATAGCTGACGTCCTTCAGGGCATAATCGGTCGGGAAGGCGCCGGTGGGGAAGACATCGGGCAGCATGGCCTTCATGCCGTGGTTGCGCAGGGCGAAACTGTCGGCCGAGCCCTTGGCCAGCGTATCCAGCAACAGGGCATTGTCGACCCCGGCGGCGCGGCCCAGGCTGAGGGCCTCGGACAGGGCCACCACGGTTTCAAACAGCACCATGTTGTTGAGGATCTTCACCACCTGGCCACAGCCGACCGGGCCGCAATGGGTGATGTCGGTCGCCGCATGGGCCAGCAGCGGGTGAATGAGGGCAACATCCGCGTCGGCGCCGCCGACCATGATCGACAGGGTGCCGTCCTCGGCCGCCTGCCGGGTCCGGGCAACCGGGGCATCGGCAAAGCGCATCCCCTTTTCCTGCAACGCCTCGGACAGCTCTCGGGACAGGCCGACGGGCGAGGTGGACATGTCCACCACCAGCAGCCCGGCCTTGCCGGCGGGCAGGATCTCGTCCCGGACGACCTTTTCAACCTGGGCGCCGCCGGGCAGCGACAGGAACAGGATGTCGACCTCGGCGGCCATGGCGGCCACGCTTTGGGCGGCGCGGGCGCCATGGCCGACCAGCCGGGCGACCGGCGCGGCGGAAAGATCGAAGACCTGCATCGGTGCGCCGGACTTCAGCAGGATGTTGCGGCAGATCGGCTCGCCCATCACGCCGAGCCCGGCAAAGCCGAGGTGCGCGGGCTGGGCAGAGGCGGTGGTCTTGGGGGTCATGCTTGCTCTCCTTGGGGAACGGGAATGGACAGGATCGAGATGCCGCAAAGCGAGCCGAGGAAGGCGCGGCTCTCGTCCTGGGAAAAGGTGATCGAGGCGATGTTGCCGAGGCGGCTCTGGCCGGTGTCGTAGAAATGCTCGCGGCCCATGCGGCCTTCGGCCAGGGCGCTTTCGACCCGGTCGACGAGGTCGTCGTCGCAGTCTTCCAGAACCAGTTCCGCCCGACCGTCCGGCGCCACGCGCCACAGCCGGTTCGAGACGATGCAGGTGACCCAGAGGTTCCCGGCGCTGTCGAAGCGGATCCCGTCGGGGAAGTCGCCCCGCCCGAACTGCACCATGGTGCGGCGATTGCTTAGCCCGTCCGGCCCGAGGTCGAAACGGGTGATCCGGCGCGAGAAGGTCTCGGAGATGACAAGGCCCGTGCCATCCGGTGTCAGTCGGCATTCGTTGGCAAAGCAGATGTCATCCGCCAGGATTCGCGCCGTGCCGTTCTCGACCAGCACGATCAACCCGTCCGCGACCTTGTCCGAGTAGGCGTTGAAGCGCGGTTGCTGGATGGTGCTGACGGTGATCCACATCCGGCCCGCGTCGTCGGTCATCACGAAGTTCGCCGCCGCCAGGGGCACGCCCTCGGCCTCCATGACCTCGCAGGTCAGGCTCTGGTCCGGGCCGAGGCGCCAGATGCCGCCGCCCTCTCCGATATTGGCGATCAGCACGCTGCCGTCAGGCTGCGGCGCGATTCCGTTCGGCACCAGGTCGGCGCCGTTGGCCACCGCAGGCGAGGGGCCCAGCGTCTGGACCTGACCCTCGGGCGAGATCCGGCTGATCCCGCGCGCCCGGTGCGAGACGACCAGGCCACCGTTGCCGGTGACGTGAACTGATTCCGGGCGGTCCAGACCCTGACCGATGCGCGTGACGTCATCGACCGAGAGAAGCGGCTTGCCTGCCGTGTCAGTCATGTCGGGAAGCTCCTTAAAGTCGGTATATTTGTTCTGTTTTTGTCGAGATCGCTTCGGCTTGGGAAGGGCTGTTCGACAAGGTTTCCCAAATTTTTCGGAAAATTCATCTTGCAATCTCGATCTGTGACTCGCTACTCAATAGACCATTAGTTCTGTTAGGCGCAACAGTGGAGCGGACATGACCGATCAGATAATCGCCACGTTCACGCGTTTGCCGGCGCTTCTTGCCGGGCATCCCGAGATTGCCCGACGGGCCGAAAGGGCTCGGGTCGTCCTGTTGCTGGAGGCCGGGTCGCAGGGGCTGCGTCTACAGCTTGAAAAGGGGCAGCTGAGTGTGCTTCCGGCCGAGGGGCCGATGCGGGGCTGGGATATCGCCCTGCGCGCCGCGCCTGTGGCCTGGGCCGATCACTGGCGGGCCGTTCCGGCGCCGGATGCCTTCGACATCCTCGGCATGGTTCGCCACGGGCGGATGCGGATCGAAGGCAATTTCGCCCCCTTCATGCGGCACCTGCAGGTGCTGAAGGACATCCTTGCGCTGCCGAGGGCCGCGGCATGAGCCCGCGTTTCGATCCCGTCACCGGGCGCTACCTGCGTCTGGACATCGGTGGCCGGCCGCATCGCCTTTATGTCGAGGAAGCGGGGCAGGGCATTCCGCTGCTGTGCCTGCACACGGCCGGGGCCGATGGTCGGCAGTATCGCGACCTGCTGCTGGACGAGGCCGTCACGTCGCGTTTCCGCGTCATCGCCTTCGACATGCCCTGGCATGGCAAGTCCAGTCCGCCCGAAGGCTGGCAGGACGAGGAATACCGCCTGAGCACCGAGGCCTATGTCGGGATGATCCTGGATGTCTGCGCGGCGCTCGACCTGGACCGCCCGGTGGTTCTGGGGTGTTCGATCGGGGGCCGCATCGTGCTTCAGCTGGCCGCCGATCACCCCGAGAGGTTCCGCGGGCTGATCGGTGCCCAGGGCGCCGCCTGGCAGGATCCCTGGTACGACACCGATTGGCTGCACCGCCCCGATGTGCACGGCGGCGAGGTCTGCGCGGCGCTGATTTCCGGCCTGATTGCGCCCGGCGGCCCCGCGGCGGACCGGCACGAGACGCTGTGGCATTACATGCAGGGCGGTCCGGGGGTCTTCAAGGGCGACCTCTGGTTCTACCGCGTCGACGGCGACCTGCGCGACACCATCGCGCGGATCGACACCGCGCGCTGTCCGCTGTGGCTGATGGCGGGGGAATACGATTTCTCATGCCGCCCCGAGGACATGATCGCCACCGCCGAGGCCATTCCCGGTTGCCAGGCGGTGGTGATGGAACGGCTTGGCCATTTTCCGATGAGCGAGAACTACGGGCAGTTCGCCCGCAGCCTGACCCCGATCCTGGAAGAGATATCGGGGCCGGTTCCCACGGCGCAGGGCGCCGAGGCGAACCAAGAAACGTGATGACACACGGGAGGAGACTACACATGAAACGGACGACAATTCTCGCGGCGGCTTCGGCCCTCGCGATGGTCGCGACGGGCGCCATGGCGCAGGAGACCCTGAAGATCGGCGCGCTTGTGACCATGTCCGGCGCTGGCGCGAGCTGGGGCAACGGCATGAAACGCGCCGCCGAGCTGGCCGCCGAGGACGTCAACGCGGCCGGTGGCCTCGAGGTCGGCGGCACCAGCTACCAGGTCGAGATCATCGCCTATGACGACAGCTACAAGGCCAATGAGGCGGTGACCGCCGCCAATCGCCTCGTCTTCGAGGACAAGGTGAAATACATCATCGGCACCGTCGGCTCGGCGCCGATCCTGGCGATCCAGCCGATTACCGAGGCGAACGGCGTCATCACCATGACTCTGGGTTTCACCGCCCAGGCGCTGACGGCCGAGAAACAGTATACCTTCCGCCCCAACCCGACCACGGCAGAGGTGGCGCAGCCGCAGATCGACTGGATCGTGCGCACCCAGGACGTGAAGACCGTCGGCGCGCTTTTCCCCAAGGACGAGACCGGCGAAGCCATCGCGAAGGACCTGGCCGGGGCCTACGAGCAGGCGGGTGCGACCCTCGCGGCAACCGAATTCTTCGAGCGTGACCGCGTCGACTTCATCCCGCTGCTGACCCGCATCATCGCCCAGGGTGTGGACGCGATCGAGCTGGACGGCAACTCTCCGGTCACCGCCGGGCAGATCGTGCAGCAGGCCCGGGACCTGGGCTTCGAAGGCGTGATCATCCGCACCGGCGGTCCCGCCACCCAAGAGATCGTCAACGTCGCCGGCGAGGCGGCCACCGAGGGGATGTTCGTCCACTCGGCCTTCGACCCCGGCCTGGCCAGCGCCAAGGCCTACGAGGATCGCTACGTCGAGACCTACAACGAGCCGATGAACGGCTTCTCGCCCTTCTTCTACGACGGCACCAAGATGCTGTTCCAGGCAATGCAGGACGCCGGCACGGTCGAGGACACCGAGGCGGTGAAGACCGCCTACGAGAACCTCTCGGACTACGAGGGCATCCTCGGCACGATGAACTGGACGGGGGGTGAGCGCTACGGGATCGACCACCAGCTCGACAGCCCCTTCTACATCGCCCGGGTGACCGGCGGCCAGGAAGAGATCGTCGCCCGCTGCACCTCTGCGGGCTGCGAATAAGCGCCCTTCTGCCGCGCGCCGACAAGGTGCGGTGCGCGGCCCCCTCATGTATAAGGACCGGCTTCCGTGAGCTTCCTCATCGCCCAGTCGCTGATCAACGGCGTGATCCTGGGAACCCTTTACCTTCTGATGGCGATCGGCTTCACGCTGGCCTTCGGCGTCATGCGCATTGTCAATTTCGCGCATGGCGAATTCTACATGATCGGTGCCTTCTGCGCGCTGATCGGCGTGACCTGGCTGGGGCTGCCCTATCCGGTGACCCTGGCCCTGACCATCGTCTTTGCCATCCTCATGGGCGCGGTGGTCGAGCGCCTGGTCTTCCGCCCCTTCCGCAATGACGAACTGTCGGGGATGATCGCCTCGCTCGGCTTGGCGATGATCCTGCAACACGGGGCGCTGATCCTCTTCGGGCCCGACCCGCAGGCCTTCCCGGCGATGGTCTCGGGCGTGTTCAAGTGGGGCGCGCTGATCGTGCCCAAGTCGCGGGCCCTCGCGCTTGGCATCGGCCTGGTCATCCTGCTGATCTTCTACCTGTTCCTGATGCACACCCGGCACGGGCGGGCGCTGCGCGCCCTGGTCCAGGACCAGGAGGTTGCCGCGGTCTTCGGGGTGCGGCTGGAAATCATGTATCCGCTGGGTCTTGGCCTGGGTATCGCCCTGGCCGCGGTGGCGGGCGGCCTGATGGCGCCGCTTTTCGGGGTCTCTCCCTTCATCGGTGCGACGCCGCTGCTGAAAGCCTTCATCGTGGTCATCCTCGGCGGTCTCGGGTCGATCCCGGGTGCGGCCCTCGCGGCGATCCTGCTGGGGCTGATCGAAAGCTTCACCTCGTCCTTCGTCAGCGCCTCGGCCGCCGACATCGTGACCTTCGCGCTGGTCATCGGCGTGCTGCTGGTGCGTCCCGCCGGCCTTCTGGGGAGGGCTGAGGCATGAGCTCCGCAGTCACACACACCGCCTCCGGCCCGCGGCTGATGGCGTTCTTCTGGGCCTTGGCCCTGGTGGCGGTCGCCCTGATCCCCTGGATCACCGGCAGTACCTTCCACTTCCATATCGCGATCATGGTCTGCATCTCGGCGATGGCGACCGGGGGCCTTGCGGTCACCGCCTGGGTCGGCCAGCTGTCGCTTGCCCATGCCGCCTTCGCCGGGATCGGGGCCTATACCTCGGTGCTGCTGGTCACCCGTCTGGGCCTGCCCGTCCTGCTGGGACTCCCGGCCGGTGCGCTGGTCGCAGGGGGCGTGGCCTTCGTGATCGGCGCCCCCCTGCTGCGGCTGCGCGGTGTCTACTTCGTTCTGATCACCTTCGCGCTGAACGAACTGTTCCGCCTGGTCATGCTGGAGGTCCCCGAATATTCGGGCGGATCGAGCGGCATCGCGGGCATTCCCAAGATCTCGCTCTTCGGCCTGACCCTGTCGAGCTACGAGGCCGTCTATCCCTTCGCGCTGGTCTGTCTTGCGCTGGTCATGGGCCTGCTCGTGCTGATCCGCAAAGGCCAGCTTGGCCGCCGCTTCGGCGCGGTCGAAGAAAACCTTGCCCTGGCCGAGGCCTCGGGCATCCCGACTGCCCGGACCCAGACCCTTGCCTTTACCATCGGCAGCGCGATCGCCGGTTTCGCGGGGGCCTTCCTGGCCCATTACGTCGGCTTCATCTCGCCCGAGACCTTCGGGTTCCAGCTTTCGGTCTCTTACGTGATCATGCTGGTGACGGGCGGACGGCTGGCGCTTTGGGGGCCACTGGTCGGCGCGCTTTTCCTGACACCGCTGCCCGAGTTCCTGCGCGGCGCGGTCGAGTATCAGCACATCATCTACGGCGTGGTCCTGATCGCGGTGCTGCGGTTCCTGCCGCAGGGCCTGGCAGGTCTGCCGGCGCAGCTTGCACGTAAAGGAGGCCGGGCATGAGCACGCTTCTGGAAATCGGCGGCCTGACCAAGCGCTTCGGCGGTTTGACGGCCCTGTCCGATGTCAGTTTCACCGTCGCCGGGGACGCGATTACCGGCCTGATCGGGCCCAATGGCGCGGGCAAGACGACCTGTTTCAACCTGATCACCGGGACCTTCCCGGCGACCTCCGGCACGATCCGCTTCCGGGATCAGGACATCTCGGGGCTGCCGCCGCACCGCATCGTCGAGCACGGGCTGGCACGGACCTTTCAGGCGGCCACCACCTTCCCGACCGCGACCGTGCGCGAGAACATCCTGCGCGGGGCGCTGCTGCGTCACCCGCTGGGTCTGGGGGCGATGCTGTTTGGCGGGGCGGCGGCCCGGCGGGCCGAGCAGGAGGCACGCGATACGGTCGAACACGTGATGGAGGCGCTGGATCTGGCCGACCATGCCGACCGCGAGGCCGGAACGCTGGCCTATGGGCATCAAAAGCGCCTCGGCGTGGCGATCGGCCTGGCCACGCGGCCGGGGTTGCTGCTGCTGGACGAACCGGCGGCAGGGCTCAATCCCGACGAGGTGGACCGCTTCGGCTCCATGCTGAACGAGATCCGCGAAGGCTTTGGGGTCTCGGTGCTGATCGTCGAACACCACATGCGGCTGATCATGCGGGTCTGCGACCATCTGGTGGTTCTGGACCATGGCGAGAAGATCGCCGAGGGCGCGCCCGCTCAGGTGCGCGACGACCCGAAAGTCATCGAAGCCTACCTGGGGGTCGACCATGCGCAGTGATCTTTCCGTCCGCAACCTCGTGGTGAACTACGGGCCCGTGCGGGCCCTGCACGGCGTCAGTTTCGACGTGCCTGCGGGGCAGGTGGCCGCGCTGGTCGGCTCGAACGGGGCCGGCAAGAGCACGGTGCTCAAGTCGGTCTGCGGCCTGCTGAAACCCGTCGAGGGCGAGATCCGTGTCGGCGAGGAACTGTTGCAGCCCCGCCCGGGCGATCCGCTGCGCCACGGCGTTGCGCTCTCGCCCGAGGGGCGGCGGCTGTTTGGCCAGCTGTCGGTCGAGGAAAACCTGATCATGGGGTCCTATGCCGTGCGCGACAAGGCGGCGCGGCGCGAGATGCTGGAACGGGTCTACGGCTATTTCCCGCGGCTGAAGGAACGGCGGCGGCAACTGGCGGGCTCGCTTTCGGGCGGGGAACAGCAGATGTGCGCCATTGGCCGCGCCCTGATGGCGCTGCCGCGGATCCTGCTGCTGGACGAACCCTCGCTGGGGATTGCGCCGATCATCGTGGCCGAGCTTGCCGTGATCATCGAGGAGATCAGCCGCGACATGTCGATGACCGTTCTGCTGGTCGAACAGAACGCCCAGATGGCCCTGTCGATCGCGGCCACCGGCGTGGTGCTGGAAACCGGCAGCGTCGTGCTTACCGGCACGGGCCGAGAGCTTTTGGAAAGCCCGGAGGTCCGGGCCGCCTACCTTGGAACTTAAGAAGGAACAGAACATGTCGCTTCTCGCGAAGGAGGCCAGGATTCCGCCGGCCGACCAGGTGCAGGATCTGCTGATTGCCGGGCGATCCGTGCCCGGAGACGGGCCGCCGCTGGATGTGGTGAACCCGGCGACGGGCGCGCGTCTGGGGCGTGTCGGCACCTCGGCTCCGTCGCAGGTGGCCGAGGCGATCGCCGCCGGTCACGCGGCCTTGCGCCGGACCGGCTGGTCCCAGTTGCCACCGCACGAACGGGCGCGCATCCTGTCGCGCGCCGCCGACGAGATCGAACGTCAGGCCGATCATCTTGCGGTCCTCCAGATGAGCGAGAACGGCAAGACGCGCAAGGAAAGCCATGCCCAGGCCATGTCGGCGGCGGGGATCTTCCGCTATTACGCCGCCGTCTGCGAATGCAGCGAAGAGGCGATGCCGCCCGCCCGTGGTGACTACTACACCATGCAGGTCTACGAACCGGTCGGCGTGGTGGCCGCCCTGACCCCCTGGAACTCTCCGCTGACCATGGGCGCGCAGAAGATCGCCCCGGCCCTGGCGGCGGGCAACGCGGTGGTGCTGAAGGCGGCAGAGACAACCTCTTTCGTGACCCTGGCCCTGGGGCAATGCGTCGTCGAGGCCGGTCTGCCCGAGGGGCTGCTGTCGGTCATCGCCGGTGGCCGCGAGACCGCCGTGGCGCTGGTCGAGGATGCGGGGATCGGCCTGATCAGCTTTACCGGCGGCACCGCCACCGGGCAAAGCATTGCCCGCGGTGCGGCGGACCGGCTGGTGCCGATGATCCTGGAGCTGGGGGGCAAGTCGCCGCATATCGTCTTTGCCGATGCCGATCTGGAGGCCGCGGCCAAATCGGTGGCCAACGGGATCTTCAGCGGCACCGGTCAGTCCTGCGTCGCAGGTTCGCGGCTTTTCGTCGAGGCCTCGGTGGCGGATCGCTTCCGCGCCCTGCTGATCGAGGCGGCCGGGGCGATGCGGCTTGGCCCGCCCAGCGACCCCTCCAGCGTGATCGGTCCGCTGTCGTCCTTCGCGCATCGCGAGCGGGTCGAGGGTTTCGTGCAGGCCGGTGTCGCGGCAGGGGGCGAGATCCTCTTTGGCGGCCAGCGCCCGGCGGGCGCGGCCTTCGCCGAGGGGGCCTATTTCCAGCCGACGATCATTGGCGGGCTGGATAACTCTGCCGCCATCGCCCAGGAAGAGATCTTCGGCCCGGTGCTTTGCTTCATGACCTTCGAGGACGAGGCGGAACTGGTCGGCGCCGCCAATGACAGCGATTTCGGCCTTGCGGCGGGGATCTGGACCGAGAGCTATCGTCGCGCCTGGCGGGTCGCTCGTGCCCTCGAGGCCGGGACGGTCTGGATCAACACCTACAAGCAGCTGTCCATTGCGGCCCCCTTCGGTGGCTTCAAACTGTCGGGGCAGGGGCGCGAGAAGGGCCTCCAGGGGATGCGCGCCTACCAGCAGATGAAAAGCCTCTACTGGGCCGTCTGAGGGGCGGCCGTCGCGGACGTGGCCGTCTTGGCGGCCGCGTCCCGGGCATCTTCGGCAATCTGACGGTTGCGCGATGCGGGAAAAGAAAGGGGGCGGCGCCGGATCATGGCGCCGCCCCCTGTTCCGTTGTGGCCCCCGGGGTCAGCAGGGGATGAAGAAGGGCAGCGGTGGCCCCTCGGGCTGCGGCACGAAGCTCACCTGCACCGCATCGCCGATCCGCAGCGCCTCTGGCTGCTGCAACAGGATGCGGGTCATCATGCGCGGCCCCTCGGCCAGTTCGACCAGCGCGACGGCAAAGGGTACGTCCTCGCGGAAGGCGGGGCCGGTGCGGTGCACCGTGGTCAGCGCGTGGATGGTGGCCTGCCCCGAGGCGTCGACCCAGGCGGGGTCCTCGGTCATGCAGGCGGGGCAGACCAGGCGCGGATAGAAGATCGCGTGATCGCAGGCGGTGCAGCGCTGGATCTTCAGTTGCCCGGCCTCCGCGCCCTGCCAGAAGGGGGCGGTTTCGGCATCGGGGGTGGGGACGGGTCTGTTGCTCATCGGCGGGCCTCCTTTCCGAGGATCAGGGTGGAACCGGCCGACAGGGCGCCGCCGGTGCCATGCACGAGGGCAAGATCGGTCGCCACCTGGCGCGCCCCGGCCTCGCCGCGGATCTGGCGCACCGCCTCGACGATCAGGAAGATGCCGTACATGCCGGGATGGGTGTAGCTGAGCCCGCCGCCCTGGGTGTTCATGGCGAAATCGCCGCCGGGGGCGATGCGCCCGTCCGAGACGAAGGCGCCGCCTTCCCCCTTCTTGCAGAACCCGAGGTCCTCCAGGCTCATCAGCGCCGTGATGGTGAAGCTGTCGTAGATCATCGCCAGATCCATGTCCGCCGGGGTCACGCCCGCGCTTTTCAGGGCGGCCGGGCCGGTGATCGCGGCGGGGGTGACGGTCAGGTCGGGCATGTTGGCGATCGAGGCATGGGTGTGGGTCTCGGCCGAACCCCAGAGCCAGGCAGGCGCCCTGGGCAGATCGCGGGCCCGGTCGGCTTTGGTCACCACCACGGCGCCGCCGCCATCGGTCACCAGGCAGCAGTCGAACTTGCCAAGCGGCGTGGCGATCATCGGCGCCGAGAGCACGTCCCCGATGCTGAGGTCCTCATGCCGGGGCGCCTGGGGATTCAGCTGCGCCCATTTGCGGGCGGCCACGGCAACCTCGGCCAGCTGTTCCCGCGTGGTACCGTAAAGGTGCATGTGGCGAGAGGCGGCAAGGGCATAGGCGCCGGTCATCATCGGCAGGCCCCAGAGCCCTTCGAACTGGGTCGAGGCCAGCCAGGGATCGGCCCCGCCGCCAAAGCCCGCGCCCGAGCTGCGCTGCGTCGATCCGTAGGTGATCAGGCAGGTGGTGCAGAGGCCCGCGTCGATGGCCAGGGCCGCGTGCTGGACATAGGCCTCGAAGGAACAGCCCCCGAGAGAGCTGGAGTCGCTGAAGTTCGGGGTGATGCCGAGGTATTCCGCCACCTGCACCGAGGGCATCCGCGTGCCGCGGGACGAGCCGATGGACAGCACGCCGTCCACATCGGCCAGGGTCATCCCGGCATCGGCCAGCGCCCGGCTGGCCGCCTGGGCGTGCAGTTGCAGCTCTGTCCTGTGGGGCAGGACGCCAACCTCGCTTTCGGCGACGCCGGCGATCACCACCCCGTCCCTGAAGTTCTTTCCCATGGTGATCAGCTCTCCTTGTTTCTGTCGGCTTGCCAGTCGGCGAAGGTCCGGTTTTCGCGGGCCAGCCGCTCTAGCAGCGGGGCCGGGCGCAGGCGGTCTTCGCCGGTTTCGTCGGCCCAGGCCGCCAGGGCGCGGGCCACGGCGTCCAGGCCCTCGCCATCGGCCCAGTACATCAGCCCGCCGCGCCAGGCCGGGAAGCCGTAGCCATGCACATAGGTCACGTCGATGTCCGAGGGGCGGGCGGCGATCCCCTCGTCCAGGATGCGCGCCGCCTCGTTCACCATCGGGTAGAAGATGCGGGCGCGGATCTCGTCGTCGGTGAAGTCGCGTTGCGGCGCACCAAGCCGGTCCGATATTTCGGCGATAAGCTGATCGACCTGCGGATCGGGGCGGGGCGTGCGCCCGTCCTCGTAGAGGTAGTAGCCCTTGCCGGTCTTCTGCCCGAAACGGCCGAGCTCGCAGAGCGCATCGGCCACCGGCAGGGCATAGCCCTGGCCCCGGCGCACCATGCGGGCGACGTCCAGCCCGGCCAGGTCGGCCATCTGGAACGGGCCCATGGCCATGCCGAAGGTGGTGATGACGCGGTCCACCGCCTCGGGGCGGGCGCCCTGTTGCAGCAGCTGTTCCGCCTGGTGGTGGCGTTGCCGCAGGATGCGGTTGCCGACGAAGCCGGGGCAGTTGCCGACGATCACCGCCTGCTTGCCCAGGGCGGCGGCCAGCGCCAGCGCCGTGGCCAGGGTGTCGGCATCGGTCCTTGCGCCGCGCACCACCTCGAGCAGGGTCATCACGTTGGCGGGCGAGAAGAAGTGCAACCCGACCACGCGCTGCGGGCGGCCGGTCGCCGCCGCCATCTCGTCGATGTCGAGCGAAGAGGTGTTGGTGGCCAGCACGGCCCCGGGTGCCAAAAGGCCGTCCAGTTCCCGGAACAGCTGCCGCTTCAGCGCCATGTCCTCGAAGACGGCCTCGATCACCAGATCGGCCTGCCCTGCGGCCTCCAGTGTCTGGGCCGGGCGGATGCGGGCCATCCGTGCCTCGGCCTCGGAGGGGCTGAGGCGCCCGCGCTTCACCGAGATCTCGTAGTTCTTGCGGATCCGGTCCAGGCCTGCGCCAAGGCCCTCTGCGCTTTTGTCGATCAGGGTCACGGGCAGGCCCGCGTCGGCAAAGCACATGGCGATCCCGCCGCCCATGGTGCCCGCCCCGATCACCGCCGCGCGGGTGATCTTTGCGGCGGTGCCGGTCAGGCCGTCGGGCAGCCTGGCGGCGGCGCGTTCGGCGAAGAACAGATGACGCATCGCGGCGGATTGCGGGCCCTCGCGCAGCCGCTGGAACAGGGCCTGCTCGGCCTCCTGCGCGGCGCGGCCCCGAAGGCTGAAGGCATTGCCGATGGCCTCGACCAGCAGGTGCGGCGCCTCGGCGCCCCGGGCGCGTTTCAGCAGGCGTTCAGCGGCGACCTCGAAATCGGCGCGCGGGCCCAGGGCGGCGCCGGGCGCACTGCGTGGCGCATCGAAAAGGTCGCGGGCACAGGCGAGTGCGGTGCGGCGCAGGTCGGCGCGATCGGCCGCCACGTCGCTGAGCAGGCCAAGGTCCAGGGCCTCGGCGGCAGAGATGCGCCGGGCGCCTGCGATCAGGTCCAGCGCGGCGACGGCACCGATCACGGCGGGCAGGCGGAAGGTGCCGCCCGCGCCGGGGATCAGGCCCAGCTTGACCTCGGGCAGACCAAGTTCCGCATCCGGCGCCGCGACGCGCCCCGCGCAGGCCAGGGCCAGTTCGAACCCGGCGCCCAGCACCGGCCCGTGCAGGGCCGCGACCACCGGCTTTGCCATGGCCTCGATCCGCAGGAACAGCTCGGGAGAGGTCGGTTCGACCGGCGGTGCCGCGAGCTGGCGGATGTCGGCACCGGCGCAGAAGGTCCGCCCGGTGCCCATCAGGACCACCCCGCGCAGGCTGTCGTCCGCCTCGATCGCGTCCAGTCGGGCGGACAGCGCGGTCCGCACCTCGTGGCCCATGGCATTTACCGGCGGGTTGTCGATCACCAGAACGGCGATCTCGCCGTCGCGCTCGAAACTCACGTAGTCTTGTGTCATGTCAGTTGCCTTCAGTTTGTTCGGTGCTGGCCGCCGCCTCGCGGGCCAGTCGTCTGCGCCGGGCGTAGAGGGCCTGCCAGATGGACAGGGCCAGCATCAGCGCGGCGCAGATCAGCAGCCCGGCGCTGATCGGGCGCTCGATGAAGATCGCCAGGTCGCCGCGCGACACCAGCAGGGCGCGCTTGAAATGCTCTTCGATCAGCGGCCCCAGGATGAAGCCGAGCAGCACCGGCGCGGTCGGGTAGTTCAGCAGGTTCATCACCATCCCGATAAGGCCGAAGGCCAGGGTGACGCCGACGTCGAAGCCATTGCCCCGGACCGAGTAGACCCCGATGCAGATCAGGAAGAGCATGGTCGGATAGAGGATGCGGTAGGGCACCGAGAGCAGCCGGATCCACAGCCCGATCAACGGCACGTTCAGCACCAGCAGGGCGATGTTGCCGATCCAGAAACTGGCCACCAGGCCCCAGAACAGGCGCGGCTGCTGGTCGATGAACTCGGGGCCCGGGATGATGCCGTGGATCATCAGCGCCCCCAGCAGGATGGCCATGACCGCATCGCCCGGCACGCCCAGGCTGAGCGTCGGGATGAAGGCCGCCTGCACCGAGGCGTTGTTGGCCGATTCCGGCGCCACGATCCCCTCGACCGCGCCCTTGCCGAAGCGGGAGGGATCCTTCGCCGCGCGGCGTTCGACCGCGTAGGAGACGAAGGTGGCCATCGACGGGCCAGAGCCGGGCAGGGCGCCGATGATCGAGCCGATGACGGCGCCGCGCGCCGCTGGCCAGGAGAAACGCGACCAGTCCTCGCGGGTGGGCAGCATCGAGCGATAGGTGATGTGCTTGGCTAGCACCTTCGGGCGTTCACGGCGGATCAGCATCGTCAGGATCTCGGAGACGCCGAAAAGGCCCATGGCGATGGCCACCAGCTGGAACCCCTCGGCCATCTCGAAATAGCCGAAGGTGAACCGCATCTGGCCCGAGTTGATGTCGGTGCCCGGGATGGCCAGGGCCAGGCCCAGAACCACCATGGCCAGCCCCTTCAGCGGTGATCCGACGCCCAGGGTCGAGGCAGCGATCAGGCCCAGGAACATGGCGGCGAAATACTCGGCCGAGTTGAAGCTGAGGGCGAGTTGCGACAGCGCCGGGGTGAAGAGCATCAGCGCGCAGATGGCAAAGACCCCGCCCGCGAAGCTGGCGATCGAGGTCATGAACAGCGCCACCCCGGCGCGCCCGTTGCGGGCCATGGGGTAGCCGTCGAGGCAGGTGATCGCCGCCGTGGCGGTGCCTGGGATGTTCAGCAGGATGGCCGCGGTCGAACTGCCGTATTGCGCACCGTAGAAGATCCCCGCCAGCATGATCAGGCCGACCATCGGGTCGAGGTAGTAGGTCAGGGGCAGCAGCATCGAGATGGCGGTCAGCGCCCCGAGGCCCGGAAGCACGCCGACGAAGGTGCCGACGGTGACCCCGATGAAGCAGAACAGGAGGGCGTCCAGGCTGAGGGCCGCCGCGAAGCCTTGCGTGAGAGAATCGAGCATGTCGCGGTCACCACCAGAAAGGATTGAGGGAGATGCGCAGCCCGACGACGAAGACCAGGTAACCCAGGGCTGCGATCACCAGCCCGGCGAGCGCGGCGCGCAGCGGACGGAACGGGGCATCGGCGATGGCTGCCAGCATGACGACCCCCAGGGTCGCGGGAATGAGGCCGAGGGGTCGCGCGGCGACAGCGAAGAACAGCATCGCCACCGAGACCGCCAGCACCGGGCGCCAGCCGAAGGGAAAGGGCCTGCGGGCGGCAAAGCCGCTTTCGATCACCAGGCCTGCGGAAAACCCGATCAGCGCCACGCCGATGGCGACCGGCATGTAGCCGGGCCCCATCCGTTTCAGCGATCCCAGGGAAAACTCGCTGCCTTCTAGAACCATGAAGGCCCCGAGGGCCCCAAGCGCCAGTGCGGCCAGAAGCTCTGGCCAGTTGATTTGTCTCGACATGTTCGGCTCCTCCCTAAGCCGCTCTTACCAGGCGTCGATCATTGGACGCTTGGAGTGCTTCGGCAGGCGCGCCTCGGGCACGGCCTGCATGGCACGGGCCAGGGCTGAACGGGTCTCTGCCGGGTCGATCACCGCGTCGATGCTGAGGAAGGGCGCGATGTTGACCGCCTTGCCTGTCTCGTACATCTCCGCCACGATCTGCTGATAGCGCGCCTCCCGCGCGCCTTCGTCGGCGATCGCCTCCAGCTCCTTGCGGAACCCGAGGCGCGCCGCACCCTCCAGCCCCATGGCGCCGAACTCTCCCGAAGGCCAACTCAGCGTCATCTGGCTGCTTTCGTGGAAACTGCCCCCGGCCATGGCCATTGCGCCCAGGCCATAGGCCTTGCGCAGGATGACCGAGAAGAACGGCGTGTTCAGGCTGGCCCCGACCAGGAACAGGCGGCTGAAATGGCGCACGTTGGCCCGCGTCTCGGCATCCGGTCCGACCATGAAGCCGGGGGTGTCGATGAGGCTGATGACGGGCAGGTCGAAGGCATCGCAAAGTTGCAGGAACCGCGCCGCCTTGTCGGCTTCGTCACGGTCCACCGCGCCGCCGTTCACGGCCGCCACATTGGCCAGGATGCCGCAGGGTTTGCCCTCGATCCGCGCCAGGGCGGTGACCAGGGCCGGGCCGAAACCGGCGCGCAGTTCCAGCACGCTGTCGCGGTCGGCCAGGGTTTCGATCAGCGGGCGCACGTCATAGGCGCGCTTGCGGTCCTCGGGCACGGCACCGCGCAGCTGGCGGGTGTCGTTGGCCTCCCAGCTGTCGATCGGCCCCTGGAAATAGGACAGGTACTTGCGGGCCGCCTCGGTGGCCTCTTCCTCGTCCGCGACCAGGATGTCGATCACGCCGTTACGGCTGTGCACCGAGGTCGGGCCGACCTCTTCGGGCCGGAAGACGCCGAGGCCGGCGCCCTCGATCATCGCCGGGCCGCCCATGCCGATAGTGGCATCCTCGGTGGCGATCACTACGTCGCAGACGCCAAGCACGGCGGCATTGCCGGCAAAGCAGCGCCCCGAGACGATGCCCACCATGGGCGCCACGCCCGAGTGCCGGGCGAGTTGCCAGAAGGTCGGGTTGGCCAGGTTCACGCCGGGCCGGTTGTCGGTGTCGCCGGGCCGCCCGCCGCCCCCTTCGGCGTAGACCACCACCGGCAGGGCCGCGCGTTCGGCGACCTTCAGCAGCCGGTCCGTCTTGCGGTGCCCGATATTGCCCTGAGTGCCCGCAAAGACCGTATAGTCGTAGGACATCACCGCCGCGCGGCCCTTCTCGGGGCCGAAGGTGTCGGCGTTGATCGTGCCGATGCCGGCCACCAGGCCGTCGGCCGGGCTGATCTTGCGCAGGTGCTCTTCGGGGTGGCGGCTGCGTTGCGCGGCAACGGCCAGCGCGCCGTATTCCACGAAGCTTCCGCTGTCGCAGAGGTCGTCGATATTCTCCCGTGCGGTGCGCTTGCCCTTGTCGTGACGGCGGGCGACCGCCTCGGGGCGCGCGGCGTCCAGGCCGCTGTCGCGCCGGGCCAGGGCCTCGGCCAGGTCGGGCCGGATCCGGTTCGGGTCGAAGGCGGCTTCCTCGCTGCGTGCGGCCCCGGCGATCTCGCCCGGTTCGACCACCACCAGGGCATCGCCCTTCGAGATGACCTCGCCCGGGCAGGCAAGGCGGCGCACATGGCCCGCCACATCGGCGGTGACCACATGCTCCATCTTCATGGCTTCGAGGACAGCGACCGGCGTGCCCAGGGCGACCGGTTCCCCGTCTGTCACCAGCAAAGAGACCAGCACCCCGCCCATGGGGGCGGCGATGCCGATCAGGCCGTCGCCCACCTCGGCCCCGGTCGGAGCCGTGGCAACCGGGCTGTCCGGGATGCTGCGGTGGCTTTGGGCCGGGGCCGGTGCGCGGACCAGTTCGGCCACCCGGTCGTCGACCATGCGGGTGGTCACGGCGCCGGTATGAACCTCGTCGAGTGCCAGCAGCTTGCGCAGGAAACCGATGTTGGTCTCGACCCCGCCGATCAGGAAGTCGGACAGCGCCCGGTCCAGGCGCTGGCGCAGCGACGGCCAGTCCTGACCACGCACGATGACCTTGGCCAGCAGCGAGTCGTAGAAGGGCGAGAGCGTCAGCCCGCTATAGCCCGAGCCGTCGATGCGCAGGCCGGGCCCCGTGGGCACCTCATAGGAGGTGATCGTGCCGTCCGCGATCCGGGCCATGCCATCTTCGGACATGATCTCGGCGTTGACGCGTGCCTGCACGGCGAAGCCGCGGGGCGCGGGCAGACTGTCCTGGGTCAGGCCCAGCTCGCCCAGGGTTTCCCCGGCGCAGACCCGGATCTGTGCGGCGACCAGGTCGAGGCCCATCACCTCTTCGGTGACCGTGTGTTCGACCTGGATGCGGGGGTTCACCTCGATAAAGGCGTAATCGCCGCGGTCCTCGTCGACCAGGTATTCGACGGTGGCAAGGCCACGGTAGTTCACCGCGGCAGCCAGGCGCACGGCATCCTCCTGCATGGCCCTGGTCAGGGCCTCGGGCACCCAGGGGCTGGGGGCGATTTCAAGAAGCTTCTGGTTGCGCCGCTGCACCGTGCATTCGCGGTTCCACAGGTGGGTGATGCCGCCCTGTCCGTCGCCCAGCACCTGCACCTCGACATGGCGGGCGCGTTCGATCAGCCGTTCCATGTAAAGCGCATCGTCGCCGAAGGCGGACTTCGCCTCGGCACGGCAGCTCTTCACGGCGGCCTCCAGGTCTTCGGCCTGCCGCACCGTGCGGATGCCACGACCGCCGCCGCCCGACACGGCCTTGACCATCACCGCGGTGCCCGCGGGCTGCGCGGCGAAGAAGGCCAGGGCATCCTCGGTCGAGGTCACGGTCTCGAGCCCCTCGACCACCGGCACCGCAAGCGACACCGCAAGGGCGCGGGCGCGGGCCTTGTCGCCCAGCCGGGCCAGGCTGTCGGGCATTGGCCCCACGAAAGTGATCCCCGCGTCCTCGCACTGGCGCGCGAAACTGGCGTTCTCGGAGAGGAAGCCATAGCCCGGGTGGACGAAGTCGCAACCGGCAGAGCGCGCCGCGTCGACCACGGTGCCGATATCGAGATAGGCCATTGCGCCGCGCCCGGGGATGAGCAGCGCCTCGTTCGCGGCGGTCACATGGGCGGCAGCCCTGTCATCCTCAGGGTGAATGGCCACGCTGGTGATTCCGAGCTCGGCACAGGCCCGTGCCACGCGAACGGCGATCTCCCCCCGATTCGCGATCAGGAGTTTCTTTCCGGACAAACCTTCTTCCTTCAATTTTTGGCTCCCGGCAGGCGGTTTTCGTCTTTGGTTCCGAGCATGATTTCCCCCTCTGTGTTCTTTTAAGTAGAACATATGGTCTGAAAGATTCACAAGACTTATGTTCGGCCGCTTGGCGTTTTTGCGAGGCGGGACTCAGGGTTCGCCAGAAATTTCTGGCAGGAAGGGCATTGCCAGAAGAGCGGATATGGATATGGTTTAGAACATGTGGTCTGTCAAAAAGACCATTTTGAAAAATGGGAGGAACCATGAAATCTTCGAAAACGCTCGCCCTTGGCCTTGCCCTTGGGCTTTCCGCCGCGTCCCTCGGCCAGGCCCAGGACTACCCGAGTGAACCCATCAAGGTGCTGGTCGGCTTCAGTGCCGGCAGCTCGATCGACACCGTGGCCCGCATCATGGCCGAGAAGCTGACGGAGTCGCTGGGCCAGCCGGTGGTGGTCGAGAACCGCACCGGGGCCAACGGGATGCTGGCGGCGACCGCCGTCGCCCAGGCCGATCCCGACGGCCACACGGTGCTGTTCTCGAACTCGAGCTCGATCACCGTCAATCCGACGCTGTTCAAGGATATCCAGTACCAGCCGCTGGTGGATTTCGCGCCGATCACCAAGGTCGTCGAAACCCCCTTCATCCTGGTCACCAACCCCGAGAATCCCCGCACCGAGGGTGTGACGGATGTCGCCTCGCTGGTTGAGACGGCCCGCGCCAATCCGGGGGATCTGTCCTATGGCTCTGCCGGGATCGGCAACCTGATCCATCTCGCCACCGAGATCATGGCGCAGAAGACCGGCACCGAGATGACCCACATCCCCTACAAGGGCGCCGCCCCGATGGAAGTCGGGCTGCTGTCGGGCGAGATCGACCTGGCCTTCGATACACCCTCGGGGGTGCCGCAGATCGAGGCCGGCCGACTGACCGCGCTGGCGGTTTCGGGGCCGGATCGCTGGCCTGGCCTGCCCGATACGCCAACGATGATGGAAGCCGGGATCGACGGGTTCAACGTCACCTTCTGGACCGGCGTCTTCATGCCCGATGGCACCGATCCCTCCATCGTCCAGACCTTCTACGACGCCATCGTAAGCGCGACCGAAGATCCCGAGACCCGCGCCAAGCTGGAGTTGCAGGGCCGTCCGGTCGTCCCGTCGCCCGAGGACTTCCGCAGCCAGGTCGAGGCCGAGACCGAGACCGCCGCCGAAATCATCAAGTCGGCAAACATCGTCGTGGGCCAGTAACCCCGACCGTTGTTTCGCTGCGCGGCCGGCCGGGGTCGGCCGCGCAAGACACTCCGCCAAAGAACAGAGAGACCAGATGACTCCCTCCTCCCTTCGACCGACCGCGCAGCTTGACCGGCTTTTCAATCCCCGGTCGATCGCCATCGTCGGCGCCTCGGCCAACGCCAGTTCCTTCGGTGGCCGCTTCATGCAGAACCTCTCGGGGTTCGACGGAGCCCTCTACCTGGTGAACCCGCGCTATGACGAGATCGACGGCGTGCCGTGCCATGCCGCGCTTGGCGACCTGCCTGAGGTGCCGGACTGCGTCCTGGTGGCGACGGGCCTGTCGATGGTCGAAGCGATCGTCGAGGAGGCCATCGCGGTGGGGGCGGGCGGGGTGGTGCTGATCGCCTCGGGCTTTGCCGAAACGGGCGACGCCGAAACCGCCGCCGTGCAGGGCCGCATTGCCGCCCGCGCCCGGGAAAGCGGGATGCCCCTGGTCGGGCCCAATACAATCGGTTTCGTCAACTTCGCCTCGCGGGCCGGGGCCACCTTCCTGACCGGGCTCGACCTCGACAAGGGGTTCGACTGTCCCGCAGAGCGACGTGCGATCGGCCTGGCCAGCCAGTCCGGCGCGCTTGGCCTGTCGCTGGCGCAGTCGATGAACCGCGACATCTTCTTCAGCCATGTGCTGTCCTGTGGTAATTCCGCGGATGTGGACGTGGCCGATTGCGCCAACTTCCTGGTCGATGATCCGGGCTGCCGGGTGATCGTCTGCCTGCTGGAGGGGCTGGCCAACCCGCGACGCATGGAAGAGGTCTGCCGCCGCGCGACGCAGGCCGGCAAGCCGCTGATCCTGTGCAAGATGGCCCGGGGCGCCTCCGGGGCCGAGGCGGCGGCCTCGCACACCGGCAGCCTTGCCGGATCGCAGGCCGCCTATCGCAGCATGATCGACCGGGCCGGCGGCATCATGATCGACGACTTCGAAGATCTGCTGGAGGTCGCCACTTTCCTCTCCAAGGTAGGGGCGCCGTCGAGTGACGGGAGCATGGTCATCGCGACCTCGGGCGGGGCCGCCATCATGGCCGCCGATGCCGCTGAAACGGCGGGCGTCCCGCTGCCGCAGCCGGACGGCGCCGTGCTTGCGACCCTGGCCGAGCATATTCCCAGCTTCGGTGCGGTCCGCAATCCGGCGGATGTCACCGCCGAGGTGGTGAACAACATGACCTCGCTGACCGCTTGCGTCGACACCGTCCTGGCCGACGACAGCTACGGCGTGATCGTCATCCCGCACCCGCTGGCCTATGACACGGCGACCCCCCGAATCCAGCTGTTGGATGAGCTGGCCCGCAAGGCCGACAAGGTGATTGCCATGGTCTGGCTTTCGGGCTGGCTGGAAGGGCCGGGCGCGGCAGAGATCGAGGCCAGCCGCAATCTTGCGCTGTTCCGCTCCAACACCGCCTGCTTTACCGCGATCCGGTTGTGGGCCGACTGGCACCGCCGACGCGCTGCGGTCGCAGAGCGGGCGCCGAGGCTGGTCGAAGAGGCCGCGCGGAGTGAGGTGGCGCGCAAGCTGGCCGCCGCGCGGTCCGCCACGATCCCCGAGCGCGAGGCGAAGGCGCTTCTGGCGGCCTATGGGGTGCCTGTCACCGGCGATCGCCGCGCCACCTCTGCCGAAGAGGTGCGCAGCGCGGCCGCAGAGATGGGCGGGCGCCTGGTGATGAAGATCGACAGCCCCGACATTGCCCATAAGACCGAGGTCGGAGGCATCGCCCTAGGCCTGGAAGGCGCCGAGGCGGCCGTCGCCGCCTACGAGCGGATGATGGGCGCTGTCCGCACGGCCGTTCCTGCGGCGCGCATCGACGGGGTGATCCTTCAGCATATGGTTCCCGAAGGGCTGGAGATCGTCGTCGGCGCCCGGGTCGACCCGGCCTTCGGGCCGCTGGTGCTTGTCGGGCTTGGCGGCGTCCTCGTCGAATTGATGGCCGATAGTGTCACGGCCCCTGCGCCGGTGACCGCAGCGCAGGCAGAGGCGATGCTGGCGAGGCTGCGGGGCGAAAGCCTGCTGGATGGCTTCAGGGGGCAGCCCGCCGTCGATCGCAAGGCGCTGGCGGACATCATCGCCCGGGTGTCCGAGTTCGCAGCCGATCACGGCGAGGTCCTGTCGGAGATGGACGTGAACCCGCTCATCTGCCGGGGCGCAGAGATCATCGCGGCGGACGCGCTGCTGGTTCTCGCCGAGATGGGGGCAGGGGCTGCAACGGCTGCGGTCTAGGGTCTGGCGGTCGGGCCGCATGGCGGGTGCCCCCGAGCCTGCGGCCTGCCGTCCCATCACGGGGCCCAGGCCGGAGGCCGGTTCTTCGCCGTGAAGACTTCTGATCGGATTTCTATGGTGATAGGGTCCAATCCTACAGTTCGATGAAAATGACGTCAGGCGTATCGCCCATTCAAACGACCAGTCGAGGTAGATGTGACAGCCCAGGACAACACCAATCCCGACAAGGAGAAGTCATCGCGCGGCGTCGCCGCGGTGGACAGGGCGCTGTCGATCATCGCGGCGCTTGAAGCCAGCACGATCCCCCGCAACCTGTCCGAGATCGCCCGGGCGACGGGGCTCTACAAGAGCACGATCCTGCGGCTGATGGAGTCGTTGCAGGCCGCCGGCTACGTGATCCGGATCGAAGAGTCCAAATATGCGCTCGGCCCGACGATCATGCAGCTTGGCCTGGCCTACGAGCGCAGCAACCCGCTGCGCCATCACTTCCTGCCGGTCATGGAGCGCCTGGTCTCGATCGGAACGGAAAGCCCGTCGTTCCACGTGCGCCAGACCGCGACCGAGCGGCTGTGCCTGTTCCGGCTGGATTCGCAGCATTCCACCCTGGACCGCGTGCAAGTCGGGGATCGCCTGCCCCTGTATCGGGGCGCGGCCGGGAAGGTCCTGCGCGCTTTCGGTGATCCGCCCGAGCAGGGCAGCGACATGGATCTGATCCGCCAGGAGGGCTTCGCCGTTTCGCTTGGGGAAAGAGACAAGCTCTGTGCGGGTATCGCGGCACCTGTCTTCTCGGGATCAGAGCGCTTGCTGGGGGCCCTGTCTTTCTCGGGACCGAGAGAGCGTTTCCGCGAAGAGGATATCACCCGTATGCGGCCGCGGTTGCTGGATGCCGCACGAGAGCTCTCCATCGGGTTGGGCGCCTAGGGGCTCGTCCATGGTGCGGGGGGCCTTGGCCCGAGTCTCCAGCGCCTGCCGCGCCGCCTCTAGCCCGGAATCGCCGACGATTCCGGGAAAACTCACCACGATTTGCGGCCCTCACGCAGAGCAGGGCAGGCCCCCAGGGGGCAGGCGGCCTTTCAGATCCCTGTATTCTATGGGGTCGTGAGAAAATCTGAGCCGGGATCCGATTTTCTTTCAAAAACCCCTTGCGACTCCCCCGCACTCCTCGTAGAAGCCCCTTCACCGGCGGCGCTGAGGCGCTGCGGGGCGGCCCGGACGGGTCGGACGGAACGAAGCGGCGGCGCTGCTGAGGGAGGTTCGAGGCGGACGGGTTGAAGGAAATTCAGAGGTACTGT